>NZ_CP107551.1:0-302155 GCF_025837095.1 Rhodococcus sp. Z13
ATGCACTCTTCCCATTCGTCCACCGGGTGATTCCCCCGGTTGTCCACACCTGTGGATAATCGTGTGGACAACCCGGTCGACTTCAGGAAAGGGAAGCTGCGTGAGCGACGAGCCGAACGCGCTGGCCGATGTGTGGACGGACGTCGTAGCCGAGCTGACCGTCGACGACGGCGGGCTGACGAAGAGCCAGAAAGCATGGCTCGCCCTCGTCAAACCCATCACCCTGGCGCAGGGATTCGCCCTGCTCTCGGTACCTTCCACGCTCGCCCAGCAGTCGATCGAGCGCGATCTGCGCGAACCGATCCTGCGGACCCTCAACCGCCATCTCGGTCACCGGGTGGAGGGCCTCGGTGTGCGCGTCGAACCGCGCGAACGGGTGGACGATCCCGCCGAGGATCCGTACGCCGAACCGCGCGACACACTGCCCCTCGAGGGGCTCCCCGAGGACTCACAGCCTGTGAGTTCCCGCACGGGCGAGTCCCGGTCGCGGGATCTGCGCCGCTCTCCGGCGGCGCCGCGGGAGGGTGGTCTGCCCGGCGAGGCCGTGGCCCCGCTGCACCGGCGGATGCCCCCGCGCAGCCACGACATGCTCGAGGCCGACCACGGCGAACTCGAGGAGGTCGACGACGACCGCGAAGCGATGACCGCCGTCCGCGAGTCGTGGCCGTCCTATTTCACCCAGCCCACGCCGCCCGAGACGCCGCCGATGGGCTCGAGCAGCCTGAACGCGAAGTACACCTTCGACACCTTCGTCATCGGTGCGTCGAACCGCTTCGCCCACGCCGCCGCCGTGGCGATCGCCGAGGCTCCCGCCCGCGCCTACAACCCGCTGTTCATCTGGGGTGCGTCGGGCCTGGGGAAGACGCACCTGCTGCACGCCGCCGGCCACTACGCGCAGCGCCTGTTCCCCGGTCTGCGGGTGAAGTACGTCTCCACCGAGGAGTTCACCAACGACTTCATCAACAGCCTCCGCGACGACCGCAAGGTCGCGTTCAAGCGCCGCTACCGCGAGACCGACATCCTGCTCGTCGACGACATCCAGTTCATCGAGGGCAAGGAGGGTATCCAGGAGGAGTTCTTCCACACCTTCAACACCCTCCACAACGCCAACAAGCAGATCGTCGTCTCCTCCGATCGGCCGCCCAAGCAGCTGGCGACACTCGAGGAGCGGTTGCGGACGCGCTTCGAATGGGGCCTGATCACCGACGTCCAGCCGCCCGAACTCGAGACGCGCATCGCGATCCTGTCGAAGAAGGCGCGCATGGACGGCCTGAACGTCCCGCACGACGTGCTCGAGCTGATCGCGAGCCGGATCGAACGCAACATCCGTGAACTCGAGGGTGCCCTGATCCGTGTCACGGCCTTCGCGTCGCTGAACCGGCAGCCGCTCGACCTGACGCTCGCCGAGGTGGTGCTGCGTGATCTGATGCCGGATTCGTCGGCACTCGAGATCAACGCCGCCACGATCATGGCCGTGACCGCGGAGTACTTCGGTACGTCGATCGACGATCTGTGCGGCCCCGGCAAGGCCCGCCCACTGGCGCAGGCACGGCAGATCGCCATGTACCTGTGCCGGGAGCTCACCGACCTGTCGCTGCCGAAGATCGGGCAGACCTTCGGGCGCGATCACACCACAGTCATGTACGCGGACAAGAAGATTCGCAAGGAGATGACTGAGCGTCGCAAGGTCTACGACCAGGTGCAGGAGCTCACCGCGCGCATCAAGCAGCGGTCGAAGCGCTGATCCTCGAGCCTCGAGAATCCATCCACAGGGAGCGTCCACAGGGCGCTCCCTGTCCTATATCTCGAGAAATTTCCGGTCCCCACACCTGTGGACAACGGTGTGCAGAACGTAGAATCTCTGTGGACGAACGGTGGACAGAAGTTGAACCGTCTCGAGGAATCCACATTCCTCCTCGAGAACTCCTCGAGTTCATCCTCGAGTTCGCGGCCCTCGAGAACGTCGCCCCACCAGCCTAGACGGTCGTTCGTCCACAGTTTCCACAGCCCCTATTACTACTTCTGTGAGTTCTCTTCGGAAATCTTCTTTGGAAACAGGTGTGTGGACAGGTTCGCTCCACAGGCCCTCGAGAAGACACCCCGCCTCGAGCCTCTCGGCTTCCCAAGCAGCGAAGGAAGGCCTAACGTGGAGCCGCATCCCCCGGCTCCGCCTCGGCGGCGTCGGGGTTCTGTGACAGACTTCGAAGACACGTCGAGACCACGATCGAAGGGATCCACCGGGCGATGGAGCTGGGAAGTATGAAGTTTCGTGTGGCTCGCGAGGACTTCGCCGACTCCGTTGCGTGGGTTGCCAGAAGCCTCCCCTCGCGACCTCCCGTTCCCGTTCTCGGCGGTGTCCTCCTGGGCGCCGAGGAACAGGGACTGACCGTCTCGGGCTTCGACTACGAGGTCTCCGCGCAGGTCCACGTCGCGGCGGAGGTCATCACGCCGGGCCAGGTGCTGGTGTCGGGCAAGCTGCTCGCCGACATCACCCGTGCCCTTCCCCACAAGCCTGTGGATGTCGTCCTCGACGGCACCCGCGTGCTCATCACGTGCGGTAGCGCCAAGTTCTCGCTCCCCACCATGCCTGTGGAGGACTACCCGCAGCTGCCCGAGCTGCCGCAGCAGACCGGCTCGCTGCCCGGCGACCTCTTCGCCGAGGCCATCAGCCAGGTCGCCGTCGCGGCCGGCAAGGACGACACGCTGCCGATGCTCACCGGCATCCGGGTCGAGATCGACGGCACCGACATGGTGCTCGCCGCGACCGACCGTTTCCGGCTCGCCGTGCGCAAACTCGAGTGGATGCCCACCTCGGAGGCCACCAGCTCCGCGGTGCTCGTTCCCGCCAAGACTCTCTCCGAGGCTGCGAAAACCGTTGGCGGAACCTCGAATTCGCCGGTCCAGCTGGCGCTGGGCAGCGGTTCGTCGGTGGGTGCCGACGGCCTGCTCGGCATCGTCTCCGAGGGACGTCGCACCACCACGCGCCTGCTCGACGCCGAATTCCCCAAGTTCCGCCAGTTGCTCCCCAACGAGCACACCGCGATGGCCACGGTGGAGATCGCGCCGCTGGTCGACGCCATCAAGCGTGTGGCCCTCGTCGCCGAGCGCGGTGCGCAGGTCCGACTCGAGTTCACCGAGGGCAGCGTGCTGCTGTCCGCGGGTGGCGACGACGCCGGCCGCGCCGAGGAGACGCACCCCGCGGAGTTCTTCGGCGAGCCGCTGATCATCGCCTTCAACCCGGGCTACCTGCTCGACGGCCTGACCTCGCTGCACACCGACAAGGTGTCGTTCGGGTTCACCACCTCGAGCCGGCCCGCCGTGCTGCGGCCCGCTCTCGAGGAGGAGCCCGTGCCGGACGCCTCGGGTACCTTCGCGGCGCCGGAGAGCGACTACACCTACCTGCTGATGCCGGTGCGCCTGCCGGGCTGACCGGCAGGCGAGACTGGACGCCCCCGTGTACGTTCGATCCTTTTCCCTGCGTGACTTCCGTTCGTGGAGAGCGGTTTCCGTCGATCTCACACCGGGGGCGACGGTCTTCGTGGGCCGCAACGGGCACGGGAAGACCAACCTGCTCGAGGCGCTCGGGTACCTGTCGACGCTGTCCTCGCACCGGGTCTCGTCCGACGCCCCGCTGCTGCGGGCCGGCACGACCAGGGCCTTCGCGGGGGCGCTGGTCGTCAACAACGGCCGCGAACTCGGCATCGACATCGAGATCAACGACGGCCGGCAGAACCGGGCACGGATCAACCAGTCGCCGGCCCGCCGTCCTCGAGAACTCCTCGGCATCCTGCGCACGGTGCTGTTCGCGCCCGAGGACCTGTCGCTCGTCCGCGGCGACCCGGGCGACCGCCGGCGTTTCCTCGACGAACTGCTCACCACCCGCTTCCCGCGGCTGAGCGGGGTGCGCGCCGACTACGACAAGGTGCTGCGGCAGCGGTCGGCACTGCTCAAGACCGCTGGTGGGGCGCTGCGCCGCGGCAGCCGCTCGAGCGACGGGGCGAGCGCGCTGGCCACCCTCGACGTCTGGGACGGTCATCTCGCCGCGCACGGCGCCGAACTGCTGGCCGCCCGGATCTCCCTGCTGCACGAACTCGCTCCGCACGTCGCGGAGGCCTACCGGGCCATCGCACCGGAGTCGCGCCCGGCGAGCCTGCACTACCGCAGCAGCCTCGGTGACGCTCTGCCGCCGGAGTTCGCCGATCCGGCCCGCCCGCCGATCCCCGACGACCGGGAGTTCCTCGAGACCGTCTTCCTGCACCGGCTCGCCGAGGTCCGCTCGCGCGAGATCGAGCGGGGGGTCTGCCTCGTCGGTCCCCACCGCGACGATCTCGAGTTGATGCTCGGCAGCGAGCCCGCGAAAGGCTATGCCAGCCACGGTGAATCGTGGTCGTTCGCGCTGGCGCTGCGGCTCGGGGCGTTCGCCCTGCTGCGGGCCGACGGCACCGATCCGGTCCTCATGCTCGACGACGTGTTCGCCGAACTCGACCGTCGCCGCCGGGCCGCGCTCGCCGAGGTCGCCGCGGGCGCCGAGCAGGTGCTCATCACCGCGGCCGTCCCCGAGGACGTGCCGGGCGAACTGCGCGGCGCCCGCTTCCCCGTGCACGTCGAGGACGGCCCGGACGGTCGTACCTCTGTGCTGGGATCGGTGCAGAGGGAGACGGACCCGAGTGCCGATCCGGTTCCAGGGGAGGTCGGATGAACGACGAACACGCAGGTGAGGGCCCGGGCGCCGGGGAGCCCGAGCTCAAGGGCATCGATCTCGCCCGTCGCGCGCTCGAGGAGGCTCGAGCCGCGGCCAAGGCGAGCGGCAAGGCGGTGGGGCAGGGACGCGCCTCGCGCGGTCCGCTGCGGCCCAAGCGCCGGCGGCGCGGCTGGTCGGGGCCGGGTCCGGACGAGCGCGACCCGCAGCGGCTCGGCTCCCTGGCCCAGTCCGTGGCCAAGCAACGCGGCTGGTCGGCGCACGTCTCGGAGGGCACCGTGCTGGGCAGCTGGGCGCGGGTCGTCGGCGACGACATCGCCGCGCACGCGCAACCGACCACGCTGCGCGACGGGATCCTGCACGTCTCGGCGGAGTCGACGGCGTGGGCGACGCAGCTGCGGATGATGCAGTCGCAGATCCTCGGCCGGATCGCCGACGCGGTGGGCCGAGACGTCGTCCGGGAACTGCGGATCACCGGCCCGACGGCACCGAGCTGGCGGAAGGGCGAACGTCACATCCGGGGGCGTGGTCCCCGCGACACCTACGGCTGAGCGGCGACCCCGTTCGTGGACCGTAGAAGCGCCGATATTCCGGCGGTCTAGGAAATCACGCCCTGACAGGCGCGACCGGGCCGCTCCGGGGACACCAGGGGTGCGAATCACCGCATTCTGTGTCCACCCCGGCAGTGGACGTCCGGACACGTAGGATGGACAGGAATGCGTCGCGCGCGTGCGCGGGGCCGATGCGGAGAAGGAGAGCTACCCACCCGTGGCTGCCCAGAAGTCGAACAACAGCAGAAGTGAGTACGGTGCGTCGTCCATCACCGTCCTCGAGGGACTCGAGGCGGTACGCAAGCGCCCCGGCATGTACATCGGTTCCACCGGGGAGCGTGGTCTGCACCACCTCATCTGGGAGGTCGTCGACAACTCCGTCGACGAGGCCATGGCGGGTTACGCCTCGACGGTGGAGGTCACGCTTCTCGAGGACGGTGGCGTCCAGGTCGTCGACGACGGCCGCGGTATCCCCGTCGCCATGCACGCCTCCGGTGCGCCCACCGTCGAGGTCGTCCTCACCCAGCTCCACGCCGGCGGCAAGTTCGACTCCGACGCCTACGCGGTTTCGGGTGGTCTGCACGGTGTCGGTATCTCCGTGGTGAACGCGCTGTCCACGCGCCTCGAGGTCGAGATCGACCGCGACGGCTACCACTGGGAACAGACCTACACGAACTCGAAGCCGGGCGAGCTCGTCCAGGGCGAGCCGACGAAGCGCACGGGCACCACGGTCCGGTTCTGGGCCGACCCGGAGATCTTCGAGACCACGACCTACAACTTCGAGACGGTCTCGCGTCGTCTGCAGGAGATGGCGTTCCTGAACAAGGGCCTGACCATCACCCTGACCGACGAGCGGGTGCAGCCCGAGGAGATCACCGACGAAGAGGTCCCGGAGACCGCCGAGGCCCCCAAGTCCGCGGAGGAGTCCGCCGAGGCCGCGACCGAGGTGCCGAAGGTCAAGACCCGCACCTACCACTACCCGGGTGGTCTCGAGGACTACGTGCGGTACATCAACCGCGCCAAGACCCCGATCCACAACTCGGTGGTGGGCTTCACCGCCAAGGGCACGGGCCACGAACTCGAGGTCGCGATGCAGTGGAACTCGGGTTACTCCGAGTCCGTCCACACCTTCGCCAACACCATCAACACCCACGAGGGCGGCACGCACGAGGAAGGCTTCCGTGCGGCGCTGACCAGCGTGGTCAACCGGTACGCGAAGGACAAGAAGCTCCTCAAGGACAAGGACCCGAACCTCACGGGCGACGACATCCGGGAGGGTCTCGCCGCGATCATCTCGGTGAAGGTCTCGGAGCCGCAGTTCGAGGGCCAGACCAAGACCAAGCTCGGCAACACCGAGGTCAAGTCGTTCGTGCAGAAGGCGTGCAACGAGCACATCTCGCACTGGTTCGAGGCCAACCCCGCCGACGCGAAGACGATCGTGACCAAGGCCGTGTCCTCGGCGCACGCCCGCGTCGCCGCGCGTAAGGCCCGCGAGCTCGTCCGCCGCAAGAGCGCGACCGACATCGGCGGCCTGCCCGGCAAGCTGGCGGACTGCCGGTCGAAGGACCCGAGCAAGTGCGAGATCTACATCGTGGAGGGCGACTCCGCAGGTGGCTCCGCCAAGTCGGGCCGCGACTCGATGTACCAGGCGATCCTGCCGCTGCGCGGCAAGATCATCAACGTCGAGAAGGCGCGTATCGACAAGGTCCTCAAGAACGCCGAGGTCCAGTCGATCATCACCGCCTTCGGCACGGGCATCCACGAAGAGTTCGACATCGCGAAGCTGCGCTACCACAAGATCGTGCTGATGGCCGACGCCGACGTCGACGGCCAGCACATCGCGACGCTGCTGCTGACGCTGCTCTTCCGCTTCATGCGCCCGCTCATCGAGGAGGGCCACGTCTACCTCGCGCAGCCGCCGCTGTACAAGCTCAAGTGGCAGCGCAGCGAGCCGGAGTTCGCGTACTCCGACCGCGAGCGCGACGCGCTGCTCGAGGCGGGCCTGAAGGCCGGCAAGAAGATCAACAAGGACGACGGCATCCAGCGCTACAAGGGTCTCGGCGAGATGAACGCCAAGGAGCTGTGGGAGACCACCATGGATCCCTCGGTCCGCATCCTGCGTCAGGTGACCCTCGACGACGCCGCGGCCGCCGACGAACTGTTCAGCATCCTCATGGGTGAGGACGTCGTCGCACGCCGCAGCTTCATCACCCGGAACGCGAAGGATGTCCGCTTCCTGGACGTCTGATCCATTGCCGCCGGTTGCCCGCACCCGGGTCACACGCGGCACACGGGACCCACACGAGCCCTCGCTGTGCGCGATTTCACAGCGAGGGCTCGTGTCGTGGGAGGTCGGCGCGGACTTCCCGTTCGCCCAGCGTCTTACCCGTGAGTACACTCCATACGGCCATTTGTACGTGTGGCTGCCGAACGGGGGGACCAGAGCAGCACAGGGGAGCGGAAAGGATCTTCACTTCCGTATCCGTTGTACGTCCCGCTATGGTGCCCTCACCCGAAACGTCTCGTTCGACTGCACTCGATCGAAAACGCGCTCATCGGAGTGCAGTGCCGGCCGGTGCTCGATGCCCGGCGCGAACGGGGTGGAAGGAGAGCTGTAACCCATGACTGACAAGTCGCCGCCTCGGCAGCGGTGGTGGAACATCGAGGGGTGGGGCCTTCGTCGCAAGGTCACCGCCGTCCTCGCTGTCCCCGTGACCGTGGCCATGGTCCTCGGTGGTCTCCGGGTCGAGAACGAGCTCAGCAACGCCGTTCACTTCTCCGCCGCCGCCGACCAGGTGGCGGCCGTGCCGGACGTCGTCGACTTCTCGACCGCGTTCGCCACCGCCACCGCCAGTGCCGCCGCCGGAACGGTGACGCCCGCAGAATGGACGGCCCTCGAGGAGGCCTTCGCCAAGATCGAGACGGTCGTGGCGAACCCGGAGCTCGACTCCGAGGTCACCGCCGATCTCGCCCGCACCGTCGCCACCGCGCAGTCGCTGTTCGCCAAGCTCCAGGCCGGCCCGGTGCCGGTCGAGGAGATCAGCACCGTCACCAACGAGGTGCGCGACAGCCTGAACCGGGTCGTCGAGTCGATCATCAGCGAGGTCGACGACGAGGAGATCCTCGCCTACGGCGACCAGCTCATCAACGCCTGGTACTCGCAGCGTTATCTCTTCGGCCAGGTGCTCGGCCTCCTGCAGCTCCTCCAGAATCCCGACCAGCCCGGTACCGCCCTCGTGTCGGCGTCCGGTGCCGAGCTTGCGATGCTCGACCTGCTCGCCCGGTCGTACCCCTCGGCGGACACGCAGATCGCCGAACTGCGCGCCGGTGTCCAGGAACGCGCCGACATGGTCGCCGCGGCAGGGGAGGGACCGCTCCCGATCCTCAACCTGCGCGCCTCGCTGCTCAACAGCGTCGACATCTACGGCGGCCTCATCGAACAGTCGTCGAGCCAGGTCAGCACGACCATCCAGGACCGCGCCGCCGAGACGCGTTCGGCCGCGCTCCGCGACACCGCGATCGTGCTCGCGGCCCTGCTCGCCGCCCTCGTCCTCGCGCTGCTCGTCTCGCGCTCGCTGGTCGGCCCGATCCGCCGCCTGCGCTACGGCACACTGAAGGTCGCGCGGCAGGAGCTGCCCGAAGCCATCGATCGCATCAAGGTCGGCGACAACATCGAGGACATCGAGTTCACCCGGGTCCCCGTGTACACCACCGAGGAGATCGGTCAGCTCGCCCGCGCCGTCGACGACATGCACGGTCAGGCACTGCGCCTCGCCGGTGAGCAGGCGCACCTCCGCCTGCAGATCAGCGACATGTTCGAGACGCTCGCGCGGCGAAGCAAGTCGCTCGTCGAGCAGCAGCTCAGCCTCATCGAGCAACTCGAGTACGAGGAGAAGGACCCGGCCCGACTCGAGAGCCTGTTCCGCCTCGACCACCTCGCGGCCCGTATGCGCCGCAACGGCGACAACCTGCTGATTCTGTCCGGTACCCGCAGTCGTCGCGGTCACTCGGCGCCGGTGCAGCTCGGCGACGTGCTGCGCGCCGCCATGTCGGAGGTCGAGGACTACCAGCGCGTCCAGATCGGTTCGACGCCCGACGGCGCCCTCAGCGGCGCGGTCGCGACCGACATCGTGCACCTGCTCGCCGAGCTGGTCGACAACTCGCTGCGCGCGTCGCCGCCGGACAGCAACGTCACCTTCAGCTTCGCGCGTGCCGTCGACGGCGGTCTGCTCGTCGAGATCGCCGACCGCGGTATCGGTATCCCGGCCGACGAACTCGAGACGATCAACCAGCGTCTCGCCAAGGGTGGCGAGGTCGGTCCCGACACCGCCCGCCACATGGGTCTGTTCGTGGTCTCGCGTCTGGCAGAACGTCACGGTCTCACCGTGCGCCTGCGCCCGACCTTCGATACCGCGCGCAATCCCGGTATCACCGCGAGCGTGCACATCCCGGACGTGCTGCTCGTCTCGCCGCTGGCGCTGTCGCACACCGGCCCGCAGGCCCCGATCGTCGATCGGCCGGACGGCTACCCGGCGCAGCCGGCCCCGAACGGCTCGCCGGAGCCGGTGTCCCGTGAGTTGCCGTCCCGTGATCTGCCTCCCCGCGAGCTCGGCGGTGACCGCCCAGCCGAACCGCAACGCGGTTCGGCGCGAACGGAATTCAAGTCTCCGCCCGCCGGCCCCGACGCGTCGGGAACCGGCCCGTCCGGACTGCCCCAGCGTCGCCCCGGCGGCACCCCCGGCCTGCCCACCCGCCGTCCCGGCGAGACCCCCGGTCTGCCGACGCCCCCGCAGCAACCGCAGCGTCGCGTCGATCCCGGTGCCGCAGCGGCATTCGCGTCGTCGCTGCCGCAGCGCGGTTCCCGCGGTGTGCCGGAGGAACCGGCCGCACCCCGGAACGGAGAGGCCCAGAGCAACGGGGTTCAGAACAACGGGGTCCAGAACAACGGGGCTCGGGACAACGGACCGCAGCAGAACGGCCACAACGGCCACGACGGTTCTGCACCCGCTCGTCCCGAGGTGGAGTCCGAACGCGCCGAAGGACTCTCCGATCGGCCTGCCGAGGGCCTGTCGGGTCTGCCTCAGCGTCGCCCCGGCACGACCCCCGGTCTCCCGCCGGTGGATCAGGGCCGGGCCCCGCAGGCACCCGAGCGGTCCCGCGAGGACGAGCAGGGGCCGGCGTCGCCGCCGGCTCCGCCGGCCGCCGGTCCGTCCGGTCTGCCGCAGCGCCGGCCGGGTGCCACCCCGGGCCTGCCGACCCGCGGGTCGGGGAGTTCGCCTGCGGTGCAGCGGAATCTGCCGCCCCAGCCGCCTTCGGCACAGACGCTCCAGCCGCCTGCTGCCGAATCGACTCCGGACCGTCCGGCCCCGAGCCGTCCCGACCTGCCGCAGCGCACGCCGCAGCCCGTGGCGGGCGAGGGTGCGCAGAGCCTTGCCGGTGGACTGCCGCAGCGTCGTCCCGGCGCCACGCCCGGCCTGCCCACGCGTCGGCCGGGTGCCACCCCGGGTCTGCCGTCGCGACGGGAGTCCGCAGCACCACGTGCCGCCGAATCCGCTTCGGCCGGTGCGGGTTCCGTTCCGAGCATCGCCGACGGTGGTTCGGTCTCGCCCCACAGCGAGGACCAGCGGGCCGCGCGGCACCGCTACCGGACGAACTCGGCCAAGACCGCCTCGTTCTTCCAGCCCCGATCCGACCTCGCGTCGGCTCGTCCGCAACCGGCCAACACGCCGATCTTCCAGACGATGATGTCGGACTGGCTCGTCGACCCGACGAGCCTGCCCGAGGATCGCCGGAACCGGCAGTGGCGTTCGGCCGCGGATGCGGGTTGGGAAGCGGCGCAACGTGCCGCGGAACTGCCCGTGCAGGAGCACACCACCGCGGGTCTGCCCCGCCGTGCTCCCGGCGAGCGTCTGGTGCCCGGCGCCGTGCGTTCGCAGCCGACCACCGGTGAGCAGCGGGTGATCCGACGTCGGGATCCGGAAGCCATCCGGGCCAACCTGAGCCGCCATCAGCAGGGTGTCCGCAACGGACGCGCCTCGGCGAATTCCAGCAAACGCGAGAACGACGAACAGGGAGTTCGATGAGTATTGACAACGGATCCGACGCAGCTCGGCCTCTGGACTGGTTGGTTTCCAATTTCGCGCGTGAAGTCCCGGGTGTCTCGCATGCAGTGCTCGTGTCCGCCGACGGCCTCCTCATGGCCGCCAGCGCCCACCTTCCGGTGGATCGGGCCGAGCAGCTCGCCGCGGTGACGTCCGGTCTCGCGAGCCTGTCCAACGGTGTGTCGCAGCTGTTCGACGGTGGCGGCGTCCTGCAGTCCGTCGTGGAGATGCAGCACGGCTACCTGCTGCTCATGAGTGTCGGTGACGGTTCGCACCTGGCGGCCCTGACCGCCTCCGAGTGCGACATCGGACAGGTCGGTTACGAGATGGCACTCCTGGTCGATCGGGTGGGTGCGTCGGTCGAGGCCACTCCGCGAGTCGGTCTAGGGTCCTGACGTCGAGGTGGCCATGGAATCGCGGAAGCCGGAGTCGGCGCCGGACCAGCCCAGCCTGGTCCGGCCCTACTCCTTGACTTCGGGACGTACGAGTCCTGCGGTCGAACTGGCGTTGGAAGCGCTGATCCAAGCGATTCCGGGCACCGACGATCGGGCCCGGGATCTGGACAACATCAATGCCACGATCCTGGAGCTGTGCAAGGAATCCCCCTCCGTCGCCGAGATCGCGGCGCGAGTGGGGGTGCCGATCGGTGTGGCGCGTGTTCTCGTCGCCGATCTCGTCGAAGCCGGACACGTACAGATCCTGGCCACGCTGAAAGACGATTCGAGCGACGCGGAGCGTCGTGAGCTGATTGAAAGGGTCCTCAGTGGACTTCGCGAACTCTAGCGCCACGAAGCGCGTGACCTCGACCAAGATCGTGATCGCCGGCGGTTTCGGTGTCGGCAAGACGACGCTGGTCGGGGCGGTGTCGGAAATCGTTCCGCTTCGTACCGAGGCGCTTGTGACCAACGCCAGTGACGGCGTGGACAACCTCTCGGCCACGCCGCAGAAGGCCACGACGACGGTGGCCATGGACTTCGGTCGTATCAGCCTTGCCGACGATCTGGTCCTCTACCTGTTCGGTACGCCGGGTCAGCACCGTTTCTGGTTCATGTGGGACGACCTGATCCGCGGTGCGATCGGCGCGATCGTGCTGATCGACACGCGTCGTCTGGACGAGAGTTTCGCGGCCGTCGACTTCTTCGAGGCGCGGAACCTGCCGTTCATCGTGGCCATCAACGAGTTCGACGACGCTCCCCGGTACCCGCTCGAGGACATCCGTCAGGCGATGGCGATCTCGGCCGACGTGCCGATCGTGTCGATCGACGCCCGTGCGCGTGAGTCCGCGAAGCAGGCACTGGTCACCGTCACCGAGTACGCACTGCGAAAGCTGCACCAGCCGGTGACGCAGTAATGGGGGAGGGGCTCGAGCTCTTCACCATGGGGACGTGGGTCCTCGTACTCGCGTACCTCACCTCCACGATCGGCGTGTTCGTCGGCGTCACCAGCGCCCGCAAGATGCGCACCACCTCCAACTCGCGGCTGCGGTCGTACTGGTCGGTCCTCGCCGCCCTGGTGAGCGGTGGGGTGGGCATCTGGCTCGCTGTCTTCCTGCCGATGGTCGGTTTCGCGGTGGATGGCAGCGCGGTCCGGTACGACATGCTCACCATCGCGTTCTCCATGCTGGTCGCGGTGGTGTCGGTGTTCGTCGCCCTGGCTGTGGCCCTGCCGGCAGAGGGCTCCGGCGGTCCCGGGCGCCGGATCGCCGGAGCCCTCGTGCTCGGTGCCGGTCTCGCCGCCGTGCCCTTCACCATCCTGTGGGCGGTGCGGATCCAGGGGACCCTCGACTTCGACCCGATGTGGTTGCTGGGCGCCCTCGCACTCGCCCTCGTGACGGCGGTGGGGTTCATGGCCCAGGTCGAGACTGCCGACACCTGGCCGAAGCGCCTGCTCAGCAGCGCGCTCGCGGGTGCCGCGGTGATCGCCGTGCACTTCCTCACCGGTGCCTCGGTCGGTGTGACCGTCGACCCGGCCGTCCCGGCGCCGACCGGGATCGAGGTGTTCTCCATCCTGTTCCCGCTCTTCGTCGTCGGTCTGCTGCTGCTCGCCGTGCCGATCGTCGCAGTGCTCCTGACGCCGGATCGGGTCGCGGCGCAGCTCGAGCGCGAAGTGGACGCCTGGATCGCCGAAGGAGAGGGCGCGGGCTCGACGACGGCACCGGCGACATCGCCGTCCGGGGACCGCGCGGGACGGGACGTGGCTGCACCGACGCACTGAAGGGGTGCAATCCGGACTACCCGAACCTATCGGATAGTCTTCACATCGCTGCTCGGGGGCCGGGGTGCAGCTCGCGTCGTGGCGGTCAGGGCGCGCACCGACCGAGCGCGATGATGACCGCGCGCCGCTGTGAGGACATCGCGTGTCGCACGACGTACACCACTTCTCCATGGGGTTGTGGGTCTTCTTCCTCTCCTACGCCACCGCCGTTGTCGGTTCCTTCGTCGGATTGTCATGTGTCCGAAGGTCTTTGGATGAGCCGCGGCGGAGCGGTAACTGGTGGCTGCTCATGGCGGCCCTGTCGATCGGCGGCGTGGGCATCTGGCTCATGCACTTCATCGGCATGATGGGCTTCGCCGTGCCCGGATCGGCGATCCGCTACGACCTGGCCCCCACCGTCTTCTCCGTCGTCCTCGCCGTCGCCGCGACCCTGCTGGGCCTGTGGATCGCCGACGTGCAGTCGGTGAGCACCCGCAGCGTGCCCGAATGGTTGCGTCTCGGCGTGGGCGGCGTGCTCATGGGCGTGGCGGTCAGCCTCATGCACTACAGCGGCATGTCCGCCATCCGCATCCAAGGCACCATCGAGCACGAGATCGGTTACGTCGTCGGCTCCGTCGCCATCGGCATCGTCGCCTCCACGGTCGCCCTCGCCCTCGCCCGCCGCACCCGCCGGACGGTCGTGCGGGTGGGTGCCGCCCTCGTCATGGGGTGCGCGGTCGTGGCCCTGCACTACACGGGCATGGCCGGTGTGCGCGTCACCCTCGATCCGACCGCGCTCCCGCCCGCCGGCATGACCGTGATGTCGCTACTGTTCCCGGCGTTCGTCCTCGGCATCATCGTGCTGGCCGTGCCGATCACGGCGCTGCTCCTCGCCCCCGGTCGCGACGACACCGTGCGCGACGAACAACTCGAGCAGTGGGCGTCCGAGGTGGAACGTCAGGCGGCACGCGAGGCCGTTCCGAACTCGCGGTGGTGAGCCCCCCGGTCCCGGCCGGAGCCGGGATCGGGAGCGCCCGACCGCAATCGGGGTTGTGAGGGGTCGTCCCGCGCGCCGCGCCGGGGCTGTGAAGTGCCTGTCCTTCTCGGCAGCAGCTGACCTGCACCTATAGACTCGGGTGGTTGCGAGACGTCCGCAGGGCCGAAGGCCGGATCCGGGCGTGCGAGCCGAGTAGAAGAAGGAGCTCATGACCGACACCACGTTGCCTCCGGAGGGGCCGGGGCACGACCGCATCGAGCCCGTCGATATCCAGCAGGAGATGCAGAGCAGCTACATCGATTACGCGATGAGCGTGATCGTGGGCCGTGCTCTGCCCGACGTGCGTGACGGTCTCAAACCGGTGCACCGTCGCGTGCTCTACGCGATGTTCGACAACGGCTTCCGTCCCGATCGCGGGTACGTGAAGTCGGCGCGCGCGGTCGCCGAGACCATGGGCAACTACCACCCGCACGGTGACGCTTCGATCTACGACACCCTGGTGCGCCTGGCCCAGCCGTGGTCGATGCGCTACCCGCTCGTCGACGGCCAGGGCAACTTCGGTTCCCGCGGCAACGACGGCGCCGCCGCCATGCGATACACCGAGTGCCGACTCACGCCCCTCGCGATGGAGATGCTGCGGGAGATCGACCACGAGACGGTCGATTTCCAGCCGAACTACGACGGCCGTACCCAGGAACCCACGGTTCTCCCCAGCCGTATCCCCAACCTGTTGATCAACGGTTCGGGCGGTATCGCGGTCGGTATGGCCACCAACATCCCGCCGCACAACCTCGGTGAGGTCGCGGAGGCCATCTACTGGGCGCTCGAGAACCACGACGCCGACGAGGAGACCACCCTCGCCGCCGTCATGGAGCGGATCAAGGGCCCGGACTTCCCGACCGCCGGCCTCATCACCGGTACCCAGGGCATCCACGACGCGTACACCACCGGTCGCGGGTCGGTGAAGATGCGCGGCGTCGTGGAGATCGAAGAGGACTCCAAGGGCCGGGCCAGCATCGTCATCACCGAGCTGCCCTACATGGTCAACCCGGACAATCTCATCACCTCGATCGCCGAGCAGGTCCGCGACGGCAAGATCGCGGGCATCTCCGACATCCACGACGAGTCGTCCGACCGTGTCGGCATGCGCATCGTCGTCACGGTGCGCCGCGACGCGGTGGCGAAGGTCGTCCTGAACAACCTCTACAAGCACACGCAGCTGCAGACCAGCTTCGGCTGCAACATGCTGTCGATCGTCGACGGGGTGCCGCGCACGCTGCGCCTCGACCAGATGATCCGGTTGTACGTCAACCACCAGATCGAGGTCATCGTCCGGCGCACGCGGTACCTGTTGCGCAAGGCCGAGGAACGCGCCCACATCCTGCGCGGTCTGGTCAAGGCCCTCGACGCGCTCGACGAGGTCATCGCGCTCATCCGCGCGTCGCAGACCGTCGACATCGCGCGGGCCGGCCTGATGGAGCTGCTCACGGTCGACGAGATCCAGGCCGACGCGATCCTGGCGATGCAGCTGCGCCGCCTCGCCGCCCTCGAGCGCCAGAAGATCGTCGACGATCTCGCCGAGATCGAGCGCGAGATCGAGGACTACAAGGACATCCTGGCCCGCCCCGAGCGTCAGCGCGCCATCGTCCGCGACGAGCTCGAGGAGATCGTCGACAAGTACGGCGACGAGCGTCGTACCCGCATCGTCGCCGCCGACGGCGAGGTCAGCGACGAGGACCTCATCGCCCGCGAGGACGTCGTCGTCACGATCACCGAGACCGGCTATGCCAAGCGCACCCGCACCGACCTGTACCGCTCGCAGAAGCGCGGCGGCAAGGGCGTCAAGGGAGCCGAGCTCAAGCAGGACGACATCGTCAAGCACTTCTTCGTGACGTCCACACACGACTGGCTGCTGTTCTTCACCACGAAGGGCCGCGTCTACCGCGCCAAGGCGTACGAGCTGCCCGAGGCGAACCGCGCCGCGCGCGGCCAGCACGTCGCGAACCTGCTGGCCTTCCAGCCCGACGAGCGCATCCAGGGCGTCATCCGGCTCAAGTCCTACGAGGACGCGCCGTATCTGGTGCTCGCGACCCGCAACGGCCTGGTGAAGAAGTCGCGTCTGGCGGACTTCGACTCCAACCGTTCGGGCGGCATCGTCGCGATCAACCTCCGCGGCGACGACGAGCTCGTCGGTGCGGTGCTGTGCTCGGCCGAGGACGACCTGTTGCTCGTGTCCCAGGAGGGCCAGTCGATCCGCTTCTCCGCGACCGACGAGGCGCTGCGTCCGATGGGCCGCGCGACCTCCGGTGTGCAGGGCATGCGCTTCAACGGCGACGACAAGCTGCTGTCGCTCAACGTCGTCAAGGAGGGCACCTACCTGCTGGTCGCGACGTCGGGTGGCTACGCGAAGCGCACGCCGATGGAGGACTACCCGGTCCAGGGCCGCGGCGGCAAGGGCGTTCTGACGATCCAGTACGACCGCAAGCGTGGCAATCTGATCGGTGCACGCATCGTCGAGGACGACGACGAGCTCTACGCCATCACTTCGAGCGGCGGTGTCATCCGCACCGCGGCGAAGCAGGTGCGCAAGGCGGGACGCCAGACCAAGGGCGTGCGCCTGATGAACCTGGCCGAGGGCGATACGTTGTTGGCGATCGCGCGCAACGCCGACGAGCCGGACGAAGCCGACGCAGACGGAGCTAAGGAGTCGTAAGTGAGCACTCCCCAGGGACCGAACGGAGCCGACCGCGGGCAACCGGGTCCGAAGCCGGAGGACCGCAACGAGAGCGAGGTGAAGTCCGAGGCAGGGGGACCGGCCGAGCCGGCGCAGTCGGAGCGTCCCGCGGCGCCTGCGGAACCCGCAGGGTCGCAGGCCCCGTCGGGAACGTCCGGGTCCCAGGGGACGCCCGCCTCGACCCCGTCCGCCCCGGCGACCGGATCGCAGCCGACCGTTCGGCAGCCGCAGGCCGCCCCGGACGCGAAGCCCGCCGAGACCCGGAACGGCCGCGCCACCGCACCGGAGCAGCCCGCGGCGAACCCGCAGTCGCGTCCGGCCCCGGCGCCGCGCACCGGTGGCCCCACGCCGCCCTGGCAGCGGGGTGCCGCGCAGTCCGGTTCGCCGTCGGCCGCGCAGTCCGGTTCGCCGAAGGCCGCGCAGGCCGGTTCGCCGCAGAATGCGCCGCAGACGAACGTTCCGGGCGTCGGTGGTACCTCGGCCAAGGGTGACGACAACAGCCGCCCACAGCGCCCCGTAGCGGGCGCTGCGAAGCCGGCTGCCGCCCAGGGCCCGGCCGGGGGAGCTACCCCGCCGACCCGTCCCGTGGTGACCGGCACGGCGGCTCCGGGAGCGGCGCGCGGTGCGGCCGCCCGTCCGGCGGCGCCGTCGAAGTCCGCGATCATCGACGGACCCACCCGGCATATCGAACGCAAGGATCTCGCGAAGGATCTGCCGGACCTGTCGGCGGTGAAGCATCCGCTGCCGTCGTCGGCGCCGGCCACGGGGGAGATCCCGCAGGTGAGCGCGGCCGCCGCGGCGGTGCCCACGGTGGTGCCGGGTCAGACCGAACCGCTGCGGGCGACCGTGCAGGTCCGTCGCATCGACCCGTGGTCGATGCTGAAGATCTCCGCGGTCATCTCCGTGTCGCTGTTCTTCGTGTGGATGATCGCCGTGGGCCTGCTCTACGGCGTGCTGGCTGGCATGGGCGTGTGGGATCGCCTCAACAGTGCCTTCACCGACATCGTCACCGACTCCGGCAGCGGCGGACTCGTATCCGCCGGGCAGGTGTTCGGCTACGCGACCGTCATCGGGATCGCCAACTCGGTGTTGCTGACGGCGCTCGCGACCCTCGGTGCGTTCATCTACAACCTGTGCACGGATCTGGTGGGTGGCGTTCAGGTGACTCTCGCCGACCCCGATTGACCTGCGGGAACGCTGCCCCGCCGAGGCGATTTGTTTCCGGCGGCCTCGGTGGGGTAGTGTTCCATCTCGGTTCGAGGGCCTATAGCTCAGGCGGTTAGAGCGCTTCGCTGATAACGAAGAGGTCGGAGGTTCAAGTCCTCCTAGGCCCACTCCCGTGCCGGAAGGGTGATCGGAATGAGGGTTCTCGCACTCGTGGGGGCCGGCATCCTGATGATCCTCGGACTCGTCCGAATGCTTCGGAGCGAGGACGAATGGCACGCGGTTCCCGGCCGGTGATCCGGAGTACGGGGCCTTAGCTCAGTTGGTAGAGCGCTGCCTTTGCAAGGCAGATGTCAGGAGTTCGAATCTCCTAGGCTCCACAACACAACACAACACAACACACAGCAAGAGGGCGTTTTCCGAGTGATCGGGAAGCGCCCTTCGCTCGTTGTGCTCACTTCCTGCTCGCATCCGACACGAAGAGCGGACTCGCCTCGATCGAACTGTCGCGGAACGGTGAATGCGGAGCCGTGCCGCGGTGACGTCAGCGGCGTCGTTTCACGTGAAACATCACAACAAGGCGGTGGCGAGCACCCGCCGGACGGATGCGCGTACCTCGTCGAGCCCGCGGCCCGACTCGATCAGCTCGGTGCCCTTGTGGACCAGGGCGGTGACGAGCTCCGCGTCGAGGGCCGGATCGGCGCTCCCACGCGCCCGCAGGGCGTCGACGAGGGGGAGGGTGAGGTCCTGGTGCATGGCGTGCATGCTCTCGTCGCTGAACGTCTGCGGGGTGAAGGTCGCGAGCGCGCCGACGATGGCGTGCTCGCCCTCGGCGACCAGCTGCAGGTTGACTTCGATGTAGGTCAGCACCCGCTCTGTGGGGTCGGACACCTGTTCCATCGCGGCGACCACCCGCGTGTTCCATCTGGGGAACATGTCCATGACCACGGCCCGCAGCAGGTCGTCGCGGGACGTGAAGTAGTTGTAGATGCTCGATCGCGCGAGACCGGCCCGCTGCGCCACCTCCGCGAGGGAAGGGGCGTGCTCGGGGGTTTCGGCGAGGAGCTCGAAGGCCGCGTCGAGGAGGGCGCGGCGCTGCGCGGCGCGATGCTCCGCCACCGTCGCTGCGGAAATCTTCGGCACCGCCGGCCCTCCTCGTTCAGTGTGTCGACCGATCAGGAATGCGGTCGAAGGCGTCCGTCGACCATCTCGAGTACGCGGTCGCAGTGCGGCAGGACCTCGTGGTCGTGAGTGACCATGATCGTAGCCACCTCGCTCGCGTGCGTTTCCTTCGCCAGGAGCTCAACCACTTCGTGACTGCGCTTGCGGTCGAGGGCAGCGGTGGGCTCGTCGACGAGCAGCAGTGACGGTCCGGCCATCAGTGCCCGGGCGATACCGACCCGCTGACGCTCGCCACCCGAGAGCTGACCTGGACGGCGGTCGGCCCGGTGGTCCATCCCCACGGACGCCAGCAGTTCGTCGGGATTCCGTCCCTTGCGGCCGGTGATCTTCTCGACGAGCAGCAACTGGTCCCGCGCGGTGAGGGCGGGCAGCAGGTTGCCGGACTGGAACACGAAGCCGATGCGTTCGCGACGCAGCTTCGTGGTGGCCTTCCGGTCGAGTGCGGTCAGCTCGATCCCGTCGACCTTCACGGTGCCGGAGGAGGGTTTGCTCAGGCCGCCCGCGACCGCCAGCAGGCTCGACTTGCCGGCACCGGACGGGCCGACGATCGCGACGAGCTCACCCGGCGCGACCTCGAGGTCGACGTGATCGAGAGCATGGACCGTGCTGTCGCCGTCACCGAAGGACAGGCAGACGTCGGACAGGCTCAGGCCCGTGGTGGTGGTGACGGTCATCGGTTCTCTCCCAGTGCTGCGAGCGGGTCGACGCGGACGATGCGGGCCACGGCGAGGGCGGCGCCGACGAGGCCGAGGACGACGAGCAGGACGGCGCCCTGCACGATCGGTCCGGTCTCGAGGACGAAGGGCATACCGCTGCCCTTGAGGCCCGATCCGAGGCCGAGGCCGATGAGCACGCCGACGGCCACGGAACCGACGAGCACGATCACGGCCTGCAGCAGCGAATCGCGCAGGAGGAAGCCGGTGGAGGCGCCCATCGCGCGCAGGACGGCGATCTCACGGCTGCGCTGCACCGTCCAGATCGTGAAGAACGCGCCGACGACGAGCGCGGAGATCGCGTAGAGGAAGGCGATGATCATCGACATGGTCATCATCTCGGCGCTGTAACCGGGGGAGGAATCGAAGGATTCCTCGAGAGTCTTCGCCGCCGTGCCGGCCGCGGCGTCGCCCGCGGCGAGGTCGGGCAGGGCACCGTCCACTCCCTCGATGGCCACGACGCTGGCCTCGGTGTAGGCGCTGGGCGGCACTGCTTCGCCGACCCGCACACCGGCGTGGATCTCCTGCCAAATGCTCAGGGGGACGTATCCGACGTCGACGTGACCGAAGGTGCGCTTGTCGGAGGTGAAGCCGACGACGTCGAGCCGGGTGCCGAGGCGGTCGATCACGATGGTGTCGCCGAGCTCGACCCCTGCGTCGCGGGCACTGTCGCTGAGGACGACGTCGTGGTCACCGGAGAGCGCGGAGCCCTCGGCCGCGGCGGGCTCGAGGAACGAGCCGGGCCGGATGCCGAAGAGGGTGAGGTCGACGGGGGTGCCGTCACCGGTCTTGGCGTTGACGATGGTGTTGCCGAACAACTCGGCGCGGGCGACGTCGGGGCGGGCCCGCCACGCCTCGGCCTGGTCCTCGGTGACCACGGATCGCGAGAACGCGGAATCGGTCTTGGTGCCCTCCGCGAAGGCGAACGCCTGGACCGGCGTGCGCTGCAGGGCGGAGACACCGTCGACGACGAGTCCGGAGGACAGGCCGGACAGGATCACCATGAGGATCGAGATGAGGCCGACGACGGCACCCATCAGGAGGAAACGGGTACGCGCGAACCACAGCTCGCGCAGGGCAAGAAACATGAGGGTCCTTCGTGGGCTGGACGGAAGGGAGGCAACCACCGCCGGGAATCTTCTCGACGGTATGTCGACATCTTACCGACACTACGTCGACAACCTTTCGTGATGGTTACTACATCCAGTCGTAACCGCAGGTGAGGCAGGTATTCTGATCTTGTGGCTGCCGACCTGACGACCGTGACGCGAATACGCGCGGCCCTCGTGTGCGGAGTCTCGGCCGCCCTGAGCATCGCCGCCCACGCCGTCGCCGGCGGTGCCGCCCCCGACCAGGCGGCCCTGGTGCTCCTCCTCGGCGTCGCCGCCGTCTCCGGCGTCCTCGCCGCGGACGACCGCGTCCCCGTTCCCCTGCTCCTCGTGCTCGGCCAGATCACCGGACACGTCGTGCTCGGGCTCGAGGACGGGCACCTCTACACCCCGGGTCCGATGATGACGGCCGCCCACATCGCGGCCGTCGCCGTCGCGGCCGCCCTCGTACAGGGCGCGGAGAAGGGCTGCGCCGTCGCACTCGCTGCGCTGCATCGGATGCGCCCGCAGCTGTACCGGCCGCTGCCGGTGCTCGTCGCCCCGCCCACCCGCACGCTCCACCGGCCGCGTGTGGGCCGCGGTGTCCTCCTCGTCGGCGGCACGGGCAGCCGCGCACCCCCGGTCGTTCTCCGATGACCACTCCCTGAATCTGAATCCACCCCGCGGCCGCCGCATCCGGCGACCGTTGCCTCGGCGTGCCCGGACGACGGCCACGCCACCGATCGGAGAACCATGAAGAAGACTTTGCTCTGCACCGCCACGCTCGCGACGGCCCTGCTCGCCGCCGCCTGCGGATCCGACTCCGGGACCTCCACTTCCGCGGCCGACGCGGTCGTCGTCTCGGAGGCCTGGGTCAAGGCCTCGGACAGCGGTATGACCGGTGCCTTCGCCGAGATCGAGAACACCGGCAGCGAGGACGCCCACATCGTGGCCGTCACCAGTCCCGCCTCGAACGTCACGGAACTGCACGAGATGGTGGCCGTGGACGGCGCGAGCTCCCCGAAGATGCAGGAGATGGACGGCGGCCTGGTGATCCCTGCCGGCACGGTGCACCTCCTCGCCCCGGGTAACGACCACATCATGCTCATGGACCTCGTCGAACCGGTGCGGCCCGGCAGCGAGGTGACCTTCGTGCTCGAGTTCTCGGACGGCTCCACCGAGGAGTTCACGGCCCAGGTCCGCGACTTCGCCGGCGCCAAGGAGGAGTACCTGCCGTCGGGAGACATGGACGGCACGCCGTCGGGAGACATGGACGGCACGCCGTCGGGAGACATGGACGGCACGCCGTCGGGAGACATGGACGGCATGAACGGTGCCGGAGAGGTGCACGGTGGCTAGGTTCAGTCGACGCACCCTGCTCGGCGGCGGTGTCGTCGCGCTGGGCGCCGCCGGCCTCGGCGCGGTCGGCGGTGGCGCCGCCGTCGCCTCCCGCGCGGAACCGGAAGCCTCGCGCATCGTCGACGTTCACGGCGTCCACCAGGCCGGGATCGAGACCCCGGCGCAGGCGTTCGCTTCGTTCGTGGCGCTCGACCTCGCCGAGGGCGTCGACCGCGACGGCCTCGCCGGGATCCTGAAGGTGTGGGCCGAGGACTCCCGCCGGCTCACCACCGGCACCCCGGCGCTCGGCGACACCGAACCCGAGCTCGCGGTGGATCCGGCGCGGCTGACCGTCACGGTCGGCTTCGGCCCGGGGGCGTTCGACGCCGCCGGGCTCACCGACCTGCGGCCGTCCTGGCTGCGGCCGCTGCCGGCCTTCTCCGTCGACCGTCTCGAGGAGCGTTGGTCCGGCGGCGACCTGCTGCTGCAGGTCTGCGCCGACGATCCGGTGACCGTCTCCCACGCGGTCCGCACCCTCACGAAGAGCGTGCGGTCGCTGGCGAGGGTCCGGTGGGTGCAGCGCGGTTTCCGTCATGCCCCGGGCACCCGCCCCGAGGGGGAGAGCATGCGCAACCTCATGGGGCAGGTCGACGGGACCGTCAACCCCGCGCCGGGGACCCCGGACTTCGATCGTCAGGTGTGGAATCCGGGCGACCCGGCGTGGCTGGCCGGAGGCACGTCGCTGGTGCTGCGGCGCATCCGCATGGAACTCGACACCTGGGATGAGCTGGACCGCCCGGCCCGGGAGCTGGCGGTGGGCCGGACGCTGTCGAACGGGGCGCCGCTGACGGGCACCGAGGAACACGACGACGCCGACTTCGAGGCCACCGACCGCTACGGCATTCCGGTGATCCCCCCGGAGTCGCACATCGCCCGGGCCCGTCCGCGCAACGCCGACGAGCAGTTCCTGCGTCGTGGCTACAACTACGACGACGTGGACGGCGCCGGACTGTTGTTCGCGGCCTACCAGGTGGACGTGGACCGGCAGTTCGTGCCGGTGCAGCAGCGCCTCGCGGATCACGACGCGCTGGGACCGTGGATCACCCCGATCGGCTCGGCGGTGTTCCTGATCCCGCCGGGCTTCGGGCCCGACGGCTATCCCGGGCAGACCTTGCTGGAGGTCTGACCGAACCCCCGGACGCGGACGGATTCGAGGGCTAGCCTCGATATGTGACCGAGATTACATGGACGCGTCAGGGCTTCACGTCGTTGCGGGAAGGCGGACTGAACTGGGACGCCTTCCCGCTGCGGCTGTTCAGCAAAGGCAACGCCGCGCACTGGGACCCGATGGATCTCGACTTCTCCCGCGACGCCGAGGACTGGGAGGGCCTCACCTCCGAGCAGCGCCGCAGTTCGACCTATCTGGTCGCCCAGTTCGTCGCCGGTGAAGAAGCCGTCACCCAGGACATCCTCCCGTTCCTCCGCGCGATGGAGGCCGAAGGGCGCATGGGCGACGAGATGTACCTGACCCAGTTCTGCTACGAGGAGGCCAAGCACGTCCAGGTGTTCCGGCGCTGGATGGACACCGTCGGCCTGACCTCCGACCTGCACCCCTACGTCGCCGACAATCCCTACTACCGGCAGCTGTTCTACGAGGAACTGCCGCACTCCCTGCACGTGCTCGAACGGGATCCGTCCCCGACGAACCAGGTGCGCGCGAGCGTCACCTACAACCACGTCATCGAGGGCAGCCTCGCGCTCACCGGCTACTACGCCTGGCAGAAGGTGTGCACCAAGTTCGGGATCCTGCCGGGCATGCAGGAACTCGTGCGCCGCATCGGTTCCGACGAGCGACGGCACATGGCGTGGGGCACCTTCACCTGCCGGCGGCACGTCGCCGCCGACGACTCGAACTGGGACGTCGTGCAGCAGCGCATGAACGAACTGCTGCCGCTGGCCGTCGGGATGATCGAGTGGGTAAACGGCCAGTTCGACGAGCAGCCCTACGGACTCGACAACACCGAGTTCGTCTCCTACGCCGCCGACCGCGCCCAGCGCCGGCTCGGTGCGATCGAATCCGCGCGGGGACGGCCGGTGGAGGAGATCGACCTCGACTACACCCCGGCCGTGCTCGAGGAGAAGTTCGGCGACGAGGACGCAGCCGAACTCGCGGCGATCGCGAGGACCGACAGCGAGGTGTGAGCGACCGGCATCGGGAGTCGGGCGTCGGGGAGTCGGGCGTCAGAGTGTCAGGACGACGACGAGCCCGGCGACGATCAGCAGCACGAGCACGGCGAGGACGAGCATGCCGGCCTTGCCGAGCCCCTTCTCCCCTTCGTCCTCGGACTTCTCCTCGGTGAGGGTCGCCACCGCCGAGACCTCCTCGGCCGCTTCGCTGTTCGCGTCCTCCGCCGCCTTGGCCGCAGCGGCCTCCTCCTGGGCGCGCTGCGCGTCCTCGAACTCCTCGAGGGCCCGCAGGCGTTCGAGTCCGCCGGTGAGCACGTCGGTCTGTTCGTAGGAGGGCGGCAGCCCGATCCGAGAACGGTTGGTCTCGCGGGCGTGGGTGAACCCGGCCGCGAGGATCGCGGCGCCGAGCGCGGCGGTCTGCTCGGGACCCGGTCCGACGAGGCTGCGCACCTTCAGTTTCAGGGCGATGCTGTCGGCGATCGCCTGCACGTGCGTGCGGTCGCGGGCGACGAGACCGTCACCCATGACGACGACGGCCTCGAGATTGCTCGGCATCCAGCCGAAGGCGCCGAGCGCGGTCGCGAGCTGTGCCGCGGGTGACGGTGCGTTCTCGGTGGGGACGCGGTAGGCCTTCCCGGCGGGCGCACCCGACCGGACCAGGGTGACCGTCGACCCGCCGTCGTCGAGGTGGAAGACACCGACGAGCTGGCCGGGGGTCTCGGAGATCTCCGAGGCGTACCAGGCCGCGGCGGCCTGGGCGTCGGAGACGAGGTCGACGTGCCGCAGGTCGGCGTAGTCGAGGGCGGCACGCAGGGTCGCGATCGTCACCGGATCCCAGTGGGACGGATAGGTCGCGGCGTAACCCGGATCGGTGTCGCGGTCCAGGCCGCCGAAGGTCGGCAGCGGATGGCACTCGTTCAGCAGGCAGTGGATGGCCGTGGCCATGGCGTCCTCGGCACGATAGGTGCGTCCGTCGCTGGCGGTGACGCCCGACGGTTCGCCGACGCGGGGGAGGAAACCGGCGATCGTGCGGGCCTCCTCGCGGTGGGTGAGTCCGCCGAGGGTGGCTGCGCCGTCGTGGTCGATGTGCAGAACGGTGTCGCGGGCGAGGACGGTCGGGTCCGGGGTGCCGGGTTCGTTGGATGCGATGACCGCCGTGGAGACAACTCGTCCGATCCGGAGGCCGACACCGATAGCCATGTCTTCCCTTCCTTGAAACGCTGCTCGTCCATCTTGCTCCCGCGGGTTCGCGGAGTACAGCGGACCAAAGCACCGTATCGGGCGCGGAACGGCTCGATTCTCGCAGAGTCGGCCGGGGGCCGGAAGTAGCAATCTTACTGGTCGGTAGATACGTGCTACAGTCCGTACCGCCGTGATGAGGAGCACATGACTTCGAAGAAGTGGTGGAGGACAAAGATGGTGATGAGCAGGGCCGGCCGCTGGGCCGCCGCGGCAGTGACATCTGCGGTTCTCGCAGGGAGTGTCCTGGGAGCGTCCGCCACAGCAGGGGCGCAGACCGACTTCTACCTCCCTCCGGAAACCCTGCCCGCCGGTGCACCCGGCGACGTCCTGCGCACCGAGCCGCTCGATCTGGGACTGCGGGTACCCGTCGGCGACGGGGTCTTCCCCGGTCAGGGCACCAAACTCATGTACCGCAGCAACGACGCGCGCGGCGTCCCCAACGCCGTGACCGGCACCTACATCGAGCCGTCGACGCCGTGGAACGGTCCCGGCGACCGCCCGCTCGTCGCGCTGGCCATCGGTACCCACGGTCAGGGCGACCAGTGCGCACCGTCGCGGAACCTCGGCGCGGTCGTCAACTACACCCCGCCCCTCGACTTCTTCACCGAGTACGAGGCGCTGTCGGTCAACACGCTGCTGCTGCGCGGCATCGCCGTGGTCGTCACCGACTACGACGGTCTCGGCACCCCGGGCCACCACACCTACGTGAACCGCGCGGCCGAGGCGCACGCCGTCCTCGACTCGGTGCGGGCGGCCCTGAAGCTCGAGAACACCTCGGTCACCGAGAACAGCCCGGTCGCTCTGTACGGCTACTCGCAGGGCGGCGGCGCCTCGGGCGCGGCTGCCGAGCTCGCCCCCGAGTACGCCCCCGAGCTGAACCTGGTGGGCGCCTACGTCGGTGCCCCGCCGGCCGACCTCGTGGCCACGCTGAAGCAGATCGACGGCACGCTGCTCACCGGCGCGATCGGCTACACGATCAACGGCCTGGCCGAGGCCTACCCGGAGATCCGCGACGAGATCGACGCGGAGGTCAGCGACGAGGGCCGCGTGATGCTCGCCCAGGTCGCGAACCAGTGCGTGCCGGAGACCATCGCGAACTTCGCGTTCAAGCGCACCAGCGACTACACCCGTACCGGTGAGCCCCTCGACGTGGTGCTCGAGCGCCTGCCCGAGGTGCAGAGGATCCTGAACGAGCAGCGCATCGGCAAGCGCACCCCCGCGGTGCCGGTGCTGCTCCAGCACGGCACGCAGGACGATACCGTCCCCTACGGCCAGGGCCGTCAGCTGGCGCTGGACTGGTGCGCTCAGGGTGCGGCGGTGCAGTTCCTGCCCAACCCGACTCCGCCGATCCTGCCGGGCTTCATCGTCAACCACGCGGTGCCGATGATCGGTGGTCTGCCCGAGTCCGTCGCCTGGGTGGAGGCGCGGCTGCGCGGTGAGCCCGCACCCACCAACTGCGGAACCTTCTGAGCCGTGACGTGATCCGGCCCGCACTCCTCACGGGGTGCGGGCCGGTGTCGTCTCGTACGGCATCTCTCAGACGGAGTGGTGCGTGTCGATGATCCGGCGGGCCACGTTCGTCTCGGTGGACGGGCCGGGTTCCCAGTGCGCGATCCACGGCCCGGTGCCTTCGCTCCGGTCCAGGACACCCCGCTCGAGCCACTCGTAACGGCTCTCGAGCACACCGGCGGCCATCTTCCGGTCCTTCGCGTCGGTGTTGGCCCACAGCGCGTCGAAGAGTCGCTCCACGCGCAGTCGCGCCTGCGCGCAGAAGGCATCGGCGAGTTCGAAGGCCGCGTCGGCGCCGGGATGCCCATCGACGCGTTGCCGTTCGGCGCGTACGCACACCGCGGTCATGGCGAACAGCTCGGCGCCGATGTCGACGATCCGGCCGAGGAAGTTCTCCCGCTTCTCGAGTCCGGCCTGCCACCGGGCCATGCCGTAGAAGGTGGACCGGGCGAGCTTGCGGGAGGACCGCTCGACGAACCTCAGATGTGGTGCCAGTGAACCGAATTCGCTGTACGACCGCGGCAGGTGCCCCTTCCCGGCGATCAGTTTCGGCAGCCACCGCGCGTAGAAACCGCTCGCGCGGGCCGCGGCTCGCGCCTTGGCCTGCGTCGAGGCGTCGGGGTCGGCGAGTTCCCCGGCCGCGCGCAGATGCGTGTCGACGGCCTCACGGGCGACCAGCAACCGCATGATCTCGCTCGATCCCTCGAAGATCCGGTTGATCCGCAGGTCGCGCACGATTTGTTCTGTGGGAACAGCTCTTTCGCCACGTGCGGCGAGCGAGTCGGCGGTTTCGTAACCGCGTCCGCCGCGGATCTGCACGAGTTCGTCGGCGATGAGGCAACCCATCTCGCTCGCCCACAGTTTCGCCAGTGCGGCTTCGATGCGGATGTCGTTGCGGTTCTCGTCGCTCATCCGGCCGGACAGTTCGACGACCGACTCGAGGGCGTAGGTGGTCGCGGCGATGAACGAGATCTTCGCGGCGACGGCCTCGTGCCGGCCCACGGGCCTGCCCCACTGGACCCGCTCCGCAGACCACTCGCGGGCGATCTTCAACGCCCACTTGCCGCTGCCCGCGCACATGGCGGGGATGGCCAGGCGCCCGGCGTTGAGCGTGGTCAGCGCGATCTTCAGGCCGTCGCCCTCACGTCCGATCAGGTTCTCCTTCGGCACCCGCACCCGGTGCAGCCGGGTCACGCCGTTCTCGATGCCGCGCAGACCCATGAACGCGTTGCGACGTTCGACGGTGATGCCCGGTGAATCGGCCTCCACCACGAAGGCGGAGATCCCGCCGCGGTGCCCTTCGCTCCTCGGCACGCGGGCCATGACGACGAGCAGTTCCGCGACGACCCCGTTGGTGGTCCACAGCTTCACGCCCTCGAGTTCGTAGGCGTCCCCGCCCTCGACGGGGACGGCGGTGGACGCCAGCCGGGCCGGATCGGAGCCGACATCGGGTTCGGTGAGCAGGAACGCCGAGATCGCGCCGCGCGCGCAGCGCGGCAGGAACCGTCGTTTCTGCTCCTCGGTGCCGGCGAGTTTCAGCGGTTCCGGTACACCGATCGACTGGTGTGCCGACAGCAGGGCGCCGATGCTCGGGTGCACCCCGGCGACGACCATGAGGGCCCGGTTGTAGGCGACCTGCGACAGTCCGAGCCCGCCGTATCCGGTGGGGATCTTCATGCCGAAGCAGCCCAGTTCGGCGAGGGTGCGGACGTACTCGTCGGGTATGCGGGCGTCGCGTTCGATGCGAGCACCGTCCATCGAGCGGCAGGCGGCCCGCAGGGAGGTGAGGAACCGCTCGGTGCGGGCGTCCTCGTCGGGGGTGGGGCGGGGGAAGGGGTGGACCAGGTCGAGGGTGAGCCGGCCCAGGAAGAGTTCCTTGGCGAAGGACGGTCTGGTCCATTCGGTCTCGCGGGCCTGTTCGGCGACCTCGCGGGCCTGCCGTTCGGTGATCTGGGGGGTGGGAACGTCGGCGTTGTCTGCCATGACGACCTCCGATAGCTCGGCTACCGGTGAGTATGCCTCTTCCTGTGGCGCATATCACGGGTTCGCGGAGGTCGATCATGAAGCGCGAAACATGTGGCCCATGTCACTGCGGTCCGGTGGCTTCCGGGGCTGCCGGGGCTGCCGGGGGCGCCTACTCTCGAAGTGTCACTGTCGACGCGCCCTGCTCGTCACACAACCGGTCCTTCGGGGGATCGGATCGGAGATGACCATGGAATTCGTGGCCTTCGTCCCAGTCCTGCTCGTTCTCCTCGCGGTGCTCTACTTCGCTGCACGCGGCATCGTCGATCTCGAAATCCGTTCCGTGGAAAAGGAACTCGACAAATCGGAAACCGAGAGCGAGGGAGCGGACGGAACGTCCGCCCCGATGCTCACCGTCGATCGCAGGTGAACACCGGGGCGGGGGAGTCCGCTCAGGCCTCGGTGGACTTCTCCTGCGTCGGCTTCTCGGCGCCCGGCTTCTCGGCGGCCGGCTTCATGTCCGCGGCGGGCTTCGCCTCGTCGGCCGTGGTGCTCGCGGGCCGCACCCGCGGCGGCTCCGGAGCGATCGGCGGATGCGCCGGGCGGCGCGACCGGTAGAAGGCGACACCGCCGACGGCGAGCGCACCCAGCACCGCCGCGACGATCGCAGCGGTCCGTCCGGCGCTGCCACCCCGGCCGGTCGTGCCCGAGCTGTCGGCGGCGGCCCGTCGCCGGGCGTTCGCCTGCCGGGCCGCGACGACGAGTTCCTGCGCCAGGCTCAGGCCCTTGCGGGTCGCGAGGAGGCCGACGGTCGTCGTGCCCTGGGCCAGTGCCACCGCACCCTCACCGGCCACGCGCAGAGCACTCGCGAGATCGCCGGAGTCGTCGCGGCGTACGAGCCGCGGAAGCCGCAGGTGGTCGGTGTCGGCATCGATCAGCTTGCTCATGCGTCCACTCTTGCACACGGCCGGGTCTTCGGTCCGGGTCACGGAGCCGTGTCACAGGCGTCACCTGCCGGATACGGCGAGGCGGCAATGGCACCATGGGGGAGTGACTTCACCGCATCAGACAGCAACCGCCACGCTCCACACCAACCGCGGCGACATCAAGATCGCGTTGTTCGGCAACCACGCACCCAAGACGGTGGCGAACTTCGTCGGTCTCGCCGACGGCAGCAAGGAGTACAAGACCAAGAACGCGAAGGGGGAGAGCACCGGCCCGTTCTACGACGGCGCCATCTTCCACCGCGTCATCGACGGCTTCATGATCCAGGGCGGCGACCCCACCGGCACCGGCCGCGGCGGCCCGGGCTACCAGTTCGCCGACGAGTTCCACCCCGAGCTGCAGTTCGACCGCGGCTACCTGCTCGCCATGGCGAACGCCGGCCCGGGCACCAACGGCTCGCAGTTCTTCATCACCGTCGGCCCGACCCCGCACCTCAACCGTCGCCACACCATCTTCGGTGAGGTCGTCGACGAGGAGTCGAAGAAGGTCGTCGACGCCATCGCCACGACCGCGACCGATCGTGCGGACCGCCCGCTCGAGGACGTCGTCATCAACAGCATCACCATCTCCTGAGAGAACCCTCATGACGAACCCCGGCTGGGGCCCCGCGGCCGAGGGTGGAGGCCCGCAGCCCCAGCCGCGGTGCGTCCACCATCCCGACCGCCCCACACTTCTCGCCTGCTCCCGCTGCGGACGCCCCGCCTGCCCGGAGTGCCTGCGCCCCGCGTCCGTCGGCCAGCACTGCGTGGACTGCGTCGTCGCGGCGCAGCGGTCCGCCCCGCAGGCCCGCACGATCGCCGGTGCGCCCGTCCGCACGAACCGGCCCACCCCGATCGTGACCTACGCGCTCATCGCGCTGAACGTCCTGATCTTCGGCATCACCGCCGCGCAGTCCGGCAGCGTCCTGAACAACGAGCGCGGCTCGTCGCTGTTCATCGACTGGGCGTTGTGGCCACCGATCATCGCCGCGAACGGTGACTGGTTCCGGCTGCTCGGCAGCGGCTTCCTGCACTTCGGACCGATCCACCTCGCGGTCAACATGTTCGCCCTGTGGGTCATCGGCCGCGACACCGAACTGATCCTCGGCCGCGCCCGTTACCTGTCGGTCTATCTCCTGTCGATCCTCGGCGGGTCCGCGGCCGTGATGCTGCTGCAGACCGGCGCGGTGACGGCCGGGGCCTCGGGTGCGGTCTTCGGCCTGATGGGTGCCCAGGCGATCATCCTGCTGCGGTTGCGCCGCAGCCCGACGCCGGTGCTCACCGTCGTCGGCCTCAACGTCCTCATCAGCGTCACCATCCCCGGTATCTCCCTGTGGGGACATCTCGGTGGTCTCGTCGCCGGTGCCGCCACGACCGCAGCGCTGCTGTACGCGCCGCAGTATCTGGGTGCGGGCACCGACCGCGACCGCATCGTGCGGACCGGCTGGTTCGCGCTCGGCGCCGTGGCCGTGGTGATCCTGGTCGTGATCGCGCTCGCCGTGCTCCGGTTGAGGAGTCAGCTGGGCGTGTGATCGGGTGCCAGACCCCGGACGGCCAGCGCCTCGTGCACCGTCCGGGGATCGGTTCCGAGATCCCAGCGTCCGAAGATCAGCAGGCTCTCCGTCCCGTCCGGGCCGATCGCGTCGATCTCGAGCATCGGCACGCGCCGGCCGAAACGCGGATATTCGACGATCCGCACGCGCTTCAGGGCCGCGCGGGGGAACTCGCGGCGACCCGTCAGCCGCATCGCCGCCACGCCCGTATCGTCCGGGAGGATCTCGAGGCGGGGCCGTTGCCGCAGCGCCAGCGCGACGGTGGCCAGGACGAGCACCGCCGCGAACCCGACGAGCACCCGCCCGGCCGGGTCGTGCACCCCGAACACGGCCGTGCCGCCCAGTACCGCGCCCGCGACGACGAGGGCCGCGATCGCGGCGGGCGGGGTGGACCAGCGCAGGGTCGCCTCGTCGGTCACGACCGTCCTCTCCACAGGCTCCCCGGCCGCCGGGGCTCCATCACCAGGTTGTGCACAGCGTTATCCCCAGGTGGGGATGAATGACAGCGGTGTAATCCACAGGACGGCAGGTCAACGCCACTTCATCATCATGATCAGGCCGACCACCATGCAGCCGAACCCGATGAGGAAGTTGTAGGCACCGAGATCGTTCATCCACGAGATCTGCTCGGCGGCGAGGTAGTAGACGATCAGCCACAGCAGCCCGATGAGCAGGATCCCGAACATCACCGTCTTGTACAGCGTGCTCGACGGCGCGGCCTTCACCTTCACCGGTGTCCGGCTCACCGTCCGGGGCGCGGCGACGTCCTTCTTGCGAACCTTCGACTTGGGCATGATGTCCTCGTTCTCGGTGCTCCGCCCGTCGCGTGCGGGTGAAGCGGTCGGTCGGCTACGTGTGGTTTCACGCTAACGTAAGGCCAGGATCGGAGGTACGACGTGTCGGAACGGCGACTGCGCGCGCCCGCATGGGGCCTCGCCACCCTCGTCGTCTGCCTCGTCGCCGGTCTGCTCCTCGGCACCACCCGCGGGGTGTCCGAGGGCGACGAACTCCGCGCCGGCGACTCGCCCCGGCTCTCCGACCTCGTGCGCGCTGCCCAGGAGAGCGCCGACGAACTCGCCGCGACCCGCGACGCCCTCGCCGCCGAGGTCGAGGACCTGCAGGACCGGGCCGCCGCGAGCGACGACGACGTCGCCGGGGTGCTCGACGACCTGGCCGTCCTCGAGGACCCGGCGGGCCTGGTGGCGTTGCGCGGACCTGGCGTGACCGTCACCCTCACCGACGCCCCCCGCGACGCGAGTGGCCGCTATCCCTCCGGAGCCTCACCAGACGACCTCGTCGTGCATCAACAGGACGTGCAGAGCGTGCTCAACGCGATGTGGGCGGGCGGAGCCGAGGCCGTGGCCATGCAGGACCAGCGGATCGTGGCGACGTCCGCGCCGCGCTGCATCGGCAACACCCTGCTGCTGCACGGCCGCACCTACTCGCCGCCCTATGTCGTCACCGCGCTCGGTGATCCCGCCCGCCTCGAGGCCGCACTCGACGCGGAACCCGGCATCCGCCTCTACAAGCAGTACGCGGCCCGCTACCAGCTCGGCTACACCCAGCACGCCTCGGACGATCTGTCCGTCCCCGCCTACACCGGCGGGGCCTCCGCCCGCTGAGCGGTGAAGAGGACTCCGCCCGCTGAGCGGTGAAGAGGACTCCGCCCGCTGAGCGGTGAAGAGGACTCCGCCCGCTGAGCGGTGAAAACGACTCCGCCACGGTTCGGAACGAGACCACTGAGTACCCTCGTGCCATGCGCATCCTCGTCGTCGACAACTACGACAGCTTCGTCTTCAACCTGGTCCAGTACCTGGGGCAGCTCGGAACGACGGCCGACGTGTGGCGCAACGACGACGAACGCCTCACCGCACCCGGGGCTCTCACGCGCGTCGCGCAGGACTACGACGGCATCCTCGTCAGCCCCGGCCCCGGCACCCCGGAACGCGCCGGTGTGAGCATCGACCTGGTCAAGGCCTGCGCCGACACTCGCACCCCGCTTCTCGGGGTGTGCCTCGGCCACCAGTCCATCGGTGTCGCCTTCGGGGCGACCGTCGACCGCGCCCCCGAACTGCTGCACGGAAAGACCAGCGTGGTGCACCACAACGGCACCGGTGTGCTCGCCGGCCTGCCGAACCCGTTCACCGCGACCCGCTACCACTCGCTGACCGTGCTGCCGGAGACCATGCCCGCCGAGCTCGAGGCGACCGGCCATACCGACACCGGCATCGTCATGGCGCTGCGGCACGTCGAGCTGCCCATCCACGGCGTGCAGTTCCACCCGGAGTCGGTGCTCACGCAGGGCGGTCACCGGATGCTCGCCAACTGGCTCGGTGACTGCGGCCGGGCTCCGGAGGAGTCGCTCGTCGCGCAGCTCGAGGAGCGCGTGGCCCGCGCCCTCGACGGTGGCGCCGCCTAGGACCCCTCAGACACGGGAAAGGCGCCGGTCCACTGGACCGGCGCCTTTCCGCTTGTCTGCTGTTCGCTGCCTCTGCCGTTCGTCGCCGGGGGTCAGCGGATACCGAGCACACCCACACCCACGGAGATCGTCTCGTTCTTCGAGATCTCCGAGCCCGGCGGCTGGGCCTGGGTGATCACGGTGCCCACCATGTCGACGTCCAGGGTGGCCTCCCGCGTCTGCTGCAGCTGCGAGGCGTTGCCCGTCCAGCCGGCGCTGCGCAGCGCCGCCAGAGCCTCCGACACCGAGCGGTTGGTGAGGACCGGCATCTCGATGCGGTCGCCGTTGGAGACCCGCAGGGTGACGGTCTCGCCGCGCTCACCCGAGGCCCCACCGGCCGGGCTGGTGGACACCACGGTGCCCTCCGGCTCGCTGGAGTCGATCTGTTCGACGACCACCTCGAAGCCGGCGCCCTCGACGTTGCCGCGAGCCACCTCGACGGTCTGGCCCACCACGTTGGGCACCCGGATCATCTCCGGGCCGCTGCCGAGGGTGATGGTGATCGTGCTGTCACGGTCGATGCTCGCCCCCGCGGCGGGGTTCTGCTCGACGACCAGGTTCTCGTCGTCCTTCCCGGACGGCGCGCGCTTGATGTTCGGGTCCAGGCGCAGGCCCACCGCGGCGAGTTCCTGCGCGGCGCGTTCCTCCGTCATGCCCGCCAACCGCGGGATCTGTACCTGTTCGGGCCCGGTCGACACCTCGATCGTCACCGTCGAGCCCTCCTCGGCCTGGGTGCCTGGCACGGGCCGGGTGTTGATGACGTTGCCGTTCGCGACCACCGCGTCGCTCTTCTGCTGGAGCGCGACGCGGAAACCGGCGTCCTGCAGGCGGGCCTCCGCCTCCTGTGCGGACAGGTTCCGCACGTCGGGGACGGCGACCTGCGCGGCCGTCGAGCCCGGTCCGAGCGTCCACAGGAACACCCCGACAATGCCGACGACCAGCACGGCGGCGAGGCCGAGCAGCACCTTCTTGAGCACCGACCCGGATCCGGATCCGTCCGCACCCGATCCGCCCGTCCCGACGACGGCGGCGGCGCGGCTGTGCCGGCCCGCCCCCGTGTCGACGGCGTCGATCAGCGTGGTGCGGTCCTCGTCGGTCATCACCATCGGCGCGCTCGGCCGCTGGCCGCTGAGCACACGGATCAGGTCGCTGCGCATCTCCGCGGCCGACTGGTAACGGTTGGCGGGGTTCTTCGCCATCGCTTTGAGGATCACCGAGTCGAGTTCCGGCGGCACCGCCGGATTCACCGACGACGGCAGCGGCGGATCCTCCCGCACGTGCTGGTAGGCCACCGCGACCGGCGAATCACCCTTGAAGGGCGGCTCCCCGGTGAGGATCTCGAACAGCACGCAGCCGACGGAGTAGACGTCCGACCGCGCGTCGACCTGCTCACCGCGGGCCTGCTCCGGCGACAGGTACTGCGCGGTGCCGATCACCGCGGCGGTCTGCGTCATCGGGCTCGCCGCGTCGGAGATGGCGCGGGCGATGCCGAAGTCCATGACCTTCACGGCGCCGGCCTTGTTGATCATGACGTTCGCGGGCTTCACGTCGCGGTGCACGATCATGTTGCGGTGGCTGAAGTCCAGGGCCGCACACACGTCGGCGATGATCTCCATCGCCCGCTTCGGGGCCAGCGGACCGTTCGACCGGACGATGTCGCGCAGCGTCTCGCCCTCGACGTACTCCATGACGATGTACGGCAGGGGACCGGCCTCGGTCTCGGCCTCACCGGTGTCGTAGACGGCGACGATCGCCGGATGGTTCAGCGCGGCGGCGTTCTGCGCCTCACGACGGAACCGCAGGTAGAACGTGGGATCGCGGGCCAGATCCGCTCGCAGCACCTTGATGGCCACATCCCGGCCGAGCCTCAGATCCCGCGCGAGGTGAACCTCGGACATACCACCGAAGCCGAGGATCTCACCCAGCTCGTAGCGGGAGGAGAGCTTGCGCGGTGTGGTCATGACGTTCCTCGAGTGTTCGTACCGTTGCTGGTTCCGGATGAATTGTCGTTCCTTCCGCCCGAGGCCTCGTTCTCGGACCCGTCCCCGCCGCCGCTCTCGTCCGGGGTTTCGGTTTCCTCGGTCGTGGTGGTCGTCGTCTCGGTGGTGGTCGGGACCGTCGTCGTGGTGGTCGTGGGGGGAACGGTGGTCGTGGGCGCCTCGGTCGTCGTCGGCACCGTGGTGGTGGGCCGCACGGTCGTCGGGGTCGGCGTGAAGGTCTCCGGTTCCTCGATGATCGGCGGCGGGAGCGGACGACGCGTCGTGGTGGTCGTCGTGGTGGTGGCCTGCCGCGTCGTCGTCAACTGGGTGGTGGGCGAGGGCGACCGATCCGGTTCGTCGCCGCCCCCGAGCAGCACGATCCCCAGCGCCACCAGCGCGAGCACGACGGCGATCCCCGCCGCCCAGGCCAGCGCGGTCGGGCTCGGCGACTTACGGCCGCCGTCACCGGTGGGGGTCGCCGCGGTGGACGGGCCCACCGGGGGCCGGCCCGAGGTGGGCGGCTGCGCAGCGCGCGGCACGGACGCGTACGCGGTGTTGCCGTACTGCTGCGTCGGATTCAGGGCACGGGTCGCCGCGGTGGGCGCCGCCGTTCCCGGCACACCCGGGGGAAGCACACGGTTCGCGCTGGTCACCGGCGGCACGTTGCCGGGCGGCGGCGCGGGACGTCCCGCCCGCACCGCGGCGACGGCGTTCGCGAACTCGCCGCCGTTGGCGTAGCGGTGGGAGGGATCCTTCGACATCGCGATCTCGATGAGACCGCGCACTTCCGCCGGCAGGTCGGCGGGCAGCGGCGCCGGCGTCTCCTGCACGTGTTTCATCGCGACGGTGACGACGCTGTCGCCGAGGAACGGGCGGCGTCCCGCGAGGGCCTCGTAGCCGACGACGGCCAGCGAGTACACGTCGGACGCCGAGGTGGCCTCCTGCCCGAGGGCCTGTTCGGGAGCGATGTACTGGGCGGTGCCCATCACCATGCCGGTGCGGGTCACCGGGGACGCGTCGACGGCCTTGGCGATACCGAAGTCGGTGATCTTCACCTGGCCGGTGGGGGTGATCAGGATGTTGCCGGGCTTGACGTCGCGGTGCACCACCCCGGCGTTGTGGGCGGCCTGCAGCGCCCGGCCGGTCTGCTCGAGCATGTCCAGGGCGTGCGGCAGCGACAGGCGGCCGACCCGCGACAGCACCGCGTTGAGCGGTTCGCCGTGCACGAGTTCCATCACCAGATAGGCGAGGGCCTGACCCTCGCTGTCGGTGGTCTCGCCGTAGTCGAACACCCCGGCGATACCCGGATGGTTGAGCTGCGCCGTCGTGCGCGCCTCGAACCGGAAACGGCCGAGGAAGTCCTCGTCGCCGGACAGTTCGGCCTTGAGGACCTTCACCGCGACCCGCCGGTCGAGCCGCGTGTCGAGTCCCTCCCACACCTGACCCATGCCGCCGGTGGCGATGAGTCGCTGCAGACGGTAGCGGTCGGCGATCATGGCCCCGCTGCTCAGTGCCATGTCAGCCCCCCTGTAGTCCGGCCGCGATCACGGCCCGTCCGATCGGTGCGGCCACCGAGCCGCCGGTCGCGGCGAGTGCCCGGTCGCCGCCGTCCTCCACGATCACCGCGACGGCCACGGTCGGCTGCTGCGCCGGCGCGAACGCGATGTACCAGGTGTGCGGAGGAGTGTTCCGCGGGTCGCTGCCGTGCTCCGCGGTACCGGTCTTCGACGCGATCTGCACCCCCGGGATCGCACCCTGGCCACCGGCGTAGTTCTCGGCACCGATCATCAGATCGGTGAGGGTCGCGGCGACCTCCGGCGGAATGGCCTGGCCGAGCGACTCGGGCTTGGTCTCCTCGAGTACCGTCAGGTCCGGGCCCTGCAGGCGGTCGACGAGATAGGGCTGCATCCTCACCCCACCGTTGGCGACGGTCGCGGCGATCGACGCGTTCTGCAGCGGGGTGAGCGCCACGTCGCGCTGGCCGATGCTCGACTGGCCGAGCGCGGCGCCGTCCGGGATCGGGCCGACGGTGCTCGCCGCGACCGGCAGCGGCACGTCGAGGGTCTCACCGATGCCGAGCGCCTCGGCCTGCGCTTCGAGCGCGTCGCGGCCGGTGTCGATGCCCATCTCCACGAAGGCGGTGTTGCACGACCGGGCGAACGCCTCGCGCAGGGTCACCGTCGCCCCGTCGCCGCAGGTCGCGCCGCCGTAGTTCTCGAGGGTCGTTGTGGTGTCGGGCAGCGTGATCTGCGGGGCCGCGGTGAACAGGGTGTCGGGGGTGACACCGTTCTCGAGCGCCGCCGCGGTCACCACGACCTTGAAGGTCGAGCCCGGGGGATAGGTCTGGGAGATCGCCCGGTTGAGCATCGGCTTGTCGGGATCGGAGTTCAGCTCGTCCCAGGCCTGCGAGGTCGCGGCGCCGTCGTGCCCGGACAACCGGTTCGGGTCGTAGCTCGGGGTGCTCACCATCGCCAGGATCCGGCCGGTCGCCGGCTCGATCGCGACCACCGAACCCGTGTAACCCTTCGACGTCAGCTCGTCGTAGGCGACCTGCTGCATCACCGGGTCGATCGTGGTGACGACATTGCCGCCGCGCGGGTTGCGGCCCGACACCAGGTCGAACAGGCGCCGCCCGAACAGCAGGTTGTCGGAGCCGTTGAGCAGCGAGTCCTCGGCGCGTTCGATGCCGGTGCTGCCGTACTGCATCGAGTAGAAGCCCGTCACCGGGGCGTACGCGAGCGGGCTCATCGGCTGGGTCGGCGTCGCCGGGTACTCGCGCAGGTACTTGTAGCGGCTGTCGGTGGGCACCGACACGGCCAGCGCCTGCCCGGCGGCGACGATCTGCCCGCGCTGCCGCGAGTACTCGTCGAGGAGCACCCGCGAGTTGCGCGGGTCGGTACGGAGGTCGTCGGCCTTGATGACCTGCACGTAGGTGGCATTGGCGAGCAGCGCCACCACCATGAACATCACGGCCATCGCGACTCTGCGGAGCGGACCGTTCATTCGCGCCCCATCATTTCCGTCGGTGCATCGGCGATCGGCGGCGGTGTCCTCTTCCGAGGAACCGCGGGTTCACGGGCAGCGTGCGAGATCTTCATCAACAGAGCCAGGAGCAGATAGTTGGCGAGGAGCGACGAACCGCCGTACGAGACGAACGGCGTGGTCAGGCCCGTCAGGGGGATCAATTTCGTGACGCCGCCGACCACCACGAACAGCTGGACGGCGAGGGTGAACGACAGGCCGGCGGCGAGCAGCTTGCCGAAGCTGTCGCGTACCGCCAGCGCGGTGCGCATGCCCCGGATCACGAGGATCAGGAACAGCAGCAGGATCGCGGACAGGCCGATCAGCCCGAGTTCCTCACCGATCGCCGCGATGATGAAGTCGGTCTTCGCGAACGGCACCTGACCGGGGCGTCCGCTGCCCAGACCGGTCCCGGCCACCCCACCGGTCGCGAGACCGAACAGCGACTGGGAGATCTGGTAGCCGGTGTTGTTGTAGTCGGCGAGGGGGTCGAGCCAGGTCTCCACACGGACCTGCACGTGCCCGAACATGTGGTACGCCGCGTAGAAGCCGACGGCGAGCAGCGAGAACCCGATGATCAGCCAGCCGACCCGCTCGGTGGCGATGTAGAGCATCACCAGCACGGTCGTGAACAGCAGCAGCGACGTGCCGAGGTCCTTCTCGAAGACCATCACGCCGATCGAGATGATCCACGCGGCGAGGATCGGCCCGAGATCGCGGGCGCGCGGGAAGTCCATGCCGAGGAAGTGCCGGCCCGCGGTGGTGAACAGGTCGCGCTTGGCGACGAGCACCGACGCGAAGAAGATGATCAGCAGGATCTTCGCGAACTCACCCGGCTGGATGCTGAAGCCGGGCAGCCGGATCCAGATCTTCGCGCCGTTGACCTCGGAGAAACTGCTCGGCAGCAGCGCCGGGATCGCCAGGGCCACCAGACCGACGAGACCGAGGGTGTAACTGTAGCGCGCCAGCAGCCGGTAGTCGCGCAGGAAGATCAGCACGACGATGAACAGGGCGATGCCGAGCGCCGTCCACAGCACCTGCTGGGTCGCATCGGGGGACGGCGGATCGAGCCCCATGTAGCGGGCGTTCTCCTGGTCGGACAGGTCCAGCCGGTGGATGAGCACGAGCCCGAGCCCGTTGAGCAGCGCCACGATCGGCAGCAGCAGCGGATCGGCGTACTTCGCGAAGCGCCGCACCGCCAGGTGTGCGATCAGGAACAGGCCGGCATAGGCCGCGCCGTATTCGAGCAGGTCCAGGGTGATGGTCTGCTCCATCGACACCTCGACGAGCATGAGCGAGACCGTCGTGATGGCGATCGCCGCGAGCAGCAGTGCCAGCTCGGTGTTGCGGCGCGTCGACTGGACCGGAGCCGGCGCGAAACCACCGGGCGGGCTCGGGAACGCCCCCAAACCATGGGACACCGACATCAGGCGCCCACCCTGCAGTTCTGTCCAGGGATCTGGGGTGCCTGTTCGGGAACCGGGGTGATCTGCTGCGGTTCCTGCGGGGCAGGCGCCGGTTCACCCGTCGCCGGGGTCTCGGGGGCCGGGGTCTCGGCGGGAGCGGCACCGTTCGGTTCCGGAGTGGGGGCGCCGGGCGGCGCCGGTGCGGGCTCGGGTTCCGGCCTCTTCTCCTCGCATACCGGCAGCAGGTCGAGTTCGGCGAGCCGCTGCATCTGCTCGCGCGTGTCGTCGAGAGAACCCGACGGCAGACCGGCGCGCACCTGCTCGCGCGCGGCGGGCCACAGATCGTCGACGAGCATCACTCGGCACTGCGCCGAGGCCGGATCGACGAGTGTCAGGTCGCCCTCGTCGGTGATGCAGCCGACGCGGGCCACCTCCTGCAGCGAGTAACCGAAGACGTTGCCGGGGATGCCGCGCAGCACCGCGACGCGGCCCTCGTCGGCGGCCACGTAGTAGTTGTTGCGGATCAGCTGCCGGCCCAGCAGCAGGCCACCGGCCAGCGCCGCGATCACCAGGATCGCGATCGACGGCCAGAACAGGCGGCTGCGCTTCTTCTTCGGTTCGGGTTCCGGGGCCTTGTTGATGACCCGCTTCGGGGTGGCACGCGGGGGACGCATCGCCGCGGCACGACCGGCCGCGGTGTTCGGCGGGGGAGTGTCATCGTCGTCGTCCCCCGACGCCGCGCCCGCCACGATGGGATTGCTCTGCCCGTAGTCGAGGTCGATGACGTCGGCGACGACCACGGTGACGTTGTCGGGGCCACCGCTGCGCAGCGCGAGTTCGATGAGGCGGTCGGCGCACTCGTCGTGGGTGCCCTGCCGCATGGTCTCGGCGATGGTCTCGTCGCTGACGACGTCGGACAGGCCGTCCGAGCACACCAGATAGCGGTCGCCGGCGCGGGCCTCGCGGACCGTGAGCGTGGGTTCGACCTCGGTGCCCGTCAGCGCGCGCATGATCAGCGACCGCTGCGGATGGGTGTGGGCCTGTTCCGGGGTGATGCGGCCCTCGTCGACCAGCGACTGCACGAAGGTGTCGTCGCGGGTGATCTGGGTGAGCTGGTTGTCACGCAGGAGGTAGGCGCGGGAGTCGCCGATGTGCGCCAGACCCAGCTTGCTGCCGGCGAACAGGATTGCGGTGAGGGTCGTGCCCATGCCGTCGAGCTCGGGCTCCTCCTCCACCTGGTCGGCGATGGAGGCGTTGCCCTCCCGGACGGCGGCGGCCAGCTTGCCGAGGAGGTCGCCGCCGGGCTCGTCGTCGTCGAGATGGGCGAGCGCAGCGATCATCAGTTGTGAGGCGACCTCGCCTGCGGCGTGGCCACCCATGCCGTCGGCGAGGGCGAGCAGGCGCGCGCCGGCGTAGACGGAGTCCTCGTTGTTGGAACGGACGAGGCCGCGGTCGCTGCGGGCGGCGTAACGGAGTACGAGGGTCACGGGCGGAGCTCGATCACGGTCTTGCCCACACGGACGGGAGTGCCGAGCGGGACACGGACAGCGGTGGTGACCTTCGCACGGTCGAGATACGTACCGTTCGTCGACCCGAGGTCCTCGACGTACCAGTCGCTGCCCCGCGGGGACAGGCGGGCGTGGCGGGTCGAGGCGTAGTCGTCGGTCAGGACGAGGGTGGAGTCGTCGGCCCGCCCGATGAGCACCGGCTGGGTGCCCAGCGTGATGCGGGTACCGGCCAGCGCCCCCTGCGTGACCACCAGGTACTTGGCGGTCTTGTTGCGGCTCAGCGAGGGCAGTACCGACTGCTTGGGTGAATACCGGGGCAGCGGCCGCGCGGTGCCGGCGTAGATGTCGGACCGGAGCGTGCGCAGCACGGCCCACACGAACAGCCACAGCAGGAGGAGGAATCCCGCCCGGGTCAGCTGCAGAATCAGCCCCTGCACGGCGTGCCCTCCTTCTGGCTGGTCGACCGGTCGTTCTCGTCCGGTGCGTTGCGGTCACTCACAATACGGACACCGGACGACTCCACGCAGCGTCCGACGCGCGGTGCCGCGCGTCGGACGATGTGGACGAATCCGGTGTGTCCGTCTATCTCGGCTGCTCAGAGGATGCGTACGAGGATCTCGGAGTGCCCGGCGCGAATCACATCACCGTCGGCGAGCTGCCAGTCCTGGACCGCCGCACCGTTGACGGTGGTGCCGTTGGTGGAACCGAGATCGGAGAGCATCGCGACCTGGCCGTCCCAGCGGATGTCGATGTGGCGACGTGACACGCCGGTGTCCGGCAGACGGAACTGGGCGTCCTGCCCGCGGCCGACGATGTTGCTGCCCTCGCGGAGCTGGTAGTAGCGGCCGCTGCCGTCCTCGAGCTGGAGGGTGGCCGTCAGGACACGGCCGGCGGCCGGCGACTGGTAGCCGCCCTGCTGGTAGCTCTGGTCGTAGGCCGGGGCCGCGGCGCCGTAGCCCTGGTCGTAACCGGCCTGCTCGCCGTACTGCTGCTGACCGTAGCCGGGCTGCGCGTAACCCTGCTGGCCGTAGGCCTGCTGGTCGTAGCCGCCCTGCTGGTAGGCCGGATCCTGATAGCCCTGCTGCCCGTAGGCCTGCTGGTCGTAACCCTGCTGGTAGTCGCCGCGGTAGTCCTGGCTGTAGGCCTGGGGTTGCGCGTAACCCTGCTGGCCGTAGGCCTGCTGGTCGTAGCCGGCCTGCTGGTAGCCGGGATCCTGGTAGTTCTGGTCGCCGTACGCCTGCTGCCCGTAGGCCTGGGCGTCGTAACCACCCTGCGCCTGGTCGTAGCCGGCGTTGCCGTAGCCCTGTGCGTAGCGCTGCTCCTGGCCGACGTGCGCGTGACCGTTGCGTGCGTACTGAGGTTCCGCTTCGGCGGGGTCACGGCTGGGGTCGTAGCCGGGGTTCTGCGTCATGGGGCCAGCTCCTGGTTCAGAGTTCACGAATGGGCGGTTCTGCGGGTTCCGTGATGACGGCGCGCGCGTCGCTGAGCGCCCCGCATCGGGATCTACCGAGCCGCGGGTCCGGAACTGCCCGGTGTGCAGTGCGGACGACGACTCGAAGACGACGTGGACCTCACCGTACGTCTGCCATCCTTGCTCTCGGATGAAGTCCTCAAGGTGACGGGAGAAGGCCTTCACAGTCAAGTCCCGATCCGCGGCGAGGGCTTCGTGATCGGACTCGCTGATGGTGATGACGTACTTGTTGGGGGCGAGCGCGTGTCCTCGGTCGAGTTGCTGGACGCCGTCTGCTGCCTCCTGCTGCAGGGCGGCCTCCACCTCCTGAGGCACGACGCCGCCGCCGAACACGCGGGCGAAAGCGTCGCCGATCGCAGCCTGGAGCTTGCGCTCGAAGCGCTGGGCGATACCCATGGCGACCCCCTTTCCGTACTCAGCGTGTCGCAATGCAGACCTCGCTCCTGCATGGTATCGACTTTTCCCGCGATTCGACCCGAGGGAGATCGGTAGCACTCTCCGACGCTCCTCCGGCGGCCCCTCGAGGGCGCTGCAGACCCCTTGCGCAGGTCTCCTACCAGCGGAATAGTGGAATCGCCGCATCGTGTGTTAATGTTTTCGGCGTTGCTCGGGCGAGTGGCGGAATGGCAGACGCGCTGGCTTCAGGTGCCAGTGTCCTTCGGGACGTGGGGGTTCAAGTCCCCCTTCGCCCACAGATGAACGAGGTCGCGAACTCCACGGAGATCGTGACCTCGTTCTTCGTTTCGGGGTTCTTCTGCTTCCAGGTTCTTCTGTTTCCGGCCCCCTTCGGCGGCGCCACCCGGATGGCACACTCCCGGGGGGCAGTCGCGGAACCCGTGGACAGCCGCGCGTCCCTGCGTATCCTGCCGGTGTGATCGGGGGATCGTCGTACGGATCCGAGCTCGTCGGGCAGCTCCAGGAGCTGCGCGAATCGGTGCTGTGGAAACTCGAGGGCCTGCAGGAACACGACCTGCGCCGCCCGATGACCCCGACCGGCACGAATCTGCTGGGGCTGGTGAAGCACCTGGCGGGCTGCGAGTTCGGCTGGTTCGGTCTCGTCTTCGGCCGGCCCGCCCCGATCGAGCTGCCCTGGCTCCGTCCCGGAGCGGAGGAGAACGCCGACATGTGGGCAGCTCCCGACGAATCCCGTGAGTACGTCGTCGGCCTCTACCGCCGCTCCTGGGAGCATGCCGCCGGGACCTTCGAGGCACTCGATCTCGCGTCGACGGGCACGGTGCCCGGCTCGGACCGGCCCGTGACCCTGCGACAGGCCATTCTGCACATGATCGTCGAGACCGCGCGGCACGCCGGGCACGTCGACATCGTGAGGGAGCACATCGACGGGTTCGCCGGCCGCGGCCCGGGCAACGACAACCTTCCCCACACCGACGCCGCGCGGTGGCGTGCCCACGTCGAACGTGTGCAGGCCGCCGCCGATCTCTTCCTGTGAACAAACACTGCTCGGCGATGAGTTCCGGCCGTCACCGTGGTCTCCATGTGCGTATCTCTCGTCCGGACACGAGGAGGCACCGGTGACGCAACTGCTGCGAGTACAGAACTTCACCGTCTCGATCGACGGCATCGGCGCGGGGGAGGACCAGACCCTCGACAACCCCTTCGGCCTCGACCAGAGCAGGCTGATGGAGTGGCTGTTCGCCACCGCGTCGTCGCCGGTACGCACCGGCCCCGGCGGCAGCCGCGGCCTCGACGACTGCTTCGCCCGGGACTTCTCCCACGGCATCGGTGCGGAGATCATGGGCCGCAACAAGTTCGGACCCCAGCGCGGACCCTGGACCGATCACGACTGGCAGGGATGGTGGGGCGACGAGCCACCCTTCCATACCCCCGTGTTCGTCCTGACGCATCACGAACGGCCGTCGTTCACCCTCGGCGACACCACCTTCCACTTCGTCGGAGGCGACCCGGCGAGCGTGCTCGAGAAGGCCCGGATCGCCGCGCACGGCAAGGACGTCCGGCTCGGCGGGGGAGTGACCACCATCCGGCAGTTCCTCGACGCCGACCTCGTCGACACCCTGCACGTCGTGGTGGCGCCGGTGCGGTTCGGGCATGGGTTGAAGCTGTGGGAGTCACCGGACGAACTGCGGGACCGCTTCCATCTCGAGGTCGTTCCGAGCCCGAGCGGCGTGGTCCATCACCTGTTCTGGAGGAAGTGACGTTCCTCCCGGCTCACTCCGGCGCCGAGCAGGCCGGGCACAGACCCCAGTAGACGACCTCGGCCCGTTCGACGAGGAAGTCCTCCTGCGGGGTGGCCAGGCAGTCCGACCGGCCGACGGCCCGGTCGACGTCGGTGATGGACCCGCACGCGCGGCAGACCAGATGGTGGTGGTCGTCGCCGACCCGAGACTCGTATCGGGCCACCAGACCTGCCGGCTGGATGCGACGGATCAGACCCGCCACGGTCAGGGCGTGCAGCGCGCTGTAGACGGTCTGGCGCGACACCCCCGGAATGCGTTCCTGCACGGCGACGAGGATCGTGTCGGTGTCGGCGTGGGGGTGTCCGTCGACGGCTTCGAGTACCGCGACCCGTGGCCGGGTCACGTACAGGGCAGCGGTCCGGAGCCGGGCCGCGTACTCGGACGTCGGGGCCACCCCTCCACTATCACGCCTTCGCGGGTCTCCCGCGGGAGATTTCGGGGGCGGGCGTCAGGGCCGGCTGCCCAGCGGCTGCGCCGAGTCGTCCTCGGGGGTGTCGGGGCGGGTGGCGACTGCGCCGTCCTGGTAGCGCACGAAGGCGAGCCAGACCAGGAAACCGACGCCGACCACCACGTACAGGGCACCGAGCGCCTGCTGCCACAGGGCCCAGTCGAGTTCGACGTCCTTCCCGGAGGGCAACAGGTGCTGCGGGCCCACCAGGAAGATCACCGTGACACCGGCGGCGACGGCGAGGGCCCCGCGCGAGGCGGGTCCGCGCATCAGCTCGAAGGCGAACACCAGCAATGCGGGGGCGACCCACACCCAGTGGTGCGACCACGACACCGGCGAGGCGAGCAGGACGGCGGTCGCGTTGGCGAGCAGCGCGGGGACGAGTTCACCGTGGTCGAGGGCGCGGCGGATGGCGATCACCGCGACCAGCAGCATCACCGCCACCGCGACCAGCCACAGCAGTGAGCCCATCAGTTCGGGCGGGGCGAACCGCGCCACGACGGCCTTGAAGGACTCGTTGGTGCCGAAATAGGCGGGGCCGATCCGGCCGGTGTCCGGCAGGGTCTGCAGCCAGTACTTCACCGACTCGCTCGGCTTCAGGGCGAACGCCAGCGCGGTGAAACCCACCGCCGACGCGACGATGGTGAGGCTGGTGCGGCGGTCGCGGCGGACCAGGAAGAGCAGCAGGAACGCGGCGGGGGTCAGTTTCACCGCGGCGGCGAGACCGATCAGCAGACCGCGCGGCCACTTGGGGTTCTTCGTGAGCACGTCCACCGCGACCAGCGCCATCAGCACGAGATTGATCTGCCCGAAGCTGATGGTCTCGCGGACGGGTTCGAGGAGCACGGTGGCTGCGGCCGCGATGGTCGTCGCCGTCCACGACGCGCGCGGACCGAGCTGCGGCCACACCCGGGTGATCACCAGCCGCAGGGTGACGGTCAGGGCGGCGAGGGAGACGAGGGTGAAGACGACCTTGCCCAGTGCGACGGGCAGCACCGCCAGCGGGACGAACAGCATCGCCGAGAGCGGGGGATAGGTGAACGGCAGCGTGAAGTCGTCGAGGACCGGGGGCATCTGCCCGTAGAGGTCCTTGCCGTCGAGCAGCACCCGGGCGCCCAGGCGGTAGACGAGCAGATCGATGAGGTCGCTGCCGAGGAGGATCGCCACGACCACACCGGCGGCGACGAGCGACGTGATCGCGGCGGTGGCGGTGCCGGCCCGGCTGTCGAAGAACGAAGTGGTCGTCGTCGAACCGCCCGAGTCCTGCCGTGAAAGTCGCACTCGGCAACTTTAGTCAATTTCGGATGCCGTATTTCTCCGACCCACCGGCCGTGTGAGCTGCGCATCCGTTGCCCGTGAGCGGTCAGGATCCGACGGGACGCAGCAGTTCCGGGGAATTGTTGCGCGGGGAATTGACCGCGGTGCTCACCTCGTACGGTTCGAGGGTCGGTTCGGGGATCGAATTCAGTAGGGCGTCGACGTCGTCGCGGTCGGTGAGTTCGGGATCGAGCCAGGGGTCGACGAAGGTCTCCGGCAGGATCACGGGGGAGCGTTCGTGGATGTGTCCGGCGGCGTCGGTGGCGGGCCGGGTGAGCACGGTGCACGTCCACAACCAGCGGTCGGGGTGGTCCTCCGGCAGGTCCGGATCGGCCCACAGTTCGTAGAGCCCGGCCATCGACAGCGGCGCGTCGCCGTGCAGGAAGAAGGGGATCTTCTTCCCGTCCTCGGTCTTCATCCACTCGTAGTAGCCGTCGGCGGGGAGGATGCAGCGGCGCCGCGACGCGGCGGCCTTGAAGGCCGGCTTCTGCGTGATCGTCTCGGAGCGGGCGTTGATCATCCGCGACCCGATCTTCGGGTCCTTCGCCCAGAACGGCACCAGCCCCCACTTCACCTCGGAGGAAACGATGCGGACGGGTTCGGCGTCGGGATCGTCGCGGGGTGCGCGTACGAGCACCACGTTCACCCGTTGCGTGGGGGCGATGTTGTAGGAGGGCGGCAGTTCCTCACCGACGGCCTCCACCGCGTCGTATGCCGCGAGCAGATCACTGCGGGTGCTGGTGCTGGCGTAGCGTCCACACACGATCCAGTCGCCTCCTGTGGGTCCGAATCTGCCGGTGCCGGTGAGACGATTGTCCCGCAGGCACGCGTCCGCGGGAGGGTGAGTCGTATGACCGGTGATGTCAGACGTATGTCGCAGGCCGATCTGATGTCCTGGCGGATGGAGGACGACCCGATCCTGAGGTCCACCATCGTCGCCGTCGCCCTGCTCGACCGGTCGCCGGACCAGGAGCGCTTCGTCCGCACGATGGAACGCGGCACGCGGGCGGTACCGACCTTCCGGCAGCGGCTCGTCGACCCGGGGGTCGGGCTCGCTCCGCCGCGGTGGGTGGACGATCCCGATTTCGACCTGTCCTGGCATCTGCGGCGGGTCGCGCTGCCGCACGGCGGTGGGCTGGAGGCGGTGCTGCCACTGGCGCGGGTGGCCGCGATGGCGGCGTTCGACAAGGACCGACCGTTGTGGGAGGCCACGGTCGTCGACGGTCTCGACGACGGACGGGCGGCGGTCGTGCTGAAGGTGCACCACTCGCTCACCGACGGCATCGGGGGCATCCAGATCACGAACGAGGTCGTCGACTTCGAACGCGACGGCACCGAGACCGAGCGGCCGCCGCTGCCGGAGAGTTCCTCCGTCGCACGGGGTTCGGATCTGGTCGATGCTCTGATCTGGCACGTGTCCACGGCCCGCGATCTCGCCGGGCGGGCCGTTCCCGGGCTCGCCCGCTTCGGCCTGCGCTCGCTGACGGATCCCGTCTCCGCGCTGCGGACGGTGGTGGGCACGGCCGGGTCGGTGGCCCGATACGCGCGCCCCGTGTTCACGACGCGGTCACCGTTGATGACCGCGCGCAGCACGGTCCGGGAGGTCGCGGCGCTCGACCTGCCGTTGCAGGCACTGCGCGACGCGGGGAAGGCGGCGGACTCCTCGCTCAACGACGCGTTCCTCGCCGGAGTCCTGCTGGGATTGCACCACTATCACGTGCGGCACGGTACGCAGGCGGGGGCACTGATGACGACGATGCCGATCAGCCTGCGGGCGGAGGGTGACGAGATCGGCGGAAACCGGATCACCCTGGCGCGCTTCGCTCTTCCCACCGACGTCACCGATCCGGTGGAGCTGATGCACCGGGTGCGTGCGATCGTGCGGTCCTGGCGGAACGAACCGGCCGTGCCGTTGTCCGAGGCCATCGCCGCGGCCCTGAACGTCCTGCCGCCGCGTGCCCTGGGCGGGATGCTCGAGCACATCGACTTCCTCGCGTCGAACGTGCCCGGTTCGCCGATCCCCATCTATCTCGCCGGTGCCGAGATACTGAGGTACTACCCGTTCGCGCCCACCATCGGTGCGGCCGTGAACATCACGCTGATGTCCCACATCGACGAGTGCTGCATCGGCATCAACGCCGACACCGCCGCGGTACCGGACCCGGAGGTGTTCGCCGGTTCGATCGCGGACGGCTTCCGTGAGGTGCTCGCGGTGGCGTCCGGGGACGAGGACCTCGTCTCCGTGACGCTGCCGGCGTCCGGGGAGGGGTGAGGTCCTCCGCGGCTACAGGGCGTCGAAGTGCCGTTCGGCGAGAACGCCCATCGCCGAGCGCATCTGCTGGGTGCGACCGGCGATCTGGCGGAAGAGGACGGTCAGCACGTCCTCGATGGGGATCTCCCCGGCGAAGTGCCGTGCGACCAGTTCGGTGGTGCCGTCGGTCACCGTGTCGGGGCGCGACCCCAGCGCGGCCTCCAGGTCGTCGAGATCGCGTTCGGTGATGCGGTCGCCGAAGCGGTTCGCGTCGCGGAGGTACTTCAGGATGCGGGCGAGGCCCTTGCTGCGCAGGACGACGAAGGCGTCCTCGCTGCGCGGCACGATGATGTGCCGGATCTGTTCCAGCGCAGCGTCGTACAGCCATTGCAGTTCGGTCGGCTCGGCCTCGACGTCGGCCGGGAGCTCGAGGTCGGTGCCGAGGACGTCGGCGAGTGCCTCGACCAGCAGTCGACGGTGGAGCAGGCCGTAGGGGAGGGCGTTGCCCACCTCGCCCAGGAGGTCGACCCCGCCCGTGCCGAGGACGACGATCCGCAGTTCGGCGAGCACGCGGTAGTAGCGCACCCGGTCGAGGTCGATGCGCATGCCCGAGGCGCGTTCGTAGTCCGCGAACCGGTCGTGGATGTCGGTGAACGGCTCCTGCACGGCGCGGGTGGTGACCCACGCGAGATCGTCGTGCGGGTCGCCGAGATGACCGAGTTCGAGATCGAGGACGGCGGTGACCTTCCCGTCCTCGTAGAGGAAGTTGCCCGGTCCGGTGTCGCCCTGCACGATCACCACCGGCCCGTCGGCGTCGGGGATGTTGCGGCGCACCCAGCCGAGCGCGAGTTCGACGAGGGGATCGGACTTTCCGCCCGCGTCGCGGTAGATCCGCTCCCAGACGTCGATCTCGTGTTCCACCAGCCGCCGCAGCCCCATGCCGGGATGCTGGTCGGGGAGTTCGAGCCGGGCCGGGTCGACGCGGTGCATCTCGGCGAGGATGCGCATGAAGTCCGAGGCGATCGCGACCCGCTCGTTCTCGTCGGTGAGGCGCGAGAACCAGGCCTGCCCCGGTACCCGTTCGGACAGGATGGCCTGTTCGGTGGGGTGGACCCCGACGATGCGGGGGATCGGGACGGGGGAGTCGGCGAACGCGCGGTAGAACTGCGCCTCGCGGTGCAGGGTGAACGGGTCGCCTCGCTGTGCGGGGTCGAGGCGGTCGTAGCGCAGGAAGAGGGGAAGTGTTGTGCCGTCGGGGGTCTCGACGTCCACCACCCAGGCCTCGCGGCGTCCGCCGCCCGGTCGCCGGTCGACGTGGACGATCTTCCCGCCGGCGGTGTCGGCCACCCAGTCGAGCAGGGTGTGGTCGAGTGCTGCCCGCGTTTCGTCCATGGTCGAACTCCGCTCTTCGCTCGTCACCGAGGCGCCGTTGTTTGCATACCAGGTTATACAAGTGAGTCCCTATCGGGAACTCGTTTTCCGTTGACGGGGCGGGCCGATGGACGGGTGGCGTGACGTGGGTCATGGTCGGTGCTAGCATCTCACCTCAAGTTGTCTAACCTAGTAGTCGTGCAGGGGGTGCTGGTGGGTAGGCCACTTCCTCAACCGACCGTGACCACGGCAGGCTTCTGGGCCTCCGGGGCCGACGGCGTCCTGCAGGTCGCGCAGTGCGACGCGTGCGGGAAACGCATGCACCCCACCGCGGTCCTGTGCTCCGAGTGCCGCTCCCGCGACATCTCCCTGCAGCCGGTCTCGGGCCGTGCGGTCGTCGTCGGGGTGACGGTCAACGCCCAGCAGTGGCTCCCCGACCTCCCCCCGCCCTATGTCGTCGCGATCGTCGCCCTGGAGGAGGACCCGAGCGTCCGCCTCACCACGAACATCGTCGGCTGCGAACCCGGGGAGGTGGCAGTCGGCGACCGCGTCCGCGTGACGTTCGAGCAGGTCGCCGACGACATCTGGCTGCCGCTGTTCGAACCCGATCCCGACGCCGACTGCCCCGGCGAACTCCCCGAACCCGAGGATCTGCGCCCCCGCCTGCGTCCCCCGGTCACCTCGCGGCGGTTCGAGGACCGGGTCGCGATCACCGGCGTCGGTCAGTCCGCCGTCGGCCGCCGCCTCATGGTCGATCCCCTGACCCTCACCGTGGACGCGTGCCTGCGTGCCGTCGAGGACGCCGGGCTGACCCTCGACGACATCGACGGACTGTCCACCTACCCCGGCGCGGTGTCCGGAGGCATCTCCGAGGGCGGCATCGTGCCGGTCGAGCAGGCGCTGCGCATCCGCCCCGTCTGGGTCAACGGTGGCGGGGACCTGCCGGGGCAGAACGGATCGATCATCGCCGCGATGCTCGCCGTCGCCTCGGGCCTGTGCCGTCACGTGCTGTGTTTCCGCACCGTCTGGGAGTCCACGCACACCGAGCTGGTGAAGGCGGGACGCTGGTCCGGAGGTGGGGGCCGCGCCTCGGGCATGTTCGAGTTCCGTCATCCCTTCGGGGCGATCTCCGCCGCCAACTGGATCGCCTGCCAGGCCTCGCACTATTTCCACCGCTACGGCGAAGCCAAGGACACCCTCGGCGCGATCGCCGTCACCGCCCGCGACAACGCCTCCGCCAATCCCGAAGCGGTCTACCGGGATCCGATCACGATGGACGACTACCTGTCCGCCCGTGTCGTCTCGACGCCCTTCGGCCTGTACGACTGCGACGTGCCCGTCGACGGGGCCGTCGCCGTCGTCGTCTCCGCCGTCGAGACCGCGAAGGACCTGCGGCACGAGCCCGTGCTCGTCGAGGCGGTCGGCACCCAGATCACCGAGAATCTCTCCTGGGACCAGGGCACACTCACACACCTGCCCCAATCCCTCGGTCCCGCTGCACATCTGTGGAGCCGCACCGACCTGCGGCCCGAGGACGTCGACGTCGCGCTGCTCTACGACGGGTTCACCTTCAACGCGCTGTCCTGGCTCGAGGGCCTCGGCTTCTGCGAGATCGGCGGTGCCACCGACTTCGTCGACGGAGGCAAGGGCATCGCCGTCGACGGGGTGCTGCCGCTCAACCCGCACGGCGGGCAGCTGTCCGCCGGACGCACCCACGGATACGGCTTCGTGCGCGAAGCCGTCCTCCAGCTGCGCGGGCAGGCACCGGGGCGGCAGGTGCCCGACGCGAAGGTCGCGGTCGTCACCGCTGGCGGGGGTGTGCCCTCGGGTGCGTTCCTGCTGCGCACCCCCTGAACCAGCCCCGAAAACCAGCCCCACGCACCAGGATCAGGAGTCGTCATGGACCGTCCCTTGGAAGGCATCCGCATTCTCGAGGTCGCGCAGTTCACGTTCGTGCCTGCGGCGGGAGCCGTGCTGGCCGACTGGGGAGCCGACATCGTCAAGGTCGAGCACGCCGAGAACGGCGACGCCCAGCGTGGTCTCGTCCGCGTGCTCGGGCTCGACGCGAACAAGGCCGGGTCGTCGTTCGCGCCGATCATGGAGGGCCCCAACCGCAGCAAGCGCAGCATCGGCATCGACCTGTCCAATCCCGAGGCGCGGCCCGTGCTCGAGGAACTGATCCGGCGCAGCGACGTCTTCCTCACCAACTACCTCCCCGGTCCGCGGGCCAAGCTCGGGATCACCGTCGACGACGTCCGCGCGATCAACCCGAAGATCATCTACGTCACCGGAAGCGGTTTCGGCACCGAGGGACCCGACGCCGAGAAGGGTGCCTACGACGCCACGGCCTTCTGGGCCCGCGGCGGCAGCGCCGACGGGGTCATGCCGCCCGACACCGACCACATGGCGTTCATGCCGGCCGGTGCGTACGGCGACAACATCGGCGGCATGACCATCGCCGGGGGCATCGCCGCGGCGATCGCCGGTCGCGAACGCACCGGCGAGCCCTCCGAGGTCGACGTGTCGCTGCTCGCGGTGGGGGCGTGGGCCACCCAGTTCTCGGTCAACCTGTCGCTGTTCACGGGCGGTCCGCTGCCCAAGGTGCAGCGGACCACGGCCGCCCCGGGCAATCCGCTGAGCGGGTCGTACCGCACCGCCGACGGCCGCTGGCTCCAGTTCTCGATGCTCCAGCCCACCCGCTACTGGAACGAATTCGTCAGCGCGCTGGGCCGTGAGGACCTCGTCGACGATCCGCGGTTCGCCACGATGGAGGCGATCTTCCAGCACTCCGAGGAGATCGGCGGCTGGTTCGCGGAGGCCGTCTCGAAGCGCACCTACGACGAATGGCTCGAGGTGTTCTCGTCGCTCACCGGCCAGTGGGCGCCGGTACAGGACGGCTGGGATCTCGGCCACGACGAGGCACTCCTCGCCAACGGGCGCATCGTCGAGGTGGTCGACGCGGACGGCAGGCCACAGAAGCTCGTCGCGAATCCGGTCAAGTTCGACAACGCGCCCGTGAGAATGCGGCGGGCACCGCAGTTCGCCGAGCACACCGACGACATCCTCCGGGAACTCGGGTTCGACGACGACAGGCTCCTCGAACTCAAGATCGCGGGTGCGGTGACCTAGCTTCCGACGCGACCGGGACTGCCCTGCTGCAGTTTCCGGGCGGCGCGGGTGGCGGTGGCGAGGGCGTCGGCCGCGGTCGCGAGCGCCTGCTCGAGTTCGGCCTGCGCGGCGTCGGGGGATCCCTCCGCCGGTTGCGGCCGCAGGGCGGGAACGACGAACCGGCGGAAGCGCAGCCGGGCGGCCGCGTCGGAGCGGTCGGGGTCCTCGGCGGCGAGGAAGGTCTGCTCGATGAGGAACTCGAGCAGGTCCTCGAGGGGGACGTCGGTGCGGATGATGCCCGCATCCTGCCCGGCGCGCAGCAGCGGTTCGGACACCGCCGAGGTCACTGCGAGGATGTCGGGATGCCGCGCGGAGGCCGAGTGCTGGGCCATGAGCGCGACGATCACCGGGTCCTCCGGCAGTTCGCGCGCGTTGTAGGCCATCGTGTCTTCCATCTTGGAGAAGATGTCGCCCTGACCCGCGGACCGTTCGAGGGCGCGTTCGATGTGCCGTTCGGCGCGCAGCAGGCCCACCTGCACGATCATCTCCTGGGCACCACCGAGTTGCCGGAAGGCGGTGGCGCGGGAGACACCTGCCCGTTCGGCGATCGTGGCCATGCTGACCGAGACGGTTCCCTGCCGACGTATCTCCTCGTCGGCGGCTCGGACGAGGCGTTCCTTCAGGCTCATCTCGTCGGTCTGTACGGAGTCGTCACTCGGCATTCCTTCACCCTACGGCGCCCACTCCGTCCCGTTGGGGAGCCAAGGCTTCGCTGACATAGTGAACTTGGTAAAAAGTGTGATGCAGGTCTCGACTTATGCCCCCAATGTTGCTACCGTGTGTCCTAGTGAGTCTCAGGCTGTGAGACCAAGGGGGCTTTCGGTCTCACGCCTGATGCGACTGCCGGCACTTCGTCTCCACCGTCCATCGTCGAAAGCAGGGGCCTCATGAGACTGACGATCGACACCGGAAAATGCTCCGGTCACGCGCGTTGCTGGGAGGCCGCACCCGACGTGTTCGACATCGACGACAACGGGTACGCACTCCCTCTCGACGTCGAGGTCTCCGATCCGCCCGCCGACTCGATCCGGGCGGGTATCGCGGCCTGCCCCGAACGGGCCATCTCGCTCCACTGACGCCGGACACGACGGCCGTGCACGTGCACGCCGGTCGCCCACCTTGAACTCCCGCAGCGCGCAGCGTCTTTCGTGATCATCCGCTCCGCGCCCCGGGTCCCACGCGATCTCCCCTCCCACCGGATCTGAAGCAAAGGACACCCATCATGGGCCGTTTGCAGGACAAAGTCGTCTTCGTCACCGGCGTCGCCCGCGGTCAGGGTCGCACCCACGCCGTCCGTCTCGCGCGCGAGGGAGCCAAGGTCGTCGGTGTCGACCTCTGCGACAACATCAAGACCAACGCCTACCCCCTCGCCACGCCGGAGGACCTCGCCGAGACCACCCGCCTGGTCGAGAAGGAAGGCGGCACACTGATCTCCACCGTCGCCGACGTCCGCGACCGGCAGTCCCTGTTCGCCGCCGTCCAGCGCGGCGTCGAGGAGTTCGGCCGGCTCGACGGGGTGGTCGCCCAGGCCGGCATCTGCCCGCTCGGCAGCGACGACCCCCAGGCGTTCATGGACGCGTTCACCGTCGACTTCGTCGGTGTCGTCAACACCGTGGAGGCCTGCCTGCCGCACCTCGCCGAGGGCGGATCCATCGTCGCCACCGGCAGTCTCGCGGCCCTGCTGCCCGGCGCCACCGACAACCCCACCAACGGCACGGGCGGTCTCGGCTACTCGCTCGCCAAGCGGACCATCGCCTCGTTCGTCAACGACCTTTCGATCGTGCTGGGACCGAAGAAGATCCGGGTCAACGCGGTTCATCCCACGAACTGCAACACCGACATGCTCAACAGCGAGATCATGTACCGGCAGTTCCGGCCCGACATCGAGTCGCCCACCCTCGAGGACGCCCTGCCCGTCTTCCCGGTGATGAGCGTGATGAACGTGCCCTACGTCGAACCCGAGGACGTCACCGACACGGTGCTGTTCCTGCTGTCCGACGAATCGCGGTTCGTCACCGGCATGCAGATGCGCGTCGACGCCGGCGGCTACGTCCGCAACCGTCCCGCCACCCCGGCCTTCTGAACCGACCCGGTTCCTGTTGAGTACGGAGAATATTGTGACACACGACTTTTCACGACTTTTCATCGACGGGGCCTGGGTGGAGAGCGACGGGGGCGAGGTCCTCGACGTACTCAACCCCGCCAACGGCGAACTCGTCGGCCGGGCACCGCAGGCCACCGTCTCCGATGTGCGGCGAGCCGTCGCCGCGGCGCGGCGGGCCTTCGACGAGGGACCGTGGCCGCGCATGTCGCCCCGCGAACGCGCCCAGGTGATGCTGCGCATGGCCGACGCCCTCGACAAGCGCCGCGCCGAACTCGTGGACCTGAGCATCGTGGAGGCCGGCTCGACCCGGGCGCTGGCCGAGTACCTGCAGGTCGGTGTGCCGCTGCAGCACTTCCGCGACATGGCCGAGCGGATCCTGCCCTCCTTCGAATTCGAGAAGCCGGTGCTGCCCACGGTCGGGCCGGGCATCGGGATCGGCCAGGGCGTCGTCCTGCGCGAACCCGCCGGTGTCGCCGCGCTGATCTCGGCGTACAACTTCCCGCTCTTCCTCAACATCATGAAGGTTGCGCCGGCCCTGGCCGCGGGCTGCACCGCGGTGCTCAAACCCGCCCCCGCGACCCCGCTCGAGGCACTGGTCCTCGGTACCATCGCGGAGGAGGCCGGACTTCCGCCCGGCGTGCTCAACATCGTCACCGGCGACATCGACGCCGGTCGCGAGCTGACGACCAGCCGCGACGTCGACCTGGTGAGCTTCACCGGCTCCGACACGGTCGGCCGCGCCGTCTACGAGCAGGCCGCACCGACGCTGAAGAAGGTCGTCCTCGAGCTGGGCGGCAAGTCCGCCAACATCATCTGCGAGGACGCCGATCTCGGGAAGGTCGCCGAATCGGTCATCGCGAACATGGTCACCCACGCCGGGCAGGGCTGCTCGCTGTTCACCCGCACGCTCGTGCACCGCTCCCGCTACGACGAACTCGTCGCCTACGTGACCGCGGGCCTGGGCACGATCACCGTGGGTGATCCCGCCGATCCGAGCGTCATGATGGGCCCGCTCATCAGCGCCGCGCAGCGCGACAAGGTCGAGAAGCTCATCGCCCGCGGTGTCGAGGAGGGCGCGAGGATCGCCTTCGGTGGCGGACGCCCGGCCGGCCTCGACAAGGGGTACTTCGTGGAACCCACCCTGTTCGTCGACGTGGACAACTCCATGGACATCGCGCAGAAGGAGTTCTTCGGCCCGGTCGGTGTCCTCGTCCCGTTCGACGACGACGATCACGCCGTCCGTCTGGCCAACGAGAGCGATTTCGGGCTCGGCGGAAGCGTCTTCGCCGCCGACCCGGTGCGCGCCTACGAGATCGCCAAGCGGATCCGCACCGGATTCGTGTCCCTCAACGGCGGCGGTGGGGGAGTGACCCCGCACGTGCCGTTCGGTGGCTACAAACAGTCGGGTCTCGGCCGGGAATGGGGTGCGGCGGGCCTCGACGAGTACCTGGAGACCAAGGCGGTGACCTGGAGCGCCGCATCCGGGGGATGACCGTGCGTTCCCGCCGACGTCCCCGTCGGTCCCGTTCTCTTTCCCTACGTCCGTGAGGATCTGTCATGACCCGAGCCGAATCCGACCGCGCCACCGGCACCTCCGGGTGCCCCGTCCACAACTTCAACTACACCGAGCTGCAGAAGGCCGGCACCTGGTTCGAGAAGTACGACCGGCTGCGCGACGAATCCCCGATCTACCGCAACGAATTCGGGCCGGGCTTCTACACGGTGGTGAACCACGAGGGCATCCTCGACCTGCTGCAGCGGCCCGAGACGTTCTCGAACAGCGTCGTCACCCCGCTCGACCCGAACCCGCCGTTCAAGTGGATCCCGGAGATGCTCGACGGTGACGAGCACTTCCAGTGGCGGCGCCAGCTCGGCCCGCTGTTCTCCCCGAAGTGGGTGCAGTCGCTCGAACCGCACATCCGCCAGTGCGCCGCCGATCTCGTCGACGAGATCGCGTCGCGCGAGGGCATGCAGGTGGACTTCATGCGCGAGTTCGCGCAGGTGTTCCCCGCGACGATCTTCCTCGAACTCATGGGCATGCCGGTCGAGGAACTCGACCAGTTCATGGAATGGGAACACGCGATCCTGCACGGCAGCGACGACGACGTCGAGGCCCACGGGCAGCGCCAGTTCGCCGCCATGCAGGCCGTGATGGGACGGTTCGTCTCCATCATCGCCGAACGTCGTGCCGAACCGAAGGACGACATCGTCAGCAAGGCACTGCAGTTCGAGATCGACGGCAAACCCGTCACCGACGAGGACCTGCTGTCGTTCCGCCTGCTGATGTTCATGGCAGGCCTCGACACCGTCGCCGCCACACTGGGCTGGACCTTCCACCACCTGGCGTCGCATCCGGAGGACCGTGCACGCATCGTCGAGGATCCCTCGGTGATCCCGACTGCGGTGGAGGAGTTCCTCCGCGCGTACGCGATCGTCGTCCCGGCCCGGAAGGTCATGGAGGACACCGAACTCCAGGGCATCTCCCTCAAGGCGGGCGACATGGTCAACTTCCCGCTCAGCGGCGCCACCCGCGACGAGGCGGTCTTCGAGAACGCGAGTGAGGTCGACATCGAGCGCTCCCCGAACAACCACATCGCCTTCGGTGCCGGCCCCCACCGGTGCCTGGGCTCGCACCTCGCGCGCCGGGAACTGCGGATCGCACTGGAGGAGTGGCACAAGCGGATTCCCGAGTACCGGATCGTGCCGGGAGTCGAACTCATCGAGACGGGTGGGCAGCTCGGCCTCACCTCGTTGCCCATCGAATGGGACCGGGCCTGACCCGAGAGCAGGACAGAGCCCGACCCTCGTTCCACCGCACATCCAGGAGGACGCAATGCCCCTGCAGGACCACATGCACCTGATCTCCACCGACGACCACCTCATCGAGCACCCGGCGTTGTGGTCGGACCGGTTGCCGTCGAAGTTCCTCGGGGCCGCGCCGAGGATCGTCGAGAAGGAGATGCCCAAGGGCATCCACGTCGGTGACGGCGACCGCCCGCTGGACACCGCGACCAAACTCGCGCAGGTGTGGGAGTACGAGGGCCGGATCTACCCGTACATCGGGCTCAACGCGGTGGCCGGCAAGAAGCCGGAGGAGTACGGCGTCGAACCCACCCGCTACGACGAGATGCTGCCCGGCTGCTACGACCCGCGGTCTCGGGTGCAGGACATGGACATCGACGGGGTGCAGGCCACCCTGTCGTTCCCGTCCTTCCCGCGTTTCGCCGGCACCGTCTTCCTCGAGGGGCAGGACAAGGAACTGGCCCTGCTGTGCGTGCAGGCGTGGAACGACTACATCCTCGACGAGTGGTGCCCCACCGCCCCCGACCGCCTGATCCCACTGACGATCCTGCCGTTGTGGTCGGTGGAGGAGGCGGTGAAGGAGGTGCACCGCACCGCGGCGAAGGGCTCGCGCGCGATCTCGTTCGTGGAGAACCCCGTTCCGCTCGGGTTGCCGTCCTTCCACACCGACCACTGGGATCCGCTGTTCTCGGCGGTGGAGGAGACCGGCCAGCCGCTGTGCGTGCACTTCGGCACCTCCGGTCAGGCCCCGATCACCGCACCCGAGGCGCCGATGGCGGTGATGATCGCGCTGTTCGGCTGCAACTCGATGTACGCCACCGCCGATCTGTTGTTCTCTCCGGTCTTCCACAAGCATCCGCGGCTGAAGTTCCTGCTCTCGGAGGGCGGCATCGGCTGGGTGCCCTATCTGCTCGAACGCATGGACCAGACCTGGGAGAAGCACCGCTTCTACCAGAACATCCATCAGACGGTCCGGCCGTCGGAGCTGTTCGCGAAGCACATCTACGGCTGCTTCATCGACGACCGGTTCGGTGTGGACAACCGCGACGCCATCGGCATCGGCAACATCACCTGGGAAGGCGACTACCCGCACTCCGACTCGAACTGGCCGAACAGCCGCAAGGTGGTGCAGGAGCAGATGCGCAACGTCCCCGACGAGGACGTGCACAGGATCGTCGAGCTCAACGCGCGCGAGCTGTTCCGGTTCCCGCGTTCGTGAACCGGTCCGGACGGGAGGTACCCGACATGGAGGAACCGATCACGCAGATCCCCCAGGACGACTGGGTCGACCAGGATCTGCTGACCCGCGAACTGGCCGGCTCCCTGCTCGACCAGGAGATCGAGGCCGAACAGGAACGGCTCGCGCGGTTCGACCGCGGGGAGAGGGGCGACGACATCGTGATGTCGCGGGAGGACATGGAACGGCGGCTCGCCGCGATGATCGCCGTACGCGACCGGGTGCGCGGCGACGGCGAACGAGTGCGGATCCGGGGACTCCCGTGACGGCCGCGGGGGAGGGGTTCACCGCGGCCGACGACGGCCTGCATCCGGTCTCCGGCAACTTCTACGAGACGGAGACCTTCTGGTTCTCGTTCTTCGTGCCGGAACGCAACATCGGCGCCTGGGTGTACGTCAGTGCCCGGCAGAACGCCGGCACCACCTCCGGTGGCCTGTGGCTGTGGGACCACACCGGCTCGGCCCCCTGGGAGGTGCCCTTCTTCGAGGGGTTCTCGCATCTCAAACCGCCGCGATACGAGAACGGGGTGCTCACCAGCCCCACCGGCGCGACGATCACCGTCGTCGAACCGGCGATGGAGTACACCCTCCGGTACGACGACCGCGACCGCATCACCGCCGACCTGCACTTCCGGGGACTCGAGCGGCCGGTGCCGCTGCGCAGCGGGTCCCCGCCCTATCCGGTCGCCTCGCACTACGACCAGACCGGTCACGTCACCGGCACGGTGGTGCTCGACGGGGAACACATCGACGTCGACTGCTACGCGATGCGCGACCGGTCGTGGGGACCGCGCACCGAGCGGGGCTACCACCGCGTCGGCTACACCTGGCTGGCCGATCCGCAGCTGAGCCTGCTCACCTATTCGGCCCCCACCGACGACAGCGACGACATCCACTCCGGGTACGTGCGGCGCGGCCGGGACGTCGTGGCGGTGCGCGGCGGGCACCGCAAGGTGGGGCGCCACCCGCAGCGGGGCTGGATCGACTCGCTGGACGTGACAGCGGTCGACGAGAACGGCACGGAGATCACGGTGACCGGCCGCGCCCGCAGCCGGCTGATCCTGCCGGGGTCGACGAACATCTGCATCAACACCCTGCTGGAGTTCGACGTCGACGGCCGCACCGTCTACGGGGAGGACCAGGACGTGTGGCCGATCAAGGAGTTCCGCCTGCTCGCCCGCACGGTCTGAGACACGTTCACGGGTTCGTTCGTGCCCGGAGGGGGTATCTCTCCGGGCATGAACACACGTCACGCATGCCTCGTCGCGGGGTTCTCCGCAGCGGCCCTGGTGGCCGCCGGATGCGGTAGCGACGACACCTCCACGGACACCGAGACGGTCGAGACCCCACCGACCTCGCTCACCACGACCACCACCGACTCGTTGCCCACCCCGGTGCCGGGGATGAGCGGCGACGCCTTCGGTCCGCCCGGCGAGGCGGGGCCCGACGACGACAACGCCTTCACCTACGACGAGGCCGCCGTGCCCGTCGGGGCGACCTTCGACGTCGAATCCGAGGACGAGAACGGCCGCACCACCGTGACCTTGCGGGTGATGGGGCTGCAGCCCGACCGCGACTTCGGAGTGCACGTGCACACGCGGCCGTGCGGGCCGAACCCGTCCGATTCGGGGCCGCACTACCAGAACCAGGCGGATCCGGCCGCCACGCCCGACTCGCCGTCCACCGATCCGGCCTATGCGAATCCGCAGAACGAGATCTGGCTCGACCTCACCACCGACGCCCAGGGCAACGGGGAGGCGTCGACGACCGTCGACTGGGAGTTCCGTGACGGTGAGGCCAACTCGGTGGTGCTGCACGACCGGCACACCGGCACCGCGCCCGGGGAGGCGGGACAGGCGGGGGATCGGCTCGCCTGCATCGACGAGGACTTCTGACACCGCATGCCGAACCCGGACGGGAACGGGGAGCGCACCGCTCGGTTTGATCGGCGGCGCCCGGGGTAGTCGCTGTAGAAGCCAGCCCCACACCACGATCGGAGTTGCCGAATGTCCGGTGAGATCCCCAAGGTTCCCGGTGTCCCCTCGACGACCACCCCGCCCGTCGACGAACCCACCAGCCCGGTGGAGCCGCCGGCCGCCAAGCCGGACCAGGCCGAACCGGCGGTGGCCACCGCAACGGGCACACCCGCCGACCTGCCCCGTGGCCGAGCCCAGCAGGGGGCGTATCTGACCACGGCGCAGGGCGCGCGGCTCACCGACACCGACCACTCGCTCAAGGCAGGGCGTCGTGGTCCGATCCTGTTGCAGGACCATCACTTCCGCGAGAAGATCACCCACTTCGACCATGAGCGCATCCCGGAGCGGGTGGTGCACGCGCGTGGTGCCGGTGCGCACGGTGTGTTCCGTGCGAACGGTGCGGCGAGCTCGATCACCCGCGCGCAGTTCCTGCAGAAGGACGTGGAAACGCCTGTCTTCGTTCGGTTCTCGACCGTGCTCGGGTCGCGTGGCTCGGCCGACGCCGTGCGCGACACCCGTGGGTTCGCGACGAAGTTCTACACCGAGGAGGGCACCTTCGACCTCGTCGGCAACAACATCCCGGTGTTCTTCATCCAGGACGCCATCAAGTTCCCCGACATCATCCACGCGGGCAAGCCGCATCCGGACCGGGAGATCCCGCAGGCGCAGAGCGCGCACGACACCTTCTGGGACTTCGTCTCCCTGCACACCGAGGCCACCGCGCACACGATGTGGAACATGTCCGACCGCGGGATCCCCCGCTCCTACCGGACGATGGAGGGCTTCGGTGTCCACACCTTCCGGCTGGTGGACGCCGACGGTGGGACGGCGCTGGTGAAGTTCCACTGGAAGCCGCGGCTGGGTGTGCACTCGCTGGTGTGGGAGGAGGCCCAGATGGTCAACGGCTTCGACCCCGACTTCCACCGCCGTGACCTCGCCGACGCGATCGAAGCCGGTGCCTGTCCCGAATGGGATCTCGGGGTGCAGGTCTTCCCGGACACCCCGGAGCAGACCTTCGAGGGCATCGACCTGCTCGATCCCACCAAGATCGTGCCCGAGGAACTCGCGCCCGTGCAGATCGTCGGCACGATGGTGCTCAACGCGAATCCGACGAACTTCTTCGTCGAGACCGAGCAGGTGGCCTTCCATCCGGGTCATCTCGTGCCGGGTATCGACGTCACCGACGACCCGTTGCTGCAGGGCCGGTTGTTCTCCTATCTCGACACGCAGATCACCCGTCTCGGCGGACCGAACTTCGCGCAGATCCCGATCAACCGTCCGCACGCACCCGTCAACGACATGTTCCGTGACGGCTTCCACCAGCACGCCGTGCACACGGGTGTCGCGCCGTACAAACCGAATTCGCTCGACGCGGGCTGTCCGTTCATGGCCGCGGTGACCGAGGGGGCGTTCGTCGACACTCCCGTCCAGGTGCCGGCGGCGCAGAAGGAGCGTGAGGTCTCGCGCACCTTCGACGACCACTACTCGCAGGTGCGCCAGTTCTACCGGAGTCTGACCCCGATCGAACGGGCGCACATCGCCCACGCCTACACCTTCGAGCTGGGCAAGTGCTACGAGCAGTCGATCAAGGAACGGCAGCTGCAGATCCTCGCCAATGTCGACACCGAGCTGTGCGAGACGGTGGCCGCCGGTCTGGGCCTGCCCGCGCCGAAGGCGACGGTCGAGGTGCCGGATCTGCCGTCGAGCCCCGCGCTGGCCCAGGTCGGTAAGGAATGGCCGGTCCAGGGCCGCCTGATCGGCATCGTCGCCGACGACACCACCGACGTCGACCAGCTGCTCGAGGCGGTGCAGGCGATCGACGCGGCCGACTGCGTCCCGCTGGTGATCGCCCCGCACGGCGGCATGCTCGGTGGCGCGGTACCGATCTCGCGGACCTTCCTGACCGCCCGGTCGATCGAGTTCGACGCCGTGATCCTGGCGTCCGCGGCGCCGGACGCGCGGGTGGGGATCCTCGTCGACGAGACGTTCCGGCACCACAAGGCCCTGGCCGCGTGGGGTGCGGGAGCGAAGGCTCTGGAGGGTCGTGAGGCACCCGGTGTCGTGGTCGCGGACGGCCCGCAGGCCGCCGTCGGGCAGATCCTCGAGCTGCTGCGTACCCACCGGGTGTGGGAGCGGAACGCCGTGTGACGGAGTTCACCCGAAGTCGACTTACGTGAGTCCGCTGCGGCCGGTTATTCTTTCGTTACCTCTGGTCGCAGCTGATGTTCATCGCTGCGGCCAGTTGTTATTCACGGGTCTTTCACCCTCCTGTGCCGGTGTCATCCGCCCAGCCGCGTGGCAGCACCGACGAGGGCGTCGCGTAGTCCGGTGAAGCGGCTCGCCGTCGCGATCCGGGACAGCGCGTGGGAGGCGCGCACGAGGCGCCGGGTGCGCCGGCGCCGGGTCTGGTCGTAGCGCTGCAGTGCCTCGTGCACCGGGTGCCTGGCGAGCAGGTCCGCGAGGGTCGCGCCGTCGACCATCGCCTCGCAGGCCCCGCGGCCGAGGTTCGGGGACATCGCATGGGCGGCATCGCCGATCAGGGCGACGTTGCCCTTCACGAAGGCCGGCAGGGGAGGGGATTCGTACAGGTCGTGGTACAGGACGGTCTCCGGGTCGATCCGGTCGAGGACGTCGCGCACGGCGGGATGCCAGTCGCGGTAGCGGGCGCGTAGCTCGTCGATGCTGCCGGTGCCGCCGGCGGGACCGCGCACGGCCGCGAACCAGTTGGTGAGCCCGCCGTCGCGCGGGGTGATGCCGAACAGTGCGCCCGGACCCCACGTCTCGCTCATCGACGCGACGGTGCCGTCCACCCAGCCCCGCCAGGCCGAGCAGCCGGTGTACACGGGGCGGTGGGACGGGCCGAACAGCCGGTCGCGCACGGCGCTGTTGATGCCGTCGGCGGCCACGACGACGTCGTAGGCCGCGAGATCGGGCAGATCGGGTGCGGGAGAGCCGAACTGCAGGACACCGGAGGGGAGGCCGTCGGCGAGGATCCCGAGGAGGGCCGGTCGGGACAGCAGCACCACACCCCGCGCCCTGTCGCCGAGGCAGCCGATCACCTTCCCGTCCCGGCGCAGGAGGGTGGCGTCCTCCTGCCGGGCACCGAGTTTCTCGACCCGGCCGCCCAGACCGCAGCCCCGGCCGGCGACGGTGAGGGCGTCGATCGCGTCGGGCCACATGCCGAGGGCGGTGCCGGTGCCGGGCAGGGTGTGCGCGCGTTCGAACACGTCGACGTGCCAGCCGCGGCGGACGAGCGCGTTGGCGGTGGTGAGCCCGCCGATCCCGCCTCCGAGGATCGCTGCTTTTCCGTGTCGTGTGGTCATGCCCGAACGTTACTGCGGATGTAGTGAAATGTCACTACTCCTGTAGTGTCGGGAGCTGTGACCGACAGACGCACCGTAGTTCTCGATGCTGCGATCGACCTGGTGGGCAGCGAGGGGCTGCGGGCCCTCACCCACCGCCGTGTCGACGCGGTCGCGGAGGTGCCCGCCGGCTCGACCTCCAACTACTTCCGCACCCGCCACGCCCTGGTGGAAGGGGTGCTCGACCGGCTCCTCGAACGCGACCGGGCCGAACTGGCCGCCATCGGTGAGGCCGCGATGCCTCGCGACCTCGGTGAACTCGAGGGCCTCGTGTACGGCTATGTGATGCATGCCACCGGACCCGACCTCGTGCGGACCCGCGCGCGCCTCGCGATGTTCGTCGAGGCCCTGGCCACCCCGGAACTGCGCGCCGGGGTCGATGCCCGCAGGGGCGAGCTGCGGGGGTGGATCGCCGTGCTGCTCGCCGGGCTCGGCGTCGAGGATTCCTCCACGGCCGCGCGGGTTCTCGTCGACTACCTGGACGGGGTGATCCTGCACCGGTGCACCGCCGCCGACGACCAGCCGGACCCACGCGAGGGCATCGCCCGCATGCTCCGCGGGATCGTCACGAAACCGGCATGACGGCCGCGCTTCGTGCGCGTTACGGCCGTGTTTCCGCAGTTCAGGGCCAAGGTAGGGCAGGCTTGCTTGCGTCACCCCCCGCTACCTGGCATATCGTACTTTTCGAGAACGGTGGGCCCACGACGTCCCACCGATCGCCGGGTCCACGCTCGTGCTGCCGAAAAAGGCACCCGCACCGTCGCGGATGAGCGGATACTGGCGATGTCGAAAGGTGTCGGGCACCCGGCCGACACCTGATCTACGGCAGTAGATGGCCATCAGCGCTGCTGGTCGTCGGTGCTATCGCATCAACGAAGGCTAGGTATGACTCATCTCCCCGGGCCTCGAGGGCTCTATCATCCCGCGAACGAGCACGACTCCTGTGGTGTCGCGTTCGTCGTCGACATGCACGGTCGCCGCAGCCGGGACATCGTCGAGAAGGCAATCACCGCCCTTGTCAATCTCGAGCATCGCGGCGCCGCCGGCGCGGAGCAGAACACCGGCGACGGCGCCGGCATCCTGATCCAGATCCCGGACGCCTACTTCCGCGAGGTCGTCGACTTCGACCTGCCCGCCGAGGGCGCCTACGCGACCGGCATCGCCTTCCTGCCCAAGGGCGAGGAAGCCGCCGCCGAGGCCGCCGCCGAGGTCGACCGCATCGTCCAGGAGGAAGGCCTCGAGGTCCTCGGCTGGCGCGAGGTGCCGGTCGACGACTCCGATCTGGGCTCCATGGCCAAGGACGCCATGCCCACTTTCCGTCAGATCTTCATCGCGTCGGGTGCCCGCGCCCTGACCGGTCTCGAGCTCGAGCGCCGCGCGTACGTCGTGCGCAAGCGCACCGAGCACGAGCTCGGCCACCACGGTGCCGGCGAGGACGGCCCCGGCAGCGAGACGGTCTACTTCCCGTCGCTGTCGGCGTCGACCATCGTCTACAAGGGCATGCTCACCACGCCGCAGCTCAAGGGCTTCTACCGCGACCTGCAGGACGAGCGTGTCGTGTCGGCCCTCGGCCTGGTGCACTCGCGCTTCTCCACCAACACGTTCCCGTCGTGGCCGCTGGCGCATCCCTTCCGCCGCGTCGCGCACAACGGTGAGATCAACACCGTCACCGGCAACGCCAACTGGATGCGGGCCCGCGAGGCGCTCATCGACACCGAGGTCTTCGGCGGTCGCGAGAAGCTCGAGAAGATCTTCCCCGTCTGCACGCCGGGCGCTTCGGACACCGCGCGCTTCGACGAGGTGCTCGAACTGCTGCACCTCGGCGGCCGCAGCCTGCCGCACGCCGTGCTCATGATGATCCCCGAGGCGTGGGAGCGGCACGAGTCGATGGACCCGGCCCGCCGCGCGTTCTACGAGTACCACGCGGCCCTCATGGAGCCCTGGGACGGACCGGCCTCGGTGTGCTTCACCGACGGCACCGTCATCGGCGCCGTGCTCGACCGCAACGGTCTGCGTCCCTCGCGTGCCTGGGTCACCGACGACGGTCTCGTCGTCATGGCCTCCGAGGTCGGCGTGCTCGACATCCCCGCCGAGAAGATCGTCAGCAAGCGTCGCCTGCAGCCGGGCCGCATGTTCCTGGTCGACACCTCGAAGGGCCGCATCGTCGAGGACGAGGAGATCAAGCGCGAGCTGGCCTCCGAGCACCCCTACGAGGAGTGGGTCGCCAACGGTGTCACCCGCCTCGAGGACCTGCCCGAGAGCAAGTACACCTACATGTCGCACGAGCGCGTCGTGCTGCGTCAGCAGGTCTTCGGCTACACCCGTGAAGAGGTCGACCTGCTCGTCAAGCCGATGGCGGCCTCCGGCGCCGAGGCGCTCGGCTCGATGGGTACCGACACCCCCATCGCCGTGCTGTCCTCGCGTCCGCGTCAGCTGTTCGACTTCTTCTCGCAGCTGTTCGCACAGGTGACGAACCCGCCGCTGGACGCGATCCGCGAGGAGATCGTCACGAGCATGGGCACCATGCTCGGCCCCGAGGGCGACCTGCTGAACCCGACCGAGGCGTCGTGCCGGCAGATCCTCGTTTCCGCGCCGGTCATCGACAACGACGACCTGCAGAAGCTCATCCACGTCAACGACGAGAAGCAGTTCCCGGGTTTCAACAGCGTCATCATCCGTGGCCTGTACCCGGTCGCCGAGGGCGGCGAGGGTCTGCGCCGGGCGCTCGAGTCGATCCGCGCCCAGGTCTCGCAGGCCATCGAGAAGGGCGCACGCCTGATCGTGCTGTCCGACCGCGAGTCCGACGAGAAGCTGGCGCCGATTCCGTCGCTGCTGCTCACCTCCGCGGTGCACCACCACCTCGTCCGCGAGAAGACCCGCACCAAGGTGGGTCTGCTCGTCGAGGCAGGCGACGCCCGCGAGGTCCATCACATCGCCGCCCTGTGCGGTTTCGGTGCGGCCGTGGTCAACCCGTACATGGCGTTCGAGAGCATCGACGAGCTGCTGCAGAACGGCGACCTGCCCGAGGGCATGACCCTCGAGAAGGCCATCGCCAACTACATCAAGGCGGCCTCGAAGGGCGTGCTCAAGGTGATGTCCAAGATGGGCATCTCCACCCTCGCCTCCTACACCGGCGCCCAGCTGTTCCAGGTCATCGGCCTGTCGCAGGAACTCGTCGACGAGTACTTCACCGGCCTGCAGTCGCAGCTCGGCGGCGTCGGCCTCGACGAGATCGCCGCGGACGTCGCGGCGCGGCACCGCATCGCCTTCCTCGACCGTGCCTCCGAGCGCGCGCACCGCGAGCTCGAGGTCGGTGGCGAGTACCAGTGGCGTCGTGAGGGCGAGTACCACCTGTTCAACCCGGACACGGTGTTCAAGCTCCAGCACTCCACTCGCACGGGCCAGTACAAGATCTTCAAGGAGTACACCAAGCTCGTCGACGACCAGTCGGAGCGGCTCGCGTCGCTGCGCGGTCTGTTCGAGTTCAAGAAGGGTGTGCGCCCGCCGGTCCCGATCGAGGAGGTCGAGCCGGCCACCGAGATCGTCAAGCGGTTCTCCACCGGCGCGATGAGCTACGGTTCGATCTCGGCCGAGGCCCACGAGACCCTCGCGATCGCGATGAACCGTCTCGGTGCCCGCTCCAACTCCGGTGAGGGCGGCGAGCATCCCGCCCGCTTCACCCCGGACGAGAACGGCGACTGGCGGCGTTCGGCGATCAAGCAGGTCGCCTCGGGCCGCTTCGGTGTGACCGCGCACTACCTGAGCAATTGCACCGACATCCAGATCAAGATGGCGCAGGGTGCCAAGCCGGGTGAGGGCGGCCAGCTGCCGCCGCACAAGGTGTACCCGTGGGTCGCCGAGGTCCGTGGTTCGACGCCGGGCGTCGGCCTGATCTCGCCGCCGCCGCACCACGACATCTACTCGATCGAAGATCTGGCGCAGCTGATCCACGACCTGAAGAACGCCAACCCGAAGGCCCGCATCCACGTGAAGCTGGTCTCCGAGCTCGGCGTCGGCACGGTCGCGGCCGGTGTGTCCAAGGCCCACGCGGACGTCGTGCTCATCTCGGGCCACGACGGTGGCACCGGTGCCTCGCCGCTGACCTCCCTCAAGCACGCGGGTGCCCCCTGGGAGATCGGCCTGGCCGAGACCCAGCAGACCCTCATGCTCAACGGTCTGCGCGACCGCATCGTCGTGCAGGTCGACGGCCAGATGAAGACCGGCCGCGACGTGATGGTCGCCGCGCTTCTCGGTGCCGAGGAGTTCGGTTTCGCCACCGCCCCGCTGGTGGTCTCGGGCTGCATCATGATGCGCGTGTGTCATCTCGACACCTGCCCCGTGGGTGTCGCGACGCAGAATCCCGTGCTGCGCAAGCGATTCACCGGCAAGCCGGAGTTCGTCGAGAACTTCATGCTCTTCATCGCCGAAGAGGTGCGCGAGTACCTCGCCGAGCTCGGTTTCCGCAGCCTCGACGAGGCCATCGGCCAGGTGGAGTACCTCGACACCCGTAAGGCCGTCGAGCACTACCGCGCGTCGAAGCTCGACCTGTCGCCGCTGCTCGAGAAGGTCACCTCGCCTCTGTTCACGGAGCAGGACTACTACTGCACCAAGGAGCAGTACCACGCTCTCGACAAGGCGCTGGACAACGAGCTGATCGCCAAGGCGCAGCCGGCCCTCGAGTCGGGTACGCCGGTCGCGTTCGACACGCCGGTCACCAACGTCAACCGCACCGTCGGCACGATGCTCGGTCACGAGCTCACCAAGAAGTACGGTGCGGAAGGCCTGCCGGACGACACGATCGACATCACGTTCACCGGGTCCGCCGGTAACAGCTTCGGTGCGTTCGTCCCGCGCGGCATCACGATGCGGCTCAACGGCGACGCGAACGACTTCGTCGGCAAGGGCCTGTCGGGTGGCCGCATCATCGTGCGCCCGCCGTTGAACGCGTCCGAGGGCTTCGTCGCCGAGGACAACATCATCGCGGGCAACGTCGTCCTGTTCGGTGCCACCGCCGGCGAGGCCCTCATCCGCGGTGTGGCGGGTGAACGGTTCGCCGTCCGCAACTCCGGAGCCACGGCCGTCGTCGAAGGTGTCGGCGACCACGGCTGCGAGTACATGACCGGTGGCAAGGTCGTCATCCTCGGCAAGACCGGCCGCAACTTCGGTGCGGGTATGTCCGGTGGTGTCGCGTTCGTGTACAACCCGGACAAGGACTTCGAGAACAACCTCAATACCGAGCTGGTCGATCTCGAGGACCTCGAGGGCGAGGACTTCGCGTGGCTCAAGGGAGCCATCGAACGGCATCGTGACGAAACGGGCTCCGAGGTCGCAGCCCGCATCCTGGCCGACTGGTCACAACAGGTCAGCCATTTCGCGAAGGTCATGCCTCGCGATTACAAGAAGGTACTCATGGCTATCAAGGACGCCACCATTCGTGGTGCGAACGTGGACGAGGCGATCATGGAGGCTGCTCGTGGGTGATCCGACCGGTTTCCTCAAGCACGGTTCCCGCGAGACCCCGGTTCGCCGGCCCGTCCCGCTGCGGCTGCTCGATTGGAAGGAGGTTTACGAGCCGTTCCCGCTCGAGACCCTCCAGACCCAGGCGAGCCGCTGCATGGACTGCGGTATCCCCTTCTGCCACAACGGTTGCCCGCTCGGAAACCTGATCCCCGAGTGGAACGACCTGGCCTACAAGGGCAAGTGGGAGGACGGCATCGAGCGTCTCCACGCGACCAACAACTTCCCGGAGTTCACCGGCCGGCTGTGCCCGGCGCCCTGCGAGGCGTCGTGCGTCCTCGGCATCAACCAGGATCCGGTGACCATCAAGCAGGTCGAGGTCGAGCTGATCGAGAAGGCCTTCGACGAGGGCCGCGTCAAGCCGGTTCCGCCGTCGAAGTCCACCGGTCGCAAGGTCGCGGTCGTCGGCTCGGGCCCCGCGGGTCTCGCTGCGGCACAGCAGCTCACACGCGCCGGCCACTCGGTGACGGTGTTCGAGCGGGCCGACCGCATCGGTGGTCTGCTCCGCTACGGCATCCCCGAGTTCAAGATGGAGAAGCGCTTCATCGATCGCCGTCTCGCGCAGATGGAGGCCGAGGGAACCGTCTTCCGCCCGGGCGTGAACGTGGGTGTGGACATCACCGCCGACGAGCTGCGCGAGCAGTTCGACGCCGTGGTCCTCGCCGGTGGTGCGACGGTTCCGCGTGATCTGCCGATCCCGGGCCGCGAACTCGACGGCATCCACCAGGCCATGGAGTTCCTGCCGATCGCCAATCGCGTGCAGCTCGGCGACCTGCCGGCCCCGACCATCACGGCCGAGGGCAAGAAGGTCGTCATCATCGGCGGCGGCGACACCGGTGCCGACTGTCTGGGCACCTCGCACCGCCAGGGTGCGGTGAGCGTCCACCAGTTCGAGATCATGCCGCGTCCGCCGGAGCAGCGCGCCGAGTCCACCCCGTGGCCGACCTACCCGCTCATGTACCGGGTCTCGTCGGCGCACGAGGAGGGTGGCGAGCGGGTCTTCTCCGTCAACACCGAGCAGTTCCTCGGCGAGAACGGCAAGGTCACCGGTCTGCGCGCCCACGAGGTGAAGTTCGTCGACGGCCGCTTCGAGAAGGTCGAGGGCACCGACTTCGAGCTCGAGGCCGACCTGGTGCTGCTGGCCATGGGCTTCACCGGAGCCCAGAAGGAAGGCCTGCTCGACGATCTGGGAGTCGAGTTCGATCAGCGCGGCAACGTCGCCCGCTCGAAGGACTGGGCCACCAGCGTCGACGGTGTCTTCGTCGCCGGCGACATGGGCCGCGGCCAGTCGCTCATCGTCTGGGCGATCGCGGAGGGCCGTGCGTGCGCGGCCGCCGTGGACCGTTACCTCGAGGGTGAGACGGCGCTGCCGGCGCCGATCGCCACCACCTCTGCGCCGCAGCGCTGAGCGCTCCGAGAGGTCGAGTGCTCCAGCGTCGTAGCGCTTGATGCGGTGAGAAGAGCGGGGTCGCACACCGGAAGGTGTGCGACCCCGCTCTCGTGTGCGGTGTGGATGCGTCCGGGGCGGTGTGTCGCCGCGCGAGGATCCGGTCGATCGGGCTCCCGGCCCGACGAGGATCGCCACGAACATCGCCCAGCAGAACAGCGCGGCGGATTCGCCGCGCATTCAACTTCCGGAGGGCATCCGTATCCCGGGCAGGCCGGTGAAGCGTGCCCGCGCGGCGTCGTACTCGGCGACCAGCTCCTCGACGACCTCGGCGACCGTCCCGATCCCGTCGATGAGACCCAGGCCCTGGCCCGCCGCCCAGACGTCCTTCCACCGGCCCTGCACGCTCTTCGTGGCGTCGTAGTCGCGGGTCGCCGGGGCCGTGAGAGCCTCCGGATCGAGGCCGTTGGCGATCAGGCTCGGCCGCAGCCAGGAGGCGGGCGTTCCCGTGATCCCCGCGCTCACCACCAGATCGTCGGGCCCGTGCTCGACGACCATCCGCTTGTACTCCGGCGGCGCCATGCTCTCCGCGGTGGCGAGGAACCGGGTACCCATGTAGACGAGATCCGCTCCGGCCGCCACGGCACCGGCCACACCCCAGCCGTCCCCGATCCCGCCGCCGATCACGACGATCCCGTCGAAGAACCTGCGCACCGACGAGACGAACGCGAACGGGGACAGGTGACCGGTGTGCCCGCCGGCCCCGGCCGAGATGCAGGCCAGCCCGTCGACACCGAACCCGGCGGCCTTGTGGGCGAGACGCACCGACGCCACGTCCGCCAGCACCAGGCCGCCGTACCCCTTGACCGTGTCCATGACCGGCTCCGGGGAACCGAGAGCCGTGATGACCACGGGCGGGCGGTATTCCGCGACCAGTCGGAGATCGTCGGCGAGACGGGCGTTGGTGCGGTGGGTCACGAGATTCACCGCCCACGGGGCCGCGGGTGCGCCCGCGGAGGCGAGCCCGTCCGAGATCGTGCCCATCCACGTGTCGAGTTCCGCGGTCGTCCGGCAGTTCGGTGTCGGGAACGCTCCCACGATTCCCGATGCGGCGGCGGCGATCACGAGATCGGGACCGGAGATCAGGAACATCGGTGCCGCGACGACCGGCAGCCGGAGCCCCGCGAGCAGGGCCGTACGGTCGGGTCGGGACGTGACGGTCACCGCTCGGTCTCCAGCAGTTCGGTGCGGATGTGGCGGCGCAGCAGTTTCCCGACGGCGTTGCGGGGCAGCGTGTCCACGATCCGCAGTTGCTCGGGCAGCTTGAACGATGCGACGTCGTGACGACGGAGATGCTCGACGAGGTCCTCCAGCGTCGGGTTCGCACCTTCGGCCGGAACCACGACGGCGCAGCACTTCTCACCGAGGACCTCGTCGGGGACGCCCACGACCGCGACCTCCGCGACGGCAGGATGTTCCTGCAGCAGTCCCTCGACCTCCGCGGGCGCGATGTTCATGCCGCCGCGGATGATGATCTCCTTGATGCGGTCGACGAACCGCAGGTATTCGCCGTTCTCGCCACAGAGTTCGAACACGTCTCCGCTGCAGAGGAATCCGTCCTCGTCGAACGGTGACGACGCGGCGGTGCCCTCGAGATATCCGGCGAACACCGTCGGTCCCTTCAGCCGCAGCTCGCCGCGGCCACCGGTCGAGGTGACGATCTCTCCCGTCTCGGGATCGACCAGCTTCACCTCGGTGTGGCGGGCGAGGTGGGCGACCCACTCCTTTTCCCGCGCCGCGTAGTTGGGGAGGTGCTCGGCACGCAGTTCGGGATCGGGGATGTCGTTGGGTGCACCGAGCAGGCAGAGGCCCTCGTTGGATCCGAAGAAGTTGATCACCTCGATGCCGTGGTCGTTCTGCCACGCCGCGACGACGGACGGAGCCAGGGGTGCGCCGCCGGCGCCGACACGCTGCAGCGACGACAGGTCGAAGGTGTTGCGGAGCTTGTCGTTCTGCAGCAGCATCGTCAGGATCGCCGGGGCCGTGATGGTGTGGGTGGCCCGGTGCTGCTGGATCTGGGCCAGGTAGACCCCGATATCGAGCGGGTGGTGATGGACGAGATGCCCGCCCCCGATCAGCCAGGGCAGCAGCGCGGCCGCGAAACCGGCCATGTTCACCAGCGGGAAGGGATTGAGCAGGACCGAGTCCTCGTCCGTCTCCATCGCGTCCTGGACGCCGTAGCCCACGGCGAGCCAGTCGGCGTGGCACCTCGGGATCCCCTTGGGGGCGGACTCGGTTCCGCTGGTCCAGCAGATGGTGATCTCGTCGTTGACCGTGTGCTCGAGACCGGCGGCACGGGCGTCGGCCTCGGCGGCCTGCTCCGCCGGAACCGGCACGTCCCCGATCTCCACCGCGCCGTCGGGCACGTGCGGGCCGAACGCGAAGACCGTACGCAGACCGTCGTGTTCACCGACGAGCCCGAGGGCGTCGGCCGCGAACTCCCGGTCGCCGAGCCGTCCGACGGTCACCACGGCCACCGCCTTCGTGGCGGCGACGATGCCGGACAACTCGTGGCGACGGTAGGAGGTGGGCATCGGCGTCGCGACGGCGCCGAGACGCCACAGTGCGAGATAGGTCGCGACCAGCGACACCGAGTTCGGAACCTGTACGGCCACCACGTCGTTCGTGCGGATACCGTGTGCGAACAGCACGGCTGCGATCTGCCGGACGTGGTCGTCGAGCTCGCGCCAGGTCAGCGACCGCGGTGCCGCGCCGGTCAGATCCCCGAGATTGGAGGGATCGGTCGTGGCGGTCCGGTCGGGCCGGCGCTCCACCCAGGAGGCGAACAGATCCGTCACCGTCTCGGGTCGCCACAGGCCACGTGCCAGATGATCGGCAACCTTGTCGGCGGGGTGACAACGACGACGTGAACGGGTCGTGGACAGCTGGGACATCGATCGGCCTTTCTCAGGAGTATCCGATTCGGGGGAGGAATGCCGTATCCGCTCAGACGCGGCGCAGGACGAGGCTCGCGCCGAGACCGAGGGCGGCGGGAATCGTGACGAGAGCGTGTTCACCGCCGGTCCGCTCGAGCCGATCGAGGGCCTGGGCGACGAGGATGCCGCCGGTGGCACCGAGCGGATGACCGACCGCCAGGGCGCCACCGAAAGCATTGACGCAGGCCGGGTCCAGGTCCAGTTCCTCGATCATCATGAGCGGCGTGACCGCGAACGACTCGTTGGCCTCGACGACGTCGAGATCCCGTGCCGAGATCCCGGCCCGCTCGAGGGCCCGCTTGGAAGCGTCGACGGGGGCGGTGAGAAGCGGTGACCGGACGGCGGTCTGGGCGGTGCCGACGATCCGTGCGCGCGGCTTCCGCGCCAGTCTCTCCCCGGTCTCGGCGTCACCGATCAGTACGGCGGACGCCCCGTCGGCGAGTTGCGGTGCGGTGGCGACGGTATGGAGGCCCTCCACCGGGCGCGGGGCGCCGGGCAGACGGCGGACCACCCGCTCCCAGGAGGGATCGTCACCGAAGAGTGCGGGGAGTGCCGCGAGTTCCTCGAGCGTGACGTCGGGGCGGGCTCCTTCGTCCGAGTCGAGGGCGACGTCACCGGCCTTCAGGGAGACCACGGAGGGGAGAGCCGGCGCCTGGGCGGCGCGTCCGTGCGAGGCCACGGCGTAGGAATCGAGTAGGTCCCGGCCGAAACCGTAACGGGCGGCGGTGAGATCGGCGGACACGCCGATGGTGACGAAACCGGTACGTTCACCGAGGTCCGGATCAGCGGCGATCGGCGGTGAGTCCGCGAACATCGGTACCCGCGACATCGATTCGACCCCACCCGCGACCACCGCACGAGCGGCACCCGCCGACACCCGCATCGCCCCCGTCTCCACGGCGTCGAGTCCGGAGCAGCACATCCGGGAGACCACGCCACCGGGGACATGATCGGGCCAGCCCGCCCACTGCACCGCGGCACGGGCGATGTTGCCGGACTGCTCGCCGGTGACGGTACTGATGCCGAGGAGCACGTCGTCGACGACCTCGGACGCCCCGCACCGTTCGTCGAGCGCCTCGAGCAGGTGGGCGACCATTTCGACGGGCCGGGTCCCGGCGAGGGTGCCGCCGCTCCTGCGCACGCGGGCCCGGGGGAGCCGGACGGCGTCGTAGATGTATGCGGGTTTGCTGCTGTTCACGGTTATCGACTCCGGCGTACGGTGGTGTGGTGACGGCAGTCACTACAGATACCGAAGTGATACCGGCCGGTGTCGGATGCTGTCAAGACCGCGGGGTGGCGGCCACCGACCGGGGAGGCGGCGCGATCGGCTCGAGGCGCGCCGAGACCGGATCGACAGGACCGTCGCAGCCCCGGCACTGCAGTTCGGGAATCAGCAGATTTCCGCAGGTCAGGTGACGAACCCGCAGAGGACCGGGAATCTGGGGGAAGGCCAGCACGGACCAGCGGATCAGGAAGACGAATACTCCGAACAGCGCACGGCCGCGGTGGGTCAGGCGGTACTCACGGCCGGAGTCGTCGGGCCGCTCCAGGATGCGTGCCTCGCACAACCGCCCGAGCCGGTCCGTGAGGGTCGTGGGGGAGATGTCGAGTGCCGACCGGAACCGGGCGAAGCGGCGGGTTCCGGCCAGGGCGAGTCCCGTGATCGCGCCGCTCCATCGGTCGCCGAGAGCCTCCATGACGGCGTTGAACTGGATGTCCTCGTCGGCTGCGCCGCGTGCCGGCCCCCGCTTGGACCGGCGTCGCGCGCCCGAGGTCACCGTCCAGACCGCCTCGGCGTCCATGTCGATGTCGGTCTCGTGGGCGGTCACCGGGGCGTGGCACGTCCCGCAGCGCACGATCGCGGGTCCGCGGTGGCCGCACGGATCGTGGACGAGATCGGGTTGCCAGGCCCCCTCGGCGGTCCACTCCCGCTGCCAGCCCCAGATGCACACGAGGATCGGCCAGGTGGCGCGGCCCAGCTCGGTGAGCAGGTAGTCGTGGCGGTCGGAGCCCTCGGACTGGGGTGACCGCTCCAGGACCCCCGCCTCCGTGAGGGCGTTCAGCCGGTCGGACAGCACCGAGGACGGGGCGCCGGTCAGTTCGAGCCAGCGGTTGAAGCGGGTCGCGCCGCTCACGAAGGCGTGCCCGAGCAGGGCCAGCGTCAGCCGGTCGCCGAGGAGGTCGAGTGTCGCCGCGAGCGGATTGACGGCCGACGTCGCGCCGGTGTCCTTCGGTGCCGCATCGTCCTTCGGTGCTGCATCGGTGCGGTACACGTCCGGCCCTCCTCGCGCGCGACTCTTGCGAGCCGCGCAGCTAAATGCTTCAATAACTGTACTAAATGGTGCGGCGGGGCGGTGCCCCGCAGGGACCCACTCTCCAACATCGAACCTCGCCACGTCGACCGGATACGGAAAGCGAGACGACATGACATCGACCCAGGTGTGGATCGCCGGTGGTCACCAGACCGACTTCGCGCGGAACGTCACCCGGGAGGGCCTCGACATCGGCGACCTCACCGCCGAGGTCGCGCGAGCAACCCTCGCGGACGCCGGCATCGAACCCGACGAGGTGGACGTCGTCCACGTCGGCAACGCCTTCGGGCAGCTGTACACCGGGCAGGGACATCTCGGCGCGATGCCCGCCTCGGTGATCCCCGAACTGTGGCACGTACCCGCGAGCCGTCACGAGGGCGCGTGCGCGTCCGGTTCGCTCGCGATCCTCGCCGCGATGGCCGACCTCGAATCCGGCCGCTACGACTGCGCACTCGTCCTCGGCGTGGAGATCGAGAAGTCCGTGCCCGGCGACATCGGGACGAACTACATGAGCCCCGCCTCCTGGGTCGGGCACGAGGGACAGGACGCGAAGTACATCTGGCCCTACATGTTCGCCCGCATCGCCGACGAGTACTCGGCCCGCCACGGGCTGGACCACGCCCACCTGTGGGCGATCTCCGAACTGAACATCCGCAACGCGCGCCGCAATCCCCGCGCGCAGACCCGCATCCGCGACTACGCGCCGGAGTGCTTCACCGCCGACGACACCGCCAACCCGATCGTCGAGGGCAGCCTGCGCCGGATCGACTGCGGTCCGCTCACCGACGGCGCCGCGGGACTCGTGCTCGTCAGCGACCGTTACGTGGCCCGCCACCCCGGCTTCGACTCGCGGGCCCGTTCGCGGATCCTCGGCTGGGGCCACCGCACCGTCGGGCTCGGCCTCGAGGACAAGCTCGCCCGCAGTTCGGCCGACGGCCTGATGTTCCCGCACCTGCGGGCCACCGTCGAGGACGCCTTCGGCCGCGCCGGCATCGACCGCGTCGACGACCTCGATCTCGTCGAGACGCACGACTGCTTCAGCATCAGCGAGTACCTCGCTATCGACCACTTCGGTCTCACCCCGCCGGGGGAGAGCTGGCGCGCCGTCGAATCCGGCGACCTCGAGATCGGCGGCCGTCTGCCGGTCAACCCCAGCGGCGGCCTCCTCGGCGGCGGGCATCCCGTCGGCGCGACCGGCGTGCGCATGGCGCTCGACTGCCACCGGCAGGTCACCGGCACCGCCGGTGGCTACCAGGTCGACGGGGCCCGGCGTGCGGCCACGCTCAACATCGGCGGCAGTACGACTACCACCGTATCCCTGATCATCGGCTGACCCCAAGGAGTATCGATGGAACTCGAGATCCTCGGCCGGGCGCTGTCCACGCTCTCCGCCGACGACGACCACCCCTATCGCACCGGCCCCTGGCGGCCGCAGACCACCGAGCATCGTGCCGACGACCTGGACGTGATCGGAGAGCTGCCCGACGACCTGGACGGCGTGTACATCCGGAACACCGAGAATCCGGTGCACCCGGCCCAGCAGGGCCTGTACCACCCCTTCGACGGCGACGGGATGGTGCACCTCGTCGGATTCCGGGACGGAAAGGCCTTCTACCGCAACAGGTTCGTCAAGACCGACGGTTTCCTCGCCGAACAGGAGGCCGGGCGCGGGCTGTGGGCAGGGATCGCGGAGAACCCGGCGAAGTCGGAACGTCAGGACGGCTGGGGCGCCCGGGGCCGGATGAAGGACGCCTCGAGCACCGACGTCGTCGTCCACAACGGTGTGGCGCTCACCAGCTTCTGGCAGTGCGGCGATCTCTACCGGCTCGACCCGTTCTCGCTCGACACCCTCGGCAAGGCCGAGTGGGGCGGCGACTTCCCGTCGGATCTCGGTGTGTCCGCGCACCCGAAGGTCGATCCGCACACCGGCGAGATGCTGTTCTTCAACTACGGCACCGACGCACCGTACATGCACTACGGCGTGGTCGACGCTTCGGACAAGCTCGTCCACTACACGGGTATCCAGCTTCCCGGTCCGCGTCTGCCCCACGACATGGCGTTCACCGAGAACTACGCGATCCTCAACGACTGCCCGTTGTTCTGGCTCCCCGAGGCCCTCGCGGTCGGGAAGTACGTCTCCCGTTTCCACCCCCACCTGCCGATGCGTCTCGGTGTCCTCCCGCGGCGAGGGGACGGCAGCGAGATCGTCTGGTTCGAGGCGGAACCGACCTACGTCCTGCACTGGACCAACGCCTACGAGGAGGGCGACGAGGTCGTCCTCGAGGGCTTCCACCAGGAGACCCCGGAGCCGCCGGATCCCGGCACCGGCTCGCTCTACGACCGCATGTTCCGTTTCCTGGCCCTCGACCACATGGGAACCCACCTGCACCGCTGGCGCCTGAACATGCGTACGGGCAAGGTGACCGAGGAACGGCTCTCGGAGCGGATCACCGAGTTCGGCATGATCAATCCCCAGCACTCCGGCAGGAGGAACCGTTACGTCTACGCTCCCACCGGGGTGCCCGGCAAGTTCCTGTTCGACGGTCTCGTCAAGCACGACACCGTAACGGGTGCCGAGGAGTACTACCCGCTGGGCGACGGCGTGTTCGGCAGTGAGACGGTGATGGCACCGCGGATCGGGTCCACGGGCGAGGACGACGGCTATCTCGTCACCCTGACCGTCGACATGAACCGCGACCTCTCGGAATGCCTGGTCTTCGACGCGCAGCGGCTCACCGACGGCCCGATCGCACGCATGCGTCTGCCCGAGCGGATCAGCTCCGGGACGCACTCGACGTGGGCGTCGGGTTCGGAGATCCCGGGTTGGCGGACCGCGGACCGGCCGGAACACGCACTGGGTCTGTGACATTTCCGTGCTGTGAGGCCCTGTAGCCGTTATGGTTCTGCGCATGACGGCTACGAGACGGGCATGGGCGGCGGTCGTGATGGGGGCGGGGGTTGCCGCAGCTGCCGTGGCAGCGGCCCCGTCGGCCGCCGCCGAGCCCGTGCTGCCGGCCCCGGCCGACCTGATCCCGCAGTTCCCCACGGACCTGCTTCCGCAGTTTCCCGCGGACCTGCTTCCGCAGTTTCCCGCGGACCTGCTTCCGCAGTTTCCCGCGGACCTGATTCCCCAGTTCCCGGCCGAACAGTTCCCGGCCGAACAGTTCCCCGCCGAACAGTTCCCCGCCGAACGGTTCGCCGAGCAGATCCCGGTGCCCCCGCTCGACCAGGCGCCCGTCGACTGCGTCCGCAACGGCGGCGGTCGGATCCGGGTGGACGGCGCCGATCCCGTCCCGCCGATCTTCGGGTTCGACGGCATGCGTCTGCTCGGGGTGCAGGCCGGCGTCGGCAACGCGTGCATCACCAACGTCGGTCCCGGCGCGGTGACGGTCACCCATCCCGCGGGCCGGGTCCCCGGCCGCACGGAGGTCTCCACGGCGCTCGTCGAGATGCGGGTCGACGGGGGACTGGGCAACGTCGCGGTCACGAACGTCGGCACCGGGGCCGTCACGGTGCACCGCACCGAGGTGCGTCCGCAACCCGTGGCCGCCGAGACCGCCGAACCGGCCGCGGACATCACGATGCCCGAGATGATCCTCGACGCCGGTGACGACGGGGTCTACGTCACCAACATCGGCACGGGCGGGGTGACCGTCGTCGACCGGGTGGTCGCACCCGATCTCCTGCCGGCGCCGCCCCCGCCGCCTCCGGGAGCCGTCGTCACCGACCCGTTCACCGGAAACGTCTACGTCACCAACTTCTTCGGGCCCGACATCGTCGTCACCGATTCGGCTGCGGGGCCGTGGTCGAACGTCGTGGAGCGGCCCTCGCCCTACACCGCGATCGAGTACGGCACGGGCAACGTCTTCGTGACCAACATCGGCGGGGGACAGGTCTTCGTCGTCCGCGGGTAGGGCAGGATAGCTGCTCCCGTACACCGCTGGTGCAACTTTTCGGACTCCAACGTGTCACGTCCGGTTCACAAGTGTGTCATCCTTCTAACCGACAATTCCTGGGGAGGAACGGCACGACTAGAGTTCGGGGCAGCAGTGACGATGATGAAGAAGGTGTGGGCCACCGTGGCCTCAACGGTGGCGGCCTGCGCGGCGATGTTCATGGCAATTCCTGTGGCACAGGCGAATCCGGCAGGATGTCCGACGTTGAACGTCGTGGCGATCCCCGGCACCTGGGAGACCTCGAACACCCCCGATCCGGGCCGGGGCAACGGGATGCTGGCGCAGGTCACGTCCGGATTACCCGCCGGCACCCGCGTCGACTACGTCGCGTACCCGGCCACCGCCTTCCCGTGGGAGGGCGACATCTACGCCCTGTCGCGCAACCGGGCGATCGACAACGCCCGCGGCATCATCGCCGCCACCGCGGCGCAATGCCCGTCCACCAACTTCGCGATCGTCGGATACAGCCAAGGTGCCGATGCCGCAGGCGATCTCGCAGCCGAGATCGGTACCGGCCTCGGGGTCGTCGGGCCGCACCGGCTCGTCGCCGTGGGCCTGCTCTCCGATCCCCGGCGCGGTGAACTCGACCCGCTCGTGGGTGCACCCGTCCCCGGCACCGGTGCGGGCGGCGCGCGTGCGGGAGGTTTCGGTTTCGTCACCCCCAACGTGCGCACCATCTGCGCGGTGGGCGATCTGTACTGCTCGACCCCGCGCGAGGACTTCGTCACCCGGCTCGCAGGTTTCCTCGCGATCTCGGCGGGCAGCCCGATGGACAAGCTCGAGAAGTACCGCAACGAGGCCACCACGCTCTACAACGACATCATGGCGGCCGGTGGCCTGCCGATGCTGCAGTTGCAGCTCAGCCCGGAGGCGAACCGGCAGCGGGAGGTGCAGCTCCGCACCTTCTACCAGTCGCAGGTGCACCAGGACTACTCGCGCTACGTGGTCGACGGCCACGGCACCACGGCCACGCGGTGGCTGCACGACTGGATCGCCTCGAAGGCCTGACCCGGCCGGTGACCGCGGCGCGCACGACCGTCGCGGTCACCGCCCGATGTCGAACCGGGCACCGACCCGCATGACGCGGGGTGCGAAGCGCATCAACCACTTCCGGATCTTCGCGCCGGGGGCGACGGTGACGACCGGACGGTTGTGGCGCACCGCCCCCACGATCGCATCGGCCACCTTCTCGGGTGGGATGTGCAGCCGCCGGTACATCGCGAGGGTGCGTCGGCGTCGTGCACTGCGCAGTTCGTTGCTCGGGGCGACGTACTCGGTGGTGCGGGTCAGGTCGGTGTCCACCAGGTCCGGGCACACCACGGTCACCCCGATCCCGTGCTCGAGCAGTTCGGCCCTCAGACACTCCGACAACATGAACACCGCGGCCTTGCTCGTGGAGTAGGCGGCGAGATCGCGTTGCGGCATGAAGGCGGCCGCCGACGACACGTTGACGATGTGCCCGCCCGTCCCGCGTTCGATCATCTGCTCGGAGAACACGCGGCAGCCGTACACCACGCCCCAGAAGTTCACGCCCATGACGTGCTCGAAGGTGCTCTGCGGGGTGTCGGCGAACGCCCCGATCACGCCGATCCCGGCGTTGTTGACCAGCACGTCGGGAACGCCGTGCCGGTCGCGGACGGTCCGCGCGAACTCGCGGACCTGCTGCTCGTCGGCGACGTCGACCCGGTAGGCGTGGGCACCGCCGCCGAAGACCGCGGTGGAACCACCCGCGGTGGGCGGTGGGATGTCGATCAGCGCGACGGTCTCGCGGGCACCGTCGAGATCCTTGTCGGCGACGACCACGATGGCGCCCTCGGCGGCGAACGCCCGGGCCGCCGCACGGCCGATACCGCTCGCACCGCCGGTGACCACGACGAGGGTGCCGGTGAGGTCGCGCAGCCGTGCCCGCACCGCGGCACCCGCGCGCCAGCGGCGTATCTGTGCGATCCGTGGGCTCACCCGACCATCGTGACGCACACGGCGGGAGAATCAGTAGAGATATTCGCGATACAGCTCGCGTTTGCCGGGCTCGGCGTCGGCCGGGACGTCGATCGCCACCAGCTCGGCGTGCATGTCGCGCATCGACGGCACGAGCGCGCGTTCCGGATAGGTGGACGGATCCCACAGCTTCGCCCGCAGCAGTGCCCGCGCGCAGTGCAGGAACACCTCGTCGATCCGCACGATCACCGCCAGCTGTGCCGGCCGGCCCTGCAGCGACATCCGCTCGAGCAGTTCGGGGTCGTCCGACAGCGTCGCCCGCCCGTTGATCCGCAGCACCTCCTCGTCGCCGGGGACGAAGAACAGCAGTCCGACGTGCGGGTTCTCGAGAATGTTGCGGTACGAGTCGGCGCGGCGGTTGCCCGGCCGGTCCGGCAGCACGATGGTGTGGTCGTCGAGCACCAGCACCGACGACTCGAGATCGCCGCGCGGCGAGCAGTCGCAGTTGCCCGCGGCGTCGGCCGTGGCGATCGTGAAGAACCGGGCGAGCGACAGGAACTCCCTGATCAGCGGCGTCAGGTGCGGTCGTGCCTTGTCGACGATGCCCGGATGCGGGCTGCCGAGGACGGCTTCGAGCTCCTCCCGGGTCCGCAGGCCCCTGCGCACGAGTTCGTCGATCCTGTCCGAATCCATCCGGTGCCACCTCCGGCGGCGACCGTACCAATGTCCGTCGGCAAGATCACGGTCGCGTCAGGTCAGGGTGGTTTCGTGGACGGTCCGGTCGAACTCCGGCAGGGGACCGCCCCGGCGCAGGGTGGCCGCCAGCGCCGGATCGGCGAGATGCAGGCGGCCGATGGCGACGAGGTCGAACTCGCCGTCATCCATACGGCGTTCGAGTTCGGGGACGTTGTTGCGGGTGGGGGCGGCCCCGGTGGCACGGTTCTCCCGCAGGGTCGTGCCGATCCCGACACCGCCCACCGCCATGGACAGGGTCCCGGTGACCTTCTTCGCCCATCCCGCCAGGCTCAGGTCGCTGCCCTCGAAGGCGGGGGTCTCGAAGCGGCGGATGCTCGCGTCGAAGACGTCGACCCCGGCGCGCGCCAGGGGTGTCAGCAGGGCCCCGAGTTCCTCGGGGCTCTCGGCGATGCGCGCCGTGTAGTCCTGCTGCTTGTGCTGGGAGAAACGGTAGAGGATCGGCAGGCCCGGGTCGATCGCCGACCGGATCACCGCGACCACCGTAGCGGGGAAGCGGGAGCGTCGTTCGAGGTCGCCGCCCCATTCGTCGTCGCGCAGGTTGGTCCGGTCCCACAGGAAGGAGTCGAGCAGGTAGCCGTGGCCGCCGTGCAGCGCGATACCGTCGAAGCCGACCTCCGCGGCGGCGGCCGCCGCGCTCGCGTAGGCGGCGATCACCTGCTCGATGTCCTCCTCGGTCATGGCCCGGGTGGGTTCCGAGGCGCGGGTGACGTACTCCTCGCCGTAGGAGGTGACCCCCACCTGCCCCCACACACCGGACGGCCGCATCGGGACGAGCGTGGGATCGGCCTTCGGGTTCATCGCTCCCCACAGGGGGCCGACGTGCCAGAGTTGCGGGACGATCCGGCCGCCCTCGGCGTGCACGGCGTCGACGACGCGCCGCCAGCCCTCGAGGGCCGCGTCGCCGTACATGTGGGGGACGCGCGGGTTGTCCACCGCGGTCGGATGGTCGATGGCGACACCCTCGGTGACGATCAGTCCCGTGCCGCCGGCTGCGCGGCGCCGGTAGTACTCCGCGACGTCGGGTCCGGGCACTCCGTTCGGGGAGTGCGAGCGGGTCATCGGCGACATCACGATGCGGTTCGGCAGTTGCAGCGAACGCACGGCCAGGGGCCGGAAGAGGGGGGAGGCGGCGTCGGTCATGGTCGTCTCGGCACTTTCGGCTCGGGCACCTTCGGCGGTGGAACGGTCCTTCCCGTTCTACGCGCGTCGTGGAGTCGAGCGATCCGGTTTTCCGGTGACCGGGACGGCGCCCGGGGAGCCGCGCGGTGGGCCGGTAGAACCGGAGGCATCCCGCGACCCTCCGGAAGGATCGAGATGACCGACACCGCCGCTCTCCTCGAACGCCTGCAACTCCTCGAGGACCGCCTGCGACTCGTGGAGGACACGCAGGCGATCCACGCCGTGCTCACGGCCTACGGTCCCGCGGTCGACGCCGGTGACGCCGACGCGGTGGGGGAGTTGTGGACGCAGGACGCCGTCTACGACGTCGACGTGCGGGTGATGGAGGGCCGCGACGCCATCATGGAGATGGTGCGCACGCGGCCGCACCAGGACTACATCGAGGGAGGCTGCGGCCACCTCCTCGATCCGGTGCACATCCGTGTCGACGGCGACACCGCGGTCGCGACCTGCCACTCTCTGCTGCTGCGCCGCGACGCCGGCTCGGACTCGTTCCGGGTGTGGCGGGTGAGCGCCAACCGGTTCGAGCTGGTGCGGGCCGGCGGCCGGTGGCGGATCCGGCGCCGTACCTCCCGGCTGCTCGACGGCCGCACCGAGGCCCGCGACCTCCTCGCCCGCGCCGCTCGCTGACCCTCGCTCAGACGCGCAGGGTGTCGCGCACGTGCCCGGTCTCGTTGATCGACGCCACACGCCGCGCGCCGGTGCGGGAGACGAGGATGCGCGTCACCGACGCGTACTCGATGGGGAACATCAGGGGCCGGGGCATGTCCAGCAGTTCCTGCAGCACGATGTTCACGACCCCGCCGTGGACGAACAGGGCGACGGTCTCGGCGTGGTCGCAGGTCTCCACGACCCGGTCGATCCCCTGCCGCACGCGGGTGCGGAAGGCGTCCTCGTCGACGAAGTGCGGCAGGTGACCGGCGAGGATGCGCTGGTACGCCTCGGGTGCGACGTCCTTGGCGGCGTCGATCGTGAAGTAGTGGTCGTGCCCGTAGTCGTACTCGGCGATCTCCTCGACCTTCTCCACTGCCAGACCCCGGTCCTCCGCGACCGGTTCGGCGGTCTGCAGAGCCCGCAGCTGCGGGCTCGAGAACAGGCGGGTGATCCGGTAGGGCGACAGTGCGTCCGGCAACCGCGAGGCCTGGAGTCGGCCGGTCTCGGTGAGCGGCGGGTCGGCGACCCCCGTCTCGGCACGGGCGTTGGTGGGCTCGGCATGACGGATCAGGAGTAGCTGCACGACCTCACGATGCCAGGTCCTGGTGTTTCACGTGAAACCACCCTTCAGGAGCGCCGCGGCCTGGTGAACGGGAACGCCAGCGACTCGCGGATGCTGCCCCCGAGGACGAGCATCACGATCCGGTCCACACCCATCCCGAGCCCGCCCGTGGGCGGCATCGCGTATTCGAGGGCCTCGAGGAAGTCCTCGTCGAGCTCCATCGCCTCCTCGTCGCCACCCGCGGCGAGCAGTGACTGCTCGGTGAGCCGCGCCCGTTGGTCGAGCGGATCGGTGAGTTCGCTGTAGGCCGTGCCGAGCTCGACGCCCCACGCCACGAGATCCCACTTCGCCGCGACTCCCGGCTTGTGCGGGTGCGGGCGGGTCAGCGGCGACACCGACGTCGGGAAATCGGTGTAGAAGGTGGGGAATTCCGTCTTCGACTCGACGAGGTGCTCGTACATCTCCTGCGCGGTCGCGCCGGCGTCCCAGGCCGGGTTGTAGGGGATCTCGTGTTCGTCGCACAGGCGGCGCAGGACGTCGACGGGGGTCTGCGCGTCGACGAACGTCCCGAGCGCCTCGGAGATCGCGTCGAAGAACGGCTTGACCGGCCACTCACCGGAGATGTCGATCTCCACCGGCGTACCGTCGGGCCCGGGACGCAGGACGATCTCGCGGCCGTGCGCCGCGCGGGCGGCGGCCTGGATCAGCTCCCGCGCGACGACCCGCATCTTCTCGTAGTCGCTGTGCGCCTCGTACGCCTCGAGGATCGTGAACTCGGGATTGTGCTTGAAATCCGCACCCTCGTTGCGGAACACCCGGCCGATCTCGAAGACCTTTGCCATGCCCGCGACGCACAGCCGCTTCAGGTACAGCTCGGGGGCGATCCGCAGGTACAGATCGGCGTCGTAGGCGTTGATGTGGGTGACGAACGGGGCGGCATTCGCGCCGCCGTGCACCGCCTGCAGGATCGGGGTCTCCACCTCGAGATAACCCCGCGCCTGCAGTTCGTCGCGCAGCGCCCGCACCACCGCGCTGCGCGCCGCGAGATGGTCGCGCGCGGCGGTGTCGACCGCGAGGTGCAGATAGCGTTGCCGCACCTTCGCTTCCGGGTCGACGAGACCGTGGTACTTGTCGGGCAGCGGGTGCAGGCACTTGCCGTCGATGCGCCACGAGTCGGCGAGCACCGAGATCTCCCCGGTGCGGCTGCGGCCCATCACGCCGGACACCTCGACGAGGTCGCCGAGATCGAACAGGAACCGCCGTCCCTCCACCCGGCCGCGGTCGACGAGGATCTGGATGTCACCGGACCAGTCGCGCAGGACCGCGAACAGCACCCCACCGAAGTCCCGGATCCGCAGCAGCCGCCCGGCCACCACCACCTGCGTGCCCGGTACCGCCGCGGCGGCCTCGGCGGCGGTGTGCGTCGGCGGGTGCGCCACCGGATAGGGGTCCACCCCGTGGTCGACGATCCGCTGCAGCTTGTCCATGCGGACCTGCACCTGCTCGGGCCGTTCCCGCTTGTGGGAGGCCGGTGCGAGCGCCTCGGCCTCGTCGTCGGGGGCGCTGCCGTCGTCGTGCAGGGCCTGCGCCTCGCGGACGCCGGGAAAGGACGAGTAGGTACCGGTGTGGGCGAGCCCGTTCCGGCGTCCGAAGGTGGGCAGCGTCAGGAATCCCTCGGCGATCGCGGAGGCGAGCGCGACCCGCGGCAGGAGCCGGTTCTCGCGGAAGCACAGATACCGCGGCACCCACTCGGGGTGGTACTTCACGTTCGAACGGTAGAGCGCCTCGAGCTGCCACCAGCGGGAGAAGAACAGCAGGATCGACCGCCACATCCGCAGGATGGGGCCGGCACCGATCCGGGCGCCCTCCTCGAAGACGGACCGGAACACGGCGAAGTTCAGTGAGATCCGCTCCACACCGAATTCGGCTCCGCGCGACGCCAGCTCGGACACCATCGTCTCGACGACACCGTTGGGGGCGTGCGGGTCGCGGCGCATGAGATCGAGCGAGATGCCGTCGGGCCCCCACGGCACCAGCGAGAGCATCGCGACGACCTCGCCGTCGGCGACCGCCTCGACGAGCAGGCAGTCGCCGTCGAGCGGGTCGCCGAGACGCCCCAGTGCCATCGAGAAACCGCGTTCGTTCTCGGTGTCGCGCCACTCCTCGGCGCGCCGGATCACCGCCGACATCTCGGCGGGAGACAGGTCGCGGTGACGCATGATCCGCACCGTCACACCGTGTTTGCGGGCCCGGTTCACGGCCTGCCGGACCGGGCGCATGTCGCGGCCGGCGAGGGAGAAGTCGCGGGTGTGCAGCACCGCCTCGTCGCCGAGCTGCAACGCGTCGAGTCCCGCCCGGTGGAAGGCCGTCGCCCCGGCCTCGCTCGCGCCCATCACGGCCGGGGTCCACCCGTACGCGCGTGCGAGATCGAGCCATTCGTCGATCGCGTGCGGCCACGCCTCGGGGTTGCCGATGGGGTCGCCGCTGGCCAGGCAGACACCGAGCTCCACCCGGTAGGTGACGGCGGCCTTGCCGCTCGGTGCGAAGACCACCGCCTTGTCGCGGCGGGTCGCGAAGTAACCGAGCGAGTCGTCGCTGTGTGCGAGCAGTCCGCGGATCGCGGACTCGTCGCTCCCGGTGAGCGCATTGCTCGCCCGCTGCGACCGGAACAGCACCACGACCGCGGCGAGCAGGGCGAGCGCCCCGAACAGCCCGAGCAGCGTGTTCACCAGTCCGTTCGGGCGGCCACCGAACTGGTCGTTGTCCACGAAGGTCAGCGCGGTGACGCGGTTGAGCGCCCAGAGGAACCGGTCGGAGGAGGGGAGGGTGCCGGGGAAAAGCTCCACCAGGCCCCATCCCAGGAGCGTGCCGACGACGAGACCGCCGACGAGCACCCCGAGCGCGGCCCAGACGTTGCCGCGCCGCACCCGGGTGAAGAACTCGGGATAGGACATCAGCAGCAGCGCCACGACCGCCAGGTGCACGACCAGCGCGATCAGATGGTGCGGATCGCGGTCGACGACGGCCAGAACGAGATTCGAGATCGCCCATCCGCCGGTGTAGATCGTCAGGACCCACCACGCGATGCGCTTGCGTCCGGCGAGGGCACCGGCGAGCAGGCCCAGCACCAGCGCGAACGACAGGCTCGTGTCGGGGGCGTCGAAATAGTATTCGTCGACGTACTCGCGGGGCGCGTGGATCCAGTAGCGCAGTGTGGGCGAGATCGACCACAGGGCCATCAGCAGCGCGTAGACGCCCAGGACGGTACCCAGGACGTGCGGTACCGAGGACAGGCGACCTCCGGCGCGGTCGCCCGGTGCCGGCCGGGCGGGGCGCCGCTCGGCTTCCGTGGCACTCGGACGCTCGGCGGGGGCGGTGACATCCGCGGACATGCCTTCAGACGGTAGCGCCCCGAAGCGCATCCGGTGAGACGAACGACCCCCGAGCCGGAACGGATTTCCGGCTCGGGGGTCGTTCGGACGAGGGGTGTCAGGGCCGTGAGGCGGCGGGGGTCCCCGCGTCCGGGGCGTCCGTTTCCGTCGGCTCGGTGCGGGCGAGCGCACTCGGCCACCAGACCTTCTTGCCGACGTCGATGGTGAGCGCCGGGACCACCAGCGTCCGCACCAGCAGGGCGTCGAGCAGCACGCCGAACGCCACGATGAACGCGATCTGCGCCAGGAACAGCAGCGGGATCACGGCCAGCGCGGAGAAGGTGGCCGCCAGAACGATTCCTGCGGACGTGATGACACCACCGGTGACGGTCAGCGCCCGCAGGGTTCCGGCGCGGGTACCGACCCTCTTCGTCTCCTCCCGCACGCGGGTCATGAGGAAGATGTTGTAGTCGATACCCAGCGCCACGAGGAAGACGAACCCGAACAGCGGCACCGTCGGATCGGCACCCGGGAACCCGAACAGGTGGTTGAACACCAGCGAGGAGACACCGAGGGTCGCCGCGAACGAGACGATCACCGTGAGCATCAACAGGACCGGCGCCACGATCGCCCGCAGCAGGACGATGAGCACGAGCAGCACCACGATCGTCACCACCGGGATGATGAGGGTGCGGTCGCGGGTCGCGGTGTCCTTCGTGTCGAGGTCGACGGCGGTCGGCCCGCCGACGAGCGCGTCGGCGCCGGACACCCCGCCCACGGCCTCGCGGATGCGCTCGACCGTCTCCTCGGCGGCGAGGGAGTCGGCCGGATCGGACAGGGTGGCCTGCACGGCGACGAGCCCGTCGACCACGCGCGGTGCCCCGTCGGGACCGGGCAGGGGCTGCACCGTCGTGACGCCCTCGACACCCTCGGTGGCCGTGAGCACGTCGCCGAGCGCGGACTCTCGGGTGATGACGACGGTGGGCGAACCGGTACCGGCGTCGAAGTGCTCGCCGAGGACCTCCTGGCCGGACTTCGAATCGGTCTGCAGCAGGAACAGATCCGACGACGCGACGCCGCTCGCCTTGAACTGCGGGGCGAGCAGAGCGAAGGCGACGAGCACGAGGCTGCACACGATCCAGATCGGGCGCGGCCGGGAACCCACGAAGTTCGCGATGCGGCCCCAGAACCGGTGCGAGCCCTGCAGGTCGTCGCGATCGGTGCCGGGCTCGAAGCGGGGACGGCTGGGCCAGAACGCCGCCCGGCCGAGCAGCACGAGCACTGCGGGCAGGAAGGTGAGCGACGCGAGGAACGAGGTGGCGATGCCGATGGCGGCCACCGGGCCGAGGCCGCGGTTGGAGTTCAGATCCGACAGCAGCAGGCACATCACGCCGAGGATCACGGTGCCGGCCGACGCCGCGATCGGCTCGATCGAACCGCGCAGGGCGGCGCGCATCGCCGCGTACTTGTCCTGCTCGATGCGCAGTTCCTCGCGGAAGCGGGAGACCAGCAGCAGGGCGTAGTCGGTGGCGGCACCGAAGACCAGGATGAACATGATGCCCTGGCTCTGGCCGTTGAGCGCGATGGTGCCGGCGTCGGCGAGCAGGTACACGATCAGGCTCGCCAGTGCGAGCGCGAAGACCGCCGAGACGATCACCACGAACGGCAGGATCGGGCTGCGGTAGACCACGACGAGGATGACCAGGACGACACCGCCCGCGACGAGCAGCAGCAGCCCGTCGATGCCGGCGAACGCGGCCGACAGGTCGGCGGCCTGACCCGCCGGGCCGGTGACGTGGACGGTCAGCCCCTCCGGCGCGCCCTCGAGTGCCGTGCGCAGATCCTCGACCGACTCCTTGATCTCGCCGGAGGCGTCGAGCGGCACGATCATCTGCGCCGCCTCACCGTCCTCCGACGGGATCGGCGGGGGACCGGCGGATTCGGTGGCGAGGAAGGCGAGGTCGTCCGGGGTGATGCCGCCGTCGCGTTCGGCGACGACGATCGCGGGGATGAACTCGCTCTCGTTGAACTGCGCGTACAGCTCGTCGGCGCGGGTGGACTCGGCGGAGGCCGGGAGGAAGGTGCTCGCGTCGTTGGACGCGACCTCGTTGAGCTTGCCGGCGAAGGGACCGCCGCCCCCGGCGGCGAGCAGCCACACGACGAGCAGCAGGGCGGGCAGCAACCACCGCCATCTGCTGGTCGATCTCGGGGGTGCGGTGGCAGTACCCGAATCTTCTCCGGGGCTCGATTTTTCTCCAGGGCTCAAGGTTCCTCCTGCTGGCATGAGCTGACGAATCGACACTAAATTATTCAGCGTGCTGAACGATAGTGGTGAGGACGACCTCGACGCCTGGCCCACCGGGCGGTTGCTGTCCACCGCCGCCCGCCTCGTCGAGCAGGCCTGGGAACAGACGCTGCGGCAGCGGGGACTCACCCACGCCGGGGTGATCGCCCTGCACGCCGTCGCGCAGAGACCGCTCTCGCAGCGGGAGATGGCCCGCGCCTGCCGCGTGACCGACCAGACCATGAGTCGGACCGTCGACCACCTCGTGCGCGGTGGGTTCGTCACCCGCGCGGTCGATCCCGACGACGAACGCCGGATGCGGGTGGAGATCACCCCGGCCGGTCTCGCCGAGTATCACCGGGCCCTGAAAGTGGAACGCGACGACACCGCGGACGGTGCCTCGCCCGTTGCGGTGTCCGACCCGGCGACCCTGCGCCGGTTGCTGCTCGAGATCGTTCGCGCCCACAACACTCCTCGTGACCGCGGTCCGGATACCCCGCCCGGGGCGAAACCATCCACCACAGGTGAGTGAACTCACGCGGTAGGGTGCCTCATGGTCTCCGCCCACCGGCCCGACCTGGTCGCCACCCTGCGCGCCGCGGGCTGCGTCTTCGCCGAGGACGAAGCGCGACTGCTCCGCGAGACCGCCCGCACCGACGCCGAACTCGACCGGTTCGTGGCCCGGCGGGTCTCCGGCGAGCCCCTCGAACACGTCCTCGGCCGCGTGTCCTTCTGCGGCCTCACCCTCGTGATCCGGCCCGGGGTGTTCGTGCCCCGGCGCCGCACCGAGTTCCTCGCCCACTGCGCCGCCGAGCTCACCGCCCCCGGCGCGACGGTCGTGGACCTGTGCTGTGGCTGCGGAGCCGTGGCGGCGGCCCTCGCCGCCGCGGTCGGCGGATGCGAGGTGCACGCCGCCGACGTCGACCCGGTCGCGACGGGCTGCGCGCGGCTCAACCTGCCACCGCACCGCGTGTTCGACGGCGATCTCTACGACGCCCTGCCCGCACGGCTGTACGGGCACGTCGACGTGCTCGTCGCCAACGCGCCGTACGTGCCGACCGGGCAGATCGCGTCGATGCCGCGTGAGGCCCGCTGCCGCGAACCCCGGCACGCCCTCGACGGCGGCACGGACGGTCTCGACGTCCACCGTCGTCTCGTCGCCGGGGCCCCGCACTGGCTCGCGCCCGGCGGCGCGTTGCTCGTCGAGGTCGCCGCACAGCAGGCGGCCGCCGCCACGGACCTCGTCACCCGGATGGGTCTCCAGGCGAGGATCCGGTCCTCCGAGGAGTTCGACGCCACCGTGGTCGTCGGCACCCGCCGCTGACCTCCGCGGTGCGCGGGTCATGTCAATCGAGGGGGAGCTGGGCGAACATCGCCGTCGGCTGCGTCGATCCACCCGCGGGCTCGACGCTGAACCCCAGTGCCGTGGCCCCGGAGATGTCCTCGAGCACCGCGGTCGTCGACGGGGCGACGTCCTCCGGTGTCATCGTGCCCGCGGGCTGCGGACCGTCCGGCCCGATCAGCCACATCTGGTAGACGGTGCCCTCGCTCGGCGGGGCGACGTTGTTCATCACCAGCACACCGGCGTCCTCCTCCTTGGAGAACACCACCGTCGCGGTCCCGCCCCCGTCGAGCACACCCGACGACGTCCGGACGTCCTCCGCGGCGAAGACCCGCTCGGTGGTCGGCCGGTCGGTCTGCGTCCACTGCGAGGCCACCACGACCCCGCCGATCGCCACCACCGCCGCGGCCGCGGCGGCCAGCAGGAAGTTCCGGCGGCGGCCCCGGCGACGTTCGTCGAGAGAGACCGGAGGCGCAGGTGTGTCCTCGGCCGGGGACGGTGCCTCGGCCGGGGACGGTGCCTCGGCCGGGACCGGTGGCTCCACGGGCGCGTCCCTGGTGGACAGTTCGCCGTGCACCAGATCGAGCAGACGCACCCGGAGTTCCGGCGAGGGCTCGGTCGCGGTGCCCGCGGACATCGCGGCGAGGGTCTCCCGATACTCGCGGACCTCGGCGGCGAACCGCTCGGCGGTCTCGGGGTCGGCGGCGGCGAGGCGCGCGGTGATCTCCTCGCGCTCGGCGGGTGTGACGGCGTCGAGAGCGAACACGGGCGCCATGTCGAGCAGGTCGCGGAAGTCATCGTTCGCCATCGGTGGTCACCCCCAGACAGTTCTTCAGTCGTTTGAGCCCGTCCCGGATGCGCGACTTCACGGTCGGCAAGGGCGACGAGAGTTCTTCGGCCACCTCGGTGTACGTGAGTCCCCGGTAGTAGGCCAGTTCCACGGAGCGGCGCTGCAGGTCGGTGAGCGAACCGAGACAGTCGTTGACGCGGCGGCGGTCCTCGCGGCGGCCGACCTCCTCGCTCACCGAGTCGAAGGCCGCGTCGACGCTGATCGAACCGTAGTGCGCCTCCCGGTCGGCTCCGGACTGTTCGCTGCGCACCCGGTCGACGGCACGGCGGTGGGCCAGCGTGATGATCCAGGCCAGCGCCGAACCCTGTCGCGGGTCGAAGTTCGCGGCCGTCCGCCAGACCTGGAGGTAGACCTCCTGCGTGGTCTCCGCGCTGTAGCCGGGATCGCGGAGCACGCGCAGCACCATGCCGTACACCCTGCTGCGCGTGGCGTCGTAGAGTTCCGCGAACGCGGCGGGATCCTGACGAGCGACACGGGAGAGCAACTCACCGAGGGTGTGGGTGTCGCCTCCGACGCCGGTCATCGGCTCGATCCGCTCATCGGATGAGAGCCTAGCCGGACAATTGCCCCTGCTCAAGGCAACCGTCTCCGACACGACCGTCACCCCGCCCCGGTCCGTCCCCGCACGATCGCCGAGAGCGTGAGGGGCACCCGTTCACCGCTGATCGCCGCAGTGAACGCCCGGCCGTCGGGCCGGTGCACCCCGACGCACACGGCGAAGACGTCACCCCGCCTGGTGGCGACGTCGCTCCAGCCGACCTGCAGCGTGCGGCAGTGGGACCTCCCGTGACGGTCGTGGATCTCGACGAGCAGGTGGGCCGGGGTCCCGTCCGGTTCGTGACACCAGAACAGATCCACGGAGTCGCCGGACGGATGCATGTCCAGCAGCGCCGTGATCCGCCCGCCCGACACTCGCAGTCCCTCGGCGGCGAGGTGGCCCTCCACCCGGTCCCGAAAGGTGTCGGCACGGAGGGTGTCGGATGGGCTCGCGGTGAAGCGGTCCCACGGATCGAGCCGCGCGAAGGGACGCGCCCACCAGGGCAGCTCCGGCAACCGGTCGACGTCGACCGCCCAGCCGTAGCCGTACTGCTCGCGGGCGGGACGGTCGCCGGACACCGGTGTACGGCGGAGGAAGGTGCGGTAGATCGCCGGGGCGGCCGTGGCCTCACCCGACACGAGGCCGAGCTCGCTCCCGAACATCGCCGCACCGCGGAGAAGGTCGGACAGCATGAGCGTCTCCCCCCGGGCACGTGGTCTGGTCGCCGGACAGTGTGCATGTCCGCGCGACCGGCCGCGATACGAGGGTGCCGTGGACCGGACCCGTCCGGCCGGGTGCGTCCGGACCGGGCAGGTGTGGGGAGGGCGATCGCCGGGTAGCACTCGGAGGTGGGTCCGGGAGCGATCCGAGGTGGTGTGCATGACCGGTATTCGGAACCGGTCGGCGAACGGATGGGTGCGGGCCCGGGGACGTGTCCCCGAAATTTCTTTTCCGGTCCGACCCATCCGCCCCGGGACCGGCGCCGAATGACAGGTGACACACCCGATCGACGTGGCCGCCGAGGCCACGCGTCCCGAAGGGAACCGAACCATGAACATCACTGCGCGAAAGAGCCTGGCCGCCGTCGGAATCGGCGCGATCTCCCTGCTGGGTGTCGCGGCGTGCTCCGACGATTCGGGCTCGGACGAGACCACCGACGTCATCGTGGAGGAGACCACGATGATGGAGACCACCACGACCACCACCTCCGCGTCCGCCGCGCCGGCGTCCGCGCCGGTCGGACCCGGGTGCGCGGACTACGCGGCGGCCAACCCCACCGGCCCCGCCTCGCTCGGCGAACTCGCGGACCAGCCGGTTGCCGAGGCCGCGGGGAACGTGCCGATGCTGACCACACTGACCCAGGCCCTGTCGGGACAGCTCAATCCCGATGTGAACCTCGTCGAGACGCTGAACGACGGAGAATTCACCGTGTTCGCGCCGGTCGACGACGCCTTCGCTGCCCTGGATCCGGCCACCGTCGAGACGCTGAAGACCGATTCGGCAATGCTGACCGACATCCTGACCTACCACGTCGTCGCGGGTGAGATCGCTCCCGCCGACATCGCCGGCACGCAGACCACCGTCCAGGGCGGCACGGTCGAGGTCACCGGTGAGGGCGAGATGTGGAAGGTCAACGACGCCAACGTCGTCTGCGGGGGTATCGAGACCGAGAACGCGACCGTCTACCTGATCGACGGCGTGCTCCTTCCGCAGTAACCGATCGGATCCACGGAAAGGTGGACTTCATGCGTGTATCCGGAATTCGGGGCCTCGCGGCGGTGGCGATCGCCGCCGCGGGCGCGCTCCTGTTCGCCGCCCCCGCCTCCGCAGCGCCCCTCACCCCTGTCGGGGAACTGGACGTGAACCGGTACGTCGGGCAGTGGTACCAGCTGGCCGCCAATCCGGCCCCGTACAACCTCGACTGCGTCCGCGACACGACAGCGTTCTACACCCTCCAGGGTGATCGTGATGTGCGGGTGGAGAACTCGTGCACCACGATCACGGGGGCGCGTCGCGGGATCGTGGGTAACGCCCGGATCAACGACACCGCCTCGCTGCACGTGGCGTTCCCGAGCGTGCCCTTCCAGGACTCCCTGGACGGGCCGAGCAACTACATCGTTTCGTATCTCGCGGACGACTACTCGTGGGCGCTCGTCGGTGATCCGACCCGGATCTCCGGGTTCGTGCTGTCGCGGTCGCCCGTCGTGGATCGGGCCGTCTGGCAAGAGATCCGCCGCGTCGTCGAGGAGAACGGGTACAACTCGTGCCTGATGCTCACCTCACCCACCACCGAGGGGCTGCAGGAGATCCGTCCGCTCTGCACGGTCTGACGCATCCGCTCACCGTTTCGCCGTCCGCTGCAACGATTGCTGCAGCGGACGGCGAAGTGTGTGGCGGTCAGCGTTCCGCGTGGGCGATGTTCTCGAGCATGCCGCGGAAGATGATGCCGTGGAAGGGAACCAGGGAGTACCAGTAGGCCCGCCCGGCGAGGCCCCGGGGGAAGAACACGGCCCGCTGGTGCAGCCGCGACCGGCCGCCCTCCCGCGGTTCGACGCGCCATTCGAGCCACGCCCCGCCGGGTGCGCGCATCTCCGCCCGCAACCGCAGCAGTTCGGGACGGTGGATCTCCTCGACCCGCCAGAAGTCCAGGGCGTCACCGGTGTTCAGGACGCGGGGATGACGGCGTCCGCGGTTGGGTCCGACACCACCGGCGAACCGGTCGAGCCAGCCACGTACCGTCCACGCCAGCGGGAAGGAATACCAGCCGTTCTCGCCGCCGATGCTCTCGATCGTCGCGAACACCTCCTCGGGTGACGCATCGGAGTCGAGGCTGCGTTCGTCGGTGAAGACGACCTCGCCGGCCCAGTCCGGGTCCGACGGCAGCGGATCGGCGGGTGCGCCGACGGGGGAGGCGTCGGCCCAGGTCGTCTCCACCTCGCCGCGTTCGATCCGCCCCAGCGCCAGGCGCACCGCGTCGCGGTAGCCGGTCAGTCCCTCCTCCGGGGGCGGGATGATCGCGTCGATGTCGTGGTTGCGCATCACCGCGTCGTTGGAGAGCGATTCGATGAGCGACCGGCCGAGCCCCGGCGGGATCGGCGTCACCAGACCGATCCACAGGCCCGCGAGTTTCGGTGTGAGAACGGGTAGTACGAGGATTCGCCGCTTCGCCAGTCCCGCGACCTCCGCGTACTGCTGCATCATCTCGCCGTAGCGCAGGACGTCCGGGCCGCCGATGTCGTAGGCGCCGCTGCGTTCGAGGGGCGCGTCGGCGGCGGCGACGAGATAGTGCAGCACGTCGCGCACCGCGATCGGCTGGATCCGGTTGTCCACCCAGCGCGGCGTGGTCATGACGGGGAGCCGGTTGCTCAGGTGCCGGATCATCTCGAACGACGCCGAACCCGAACCGATCACGACACCGGCCTGGAGTACGAGGGTGGGCACACCCGAGTCCACGAGGATGGCCCCCACCTGGGCACGGGAGTACAGATGGGGCGACAATTCGCCCGAATCGGGATGCAGTCCACCGAGATACACGATGCGCGAGACCCCTCCGTCGCGGGCCGCCTCGGCGACGTTCTGCGCGGCCTGCTTCTCGGCGTCGACGAAGTCCTCCTTGCCGCCCATCGAGTGCACCAGGTAGTACACGACGTCGATGTCGCGGCACGCCTGCTCCAGCGACCCGCGGTCGCCGAGATCGCCGCGCACGATCTCGACGTCGCCGGCCCACGGCACGTCCTGCAACTTGCGGGGATCGCGGACCAGGACCCGGACGCGGTGGCCGGCCTCGAGCAGTCGCGGGGCCAGGCGGCCCCCGATGTATCCGGTGGCTCCCGTGACGAGGATCCGCAGCCCGCTCACGGCTGCTCCAGGATCCGGCCGAGCTGGTGCCGCAGCGACGATTCGAGGTCGGGACGCCGGAACCGGTGCCCGTGGTCGATCAGTACCTTCGGGACGACGAACTGGCTGGCCTCCGCCAACTCCCGTGCTCCCTCGTCGCCGAGCAGCAGCCGCGGCCCGAAACCGGGCACCGGGAGCCGGGCGGGCCGGTGCAGTACCGCGGCCAGGATTCGCGTGTACTCCTCGTTGCGTACCGGTTGCGGTGCAACGGCGTTCACCGGTCCGGAGACCTCCGGATCGGCGAGGGCCCGGTGGTAGACGTCGACGAGGTCGTCGATGTCGATCCACGACAACCACTGCCGGCCGTCGCCGAGCCGCCCGCCGAGCCCGGCCGCGAAGAGCGGGCGCATCAGCTGCAGGGTGCCGCCGCGCGGGGTCTGCACGATGCCGGTGCGCACGTGCACGACCCGCAGTCCCTTCTTCTCGGCGGGACGGGTCGCTTCCTCCCAGTCGGCGACGACGTCGGCCAGGAATCCGTCGCCGCGCGACGATCCTTCGTCCAGCGGGGTGTCGCCGCGGTCGTAGCCGTACAGGCCGATCGCGGAGGCGGAAACGAAGGTGGCCGGGCCGTTGGGGGTGTGGGCGGCGAGTTCGGCGAGACGACGGGTCGGTTCGATCCGGCTGCCGCGGATCGCGGCCTTGTGGTCGTCGGTGAACCGGCCCGCGATCGAGGCCCCGGCGAGATGGACGACGGCGTCGACGCCCTCGAGCAGGTCGGGTGCGGGATCGTCCGGGTCCCAGCGGCGTTCGTCGTCGCTGCGGGGTTCGTGGCGCACCAGCCGGATCACGCGGTAGTCGCCGGTGGAGAGGAAGGCGGTCAGTGCGGTGCCCACGAGCCCGCTCGAGCCGGTGACCGCCACGGTGCCCGGCCGCACCCCCTGGTTGTGGGACCAGCGGTGGCTCGCCAGGTCGTCGGCGAGTTGGCGGTGGCGGTAACGGAAGGTCTGCGTGAGCAGGCGGCCCGGCACGGGTGTGTCCACCCGGTCGATCACACGGGTTCGGAACTCACCGGCCTCCTCGAAGCGGTGCTCGTGCCGCCACGACCCGACCAGCCTGGCCGGTTGCGACATCACGCCCGCGTGGGCGAGCTCGTCCACGAAACGTGCAGGCGGGTCGTAGCCTTCGGGATCGTGTCGGGCGACCCAGCGCAGTCCGCCTGGCAATCCGAGGACCGCGGTGCCGGATTCGAGCGAGGCGGACTCGGTCACGACGTCCATCGGCTGCCAGGGCGGCAGCAGCCGCCGGATCGCACCGGGACGCGAGTGCCAGTCGAACACCTCCTTGCGCGGTGCCTGGATCACGCTCGAGAACTCGATGGACATGGCGTCTCCTCGTGCCGATCTGTCAACGTGGGGGTCGGATACGTGCGTACCGGTCCAGCGCGACCCGACGTTCGTGGGCGTGGTCGACGATCGGTTCCGGATAGCCTTCCGGTGGACCGTCGGGCAGACTGTGCACGCGGGAGCCCTCGACGTTCCGGAGCTCGGGTACCCACCTGCGCACGTATTCACCCGTCGGATCGAACTTCTCGCCCTGCCGGGTGGGGTTGAACACCCGGAAGTAGGGGGCGGCGTCGGTGCCGCACCCGGCCGTCCACTGCCAGTTGTGCTGATTGGACGCGAGATCCCCGTCGACGAGACACCGCATGAAGTGGCGGGCACCGCGCCACCACGGCAGGTGCAGGTCCTTGGTGAGGAACGACGCGACGATCATGCGCACGCGGTTGTGCATCACGCCCTCGGCGAGGAGCTGGCGCATCCCGGCGTCGACGATGGGGAAACCGGTGCGGCCCTCGCACCACGCGGCGAACAGTTCGTCGGCATCGGGGCCGCTGTCGTAGGTGATCGCGTCGAAATCGGCGTTGTAGTTGGTGCGGGCCGTCTCCGGCCGGTGGAACAGGACGTCGGCGTAGAAGTCGCGCCAGGCGAGTTCGCTGCGGAAGGTGACGGCGCCGTCGTTGTTCCGGTCCCGGAGGTCGTGCAGGAGGGTGCGGGGGTGGATGCACCCGAACTTCAGGTACGGCGACAGTCCGCTGGTGCCGTCGAAGGCGGGGCGGTCGCGGTCGGTGGCGTAGCGGTCGAGGGTGCCGTCGCGGAACTCGCGCCAGCGGCGCAGGGCGGCCTTCTCGCCGGCCGGGGGCAGCGAGTCGACGGTGGCCTCGGGGACGGGGACACGCAGGCCGGTGTCGCCCGGATCGATCCAGCCGATCGTGTCCGCGCCGGTGACAGCGGGGGAGTGCCATCCGTGTTCGCTCCAGGCGCGGCGGAACGCGGAGAACACCTTGTAGGGCGACCCGTCGGGTTTCGTCACCCGGCCGGGGGTGACGGCATAGGGGGAGCCTGTCGCGACCAGTGGCACGTCGCGGAGGGCTTCGGCGACCGCCTCGTCGCGGCGCGTCCCGTAGGGGCCGTGGTCGGAACTGATGTGGACCTCGGCGGCGTCGAACTCGCGGACGACGGCCGGCACGACCGTCGCCGGATCACCCTGCGCGACGAGCAGGCGGCCGCCGAGGTCGTCGTCGAGCGCCCGTAGGCAGTTCGTGAGGAAGGCGCGCCGCCGCGGACCCGAGGGGCGGAGCAGGGCGTCGTCGAGGACGAACAGCGCGACCGCCTCGTCGGCGGCGTCGGAGGCCGACAGCAGCGTGGGCAGGTCGTGCAACCGGAGGTCGCGGCGGAACCAGACGACGGCGGGACGGCTCATGGATTCCAGTGTGGGGGACAATGGCACTCATGTCCGATGCCTTCGATGTTCCGATCCGCGACGAGTCGATCCGTCTCGGCCAGTTCCTGAAGCTGGCGAGCCTGATCGAGTCGGGTTCCGAAGCGAAGGAGGTGATCGCCGACGGCCTCGTGTCGGTCAACGGCGAGGTCGAGGTGCGGCGCGGCCGTCAGCTGAAGGTCGGCGACGTCGTGGAGATCGCCGGTGCGAGAGCGCGGGTCGCGAACGGGTAGGACGCGACCCGCGCTCTCGGGAGCGTCTGGGGCGCGACCCGCGCTCTCGGAGCGTCAGTTCGCGGCGCGGACGACGACGCCGTCGGAGTCGCTGTAGACGATCTCGCCGGGGTTGAAGGTCACGCCGCCGATCTCGACGGGGACGTCCTTCTCACCCGAACCGGTCTGGGTGCTCTTGCGCGGGTTGGTGCCGAGCGCCTTGATGCCGATGTCGAGGGTGCGCAGGATCGCGGAGTCGCGGACCGCGCCGTTGACGATGACGCCGGCCCAGCCGTTGTCGACACCGCGTCCGGCGATGATGTCGCCGACGAGGGCGGTGTGGATGCTGGCGCCGCCGTCGACGACCAGCACCCGGCCGTTGCCCGGCTCGGACAGGGTCTGCTTGACGAGCAGGTTGTCCTGGAAGCAGCGGATGGTGGTGACGGGGCCGGCGAACTCGGTGCGGCCGCCGAACTGGATGAACTGCGTGTCGCAGCTGCGGATGTCGGGGCCGATCTCGTCGGCGAGGTCGGCGGTGGCGATGAATTCGATGGCGTCGCTCATGGTGCGAGGATAAATGGGACGCGCGTACGGTGTTCTGCGGGTGCCCGTGTCCGCCCGATCCGTCCCGCTCCGGGCAGGGATGGGCCGAAGGGGTGAATTCGGTAGATTCTTGTATCGTTACGCGACGCTTTCCGCACGACACGTACAGGATGGGGACATGCCACTCGACGGCCGTTCGACAGTTGTCCGGGTCCCCAAGGCCGGGGAACTGATCGCTGCGAATCTCCGTCGGCAGATCATCACGGGCGAGCTGAAGGCGGGGGACCCGCTGCCGAACGAGGCCGCGCTCATGGAGCGGTTCGGGGTGTCCCGGCCCACGCTGCGCGAAGCGTTCCGTATCCTCGAGTCCGAGGGCATCATCACCGTCCTGCGCGGCGCCCACGGCGGGGCGCGGGTGCAGGCACCGGACGGCTCCACCGCCGCCCGCTACACCGGGCTGCTCCTGCAGTACCGCGGGGTCGCCCTCGCGGACGTCTACCGGGCTCGCACCGAGATCGAGGTGTCGGCCGTGGGCTTGCTCGCGACCGGTCCCGCCGGGAACGTCGAACGGCTCGCCGAGGTCGTCGAACGCGGCGAGGAGGTCGCGGGCGATGTGCACGCCTTCGCGAAGTACGACGCCGAGGTGCACCGCACGATCATGGAACTCGGTGGCAACGACACCCTCGAGGTCCTCGCGGGAATGCTGCTCGACATCATGGACGCGCACGCCGCCCTGTTCATCTCGCAGCGCACCCGCACCGACGGTCCGGGACCGGACGTCGTACTGCGCGCGAACCGCAAGCTCGTCACACTGCTGCGCGACGGGGAACCCGGAGCGGCACAAGCGTTCTGGCGCAAGCACCTCGACAGTGTCGAGCGGTACATGACCGAGGACGAGACCACCCTCGTCGAGGTGCTCTCCTAGAACCGATCAGGTAGGGCCGATCAGGCTACGCGGCCCATGCGGCGTTCGTAGTCCTCGCGTTCGCGGGCCGCGCGGGCCTGTGCCTTGGCGCTGAGCAGTTCCGGATCGAGGCCGTGCTGCTGGAGACGGTGCCGCTGCCACACGCGCATGAGTGCCACCGAGAAGTAGACCCAGGGCAGGAACAGCAGCAGCATCATCGACAGCGGGATCCACACCGGACCCGGGATGAGCAGGAAGAACAGGAGCAGTGGGATGACCGGAAGGTTCCACCGCAGCAGGTAACGCCGCATCCCGCCCGGGCCCAGGATGTCGTTGCGGACCCAGTCCTGCATCTCCGGGGGGAGCGGTCGCCCGACCATGTAGCCGATGCGCTGCAGCAAATTCGGTCGTGCACTACTCATGTGGTCCAGAATAGGCCGTCATTCCTCGTAGAGACGTGTGAGGTCCGTCGCGAAGCTGTCCACTACGACCCTTCTGCGAAGTTTCATGCTCGGGGTGAGGTCCCCCGCCTCCACCGACAGCTCACGATCGATGATCGAGAACTTCTTGACCTGCTCCCATCGGTTGAGCTGCAGGTTGAGCTCGTCGATGTATCCGGAGATCAACTCGCGGGTCTTCTCGTGGCGGGCGATCTCCTCGAACGACGCGTCCCCGAGACCGTTCCTGCCGGCCCACTCGGTGATCGATTCGGAGTCGAGACCCACCAGCGCCACGCAGTACGGCTTGCCCTCGCCGTAGGCGACGAGCTCGGAGGCGTAGGGGCAGATGCCCTTGAAGGTCGCGGCCAGTGCCGACGGGGCGACGTACTTGCCCTGCGACGTCTTGAACATGTCCTTCTTGCGGTCGGTGATCCGCAGGTAGCCGTCCTCGTCGACGTTGCCGATGTCGCCGGTGTGGAACCAGCCGTCCTCGGTGAGGGACTCGGCCGTCGCGTCGGGGCGGTTGTGGTAGCCGGTCATCACGCCCGGTCCCCGGACCAGCACCTCGCCGTCCTCGGCGATCTTCACCTCGGTGCCGGGAACCGGCCAGCCGACGGTGCCGAGACGGTTGGCATAGGGGCGGTTGACGAAGGTCGCCGCCGAGGTCTCGGTCAGGCCGTAACCCTCGAGCACGGGGATGCCCACCGCGTCGAACCACTCGCCGACGTCGGGGTTGAGCGCTGCGGAACCGGAGATGAAGAAGCGCAGCCGGCCCCCGAAGCGTTCGCGGATGGTGGAGAAGACCAGTCTGTCCGCGAGGGCGTGCTGGAGGTTGTCGAGCAGGCCGGGGGAGCGGCCCGCCTGCTTCGCCTCGGACACGCTGCGGCCCACACCGACGGCCCAGTCGAAGATCTTCTTCTTGACGCCGCCCTCCTCCTCCATCATGTGCTCGACGCGAGCGTGGGCCTTCTCGAAGATGCGCGGGGCGGCACCCATGAAGGTGGGCCGGACGACCGCGAGGTTCTCGACGATCTTGTCGACGCGGCCGTCGACCGCGGTGGGGAAGCCGATCTGCAGCGGCAGGGTGAGCAGGACCTTGCCGAAGACGTGCGACAGCGGCAGCCACAGATACTGCAGATCGTCGGCGGTGAGCATGTGCAGCGCGTCGATCGCGGCAGCCTCGTAGGTCCACGCCGAGTGCGGCAGGCGCACGCCCTTGGGCTTGCCGGTGGTGCCGGAGGTGTAGATCAGGGTGGCGAGATGGTCGGGGCCGAGGCTGTGGATCCGGTCCATCACCGCACCGGAGTCGTCGGAGAGGAGACCGCGGCCGAGTTCGGCGAGGTCGTCGAGGCCGATCACCCAGTCACCGTCGCCCTGCCCGTCGACGACCACGACCTTCTTCACCTCGGGCAGGTCGCCGCGGTGGGCGAGGAGCTTCTTCACCTGGGAGTCGTCCTCGGCGAGGACGACCCGGCTGCCGGAGTCGGACACGATGAACGCGACGTCCTCGGCGTGGGTGGTGGGGTAGACGGTGGTGGTCGCGGCACCGGCGCACATGACGGCGAGATCGCCGAGCACCCACTCGTAGCGAGTGGACGACGCGAGAGCCACCCGGTCCTCGGTCTCGACGCCGAGCGCGATGAGTCCCGCGGCAAGCAGCCGGACGCGTTCGCCGGTCTGCTCCCAGGTGACGGACGTCCAGCCGTCCTCCCCGTCGGGGTACCGGAACGCCTCGCTGTCGGGGGTGGCTGCCACGCGGTCGATGAAGAGCCGGGCGACCGAGGGCGCCCGGTTGTCGATGACGGCCTGGTCGACCTTTTCCTCGGAGACGCGCTTCGGAGTCGTCATGCGCCCAGTCTAGGAATGTGCGCCGTCCTGTTGTGGAATATAAGTAGGAACTTATATAGTGAGGGCATGCACGGGTTCGAGGTACTCGCTGATCCGGTTCGCCGCCGGATCCTCGAACTGCTCGCCGAGGGTGCGCAGGCCGCCGGGGACATCGCCGCGACCATCACGCGGGAGTTCTCCATCTCGCAGCCGGCGGTGTCGCAGCACCTCAAGGTGCTGCGCGACCACGACTTCGCGATCGTGCACAAGGACGGCACCCGCCGCCTGTACGAACTGCGACCCGCCGCACTCACGGAACTCGAGACGTGGCTCGCCCGCCTGCACCCGCCGGTGCTCTCCGCTCTCGACGCCCTCGAAACCGAGATCGCCCGCGGCCGCCGCGAACGGCGCACGCGGGGGAGCATGCCCGGCACCCGTGCCACCGACGAACGGAGGAGATCCTCATGAACCACGTGATCCCGAACGAGGACACGAGCCGCCGGACGGTCGGGCACCGCACCGTCGACGACCGCGACGCCAAGGTCGTGACCGTCTCGCGCAGCTACCGGACCACCGCCGAGGACCTGTGGGAGGCGTGCACCGACCCCGAACGGCTCCCGCGCTGGTTCCTGCCGGTCAGCGGTGACCTGAAGGTCGGCGGCAGATACCAGCTCGAGGGCAACGCCGGGGGAGAGGTTCTCACCTGCGATCCGCCCCGGAGCTTCTCCGCCACCTGGGAATTCGCGGGAGCCGTGAGCTGGATCGAGGTGTCGGTCCTGGACGAGCCGGGTGGATACGCCCGCCTCGAGATCGTCCACATCGCCCACCCCGAGGAACACTGGGAGCAGTACGGTCCCGGCGCCGTCGGAATCGGCTGGGACCTCGCCCTCCTCGGTCTCGGAATCCACCTCGCCTCCGGAGAGTCGGTGGATCCCCAGGAGTTCGAGTCCTGGTCCATGTCGGAGGAGGGACTCGCGTTCATCCGCGGCAGCAGCGCGAAGTGGGGCGAGGCCGATATCGCCGGCGGCGAGGACCCCGAACAGGCCCGCGCCGCCGCCGAGCGCACCGCGGCGTTCTACACCGGGGAGCAGTGACGGACCGCGTCTACCGATCGTCGGTACGCCACCTCTGCAGCGCGTTCGCGTACGCCGCCTTCGACCGCCGCGCCTGCGGGGTGCGTCTCGCCACCCGCAGCGCCGCACGATCGAAGGCGTTGAGCGACAGCCTTCTTCGGGTCGGCTCGGGCGCCGACCCGATCCCGGTGAGGGCGAACGGGTGCACCGTCAGGCCCGTGACGTCGGTGCCGGTGGGTTCGACGGTGCCCACGTGCACCCGCACCGCACCTCGACGCCGAGCCGGTGGGCAGTTTCGCTCCCGACAGCCCCACCACCCGGGTGGGGTACTGCACCGACCCCATCGCGTGCGAATAACCGGATCGCAGAACCGATTCCAAGCGCGCGCTCATCGTCGACGGTGATGCCGAGCATCCTGCTCCTCGAGGGTGGGCACGTGATCCACCGGGTCCGACGACTCGAAGCCGCGGCGCTGGAAGTAGACGGCGCGCGAGTAGGTGGACATCCGTTCGAGCAGCGAATGGATGTGCAGGTCGGTCCACATGAGGTCCAGGTGCAGCTGGACGTCGAGGAACCACACCACCTCGGCTGCGCCCGCACCGATGACCCCGTAGGCCGGGATCGTGGCCGTCGCGGAGCGGATACCGGGTGACCGGCGCATCCGCCCGTCCAGGTCAGCGAGGCGTGTCGTGCGAGGACATCCCTGTGGGAGACTCGGGACGATCGCACCCCGGGATCGCACACGGAGGAACGGAGTCCGTATGGGCACGTCGTCGGAAGAGGGTGATCTCGGCCGCCGCATGGCGCAGCTCGCGCGGGGGTTCTTCCGCCCGGCCGATCTCGGCGAGACGCTGCGCGGCGTGACCGCCGCCGCGGTGGAACTGGTGGAGGCGGCCGACTGTGCCAGCATCCTCGTCGTGGAGGGCCGCAGGGAGTTCCGGTCGATCGGCGCCACCTCGGAGCTGCCGCCGCAGCTCGATGCGGTGCAGGAGCGGCTCGGTGAGGGACCCTGCCTGGACGCGGCCCGCAAGAATCTGGTGGTGCGCTCGGACGATCTGCGCGCGGAGAGCCGGTGGCCGGGTTTCGCTGCGGAGGCCACGAAGGCGGGTGTGCTCAGCACCCTGTCGTTCCAGCTGTATCTCGCCGAGGACACGATGGGGGCGCTGAACCTCTTCTCCTGCGAGGCCGGAGCCTTCGATCCGCAGGCCGAGGCGATCACCGAGGTACTCGCCGCACACGCGGCGATGTCGCTGAGTGCGGCCCGCACCCACAGTCAGTTCACCTCGGCGCTGGCCAGTCGCGACACGATCGGCCAGGCCAAGGGGATGATCATGGAACGTTTCGGCGTCGACGCGCTCGCGGCGTTCGACCTGCTGCGTCGCCTGTCCCAGGACAGCAACGTCCCGCTCGCCGACCTCGCGGAGCGGATCGTCGAGGCGGGCCCCGGTCGGGGTGCCGGCGGGACACCTGACGGCGGGCGACCTGTGTGACAGGACGCACCAGGCACCGGTAGGTTGTGTGCGACTGCAAGAACTACTCACCGGTAGGGGTGCATCATGCCAGCTCCGAGCGTTGCGACCTTCGAGCGACTTGCCGCTCTCATCGCGATCCCCGACGCCGCCGACCGGCCCACGCGCCCGGTCGTCGAGGCGTTCACGGGACGTGAACTGGCCACCGTGCCGGTCGGCACCGCCGAGGACGCGAAGGCCGCCATCGAGCAGGCGCGGGCCGCCCAGGTCGCGTGGGCGCGGAAGCCCGTGAAGGAACGCGCCGCGATCGTGCACCGCTACCGCGAACTCGTGCTCGCCCGCCGGGCGGAACTCATGGACATGGCCCAGGCCGAGACCGGCAAGTCGCGCAGCTCCGCCCAGGAGGAAGTGCTCGACATCTCCATGACCGCCCGGTACTACGCGCGGGTCGCGCCGAAGCTGCTGCGGCCCCGCAAGGCCACCGGCATGCTGCCGGTGCTGACGAAGACCACCGTCCGGCACCACCCCAAGGGCGTCGTCGGCGTGATCGCCCCGTGGAACTACCCGATGACCCTCGCGGTGTCCGACGCGATCCCCGCGCTGCTGGCCGGCAACGCCGTGGTCCTCAAGCCCGACAGCCAGACCCCTTACTGCGCCCTCGCCGTCACCGAACTCCTCTACGAGGCGGGGGTGCCGCGCGACGTCTTCGCCGTCGTGCCCGGCCCCGGCACGGTCGTGGGGACCGCCATCGTGGAGAACAGCGACTACCTGATGTTCACCGGCTCCTCGGAGACGGGACGCCTGCTCGCCGAGCAGGCCGGTCGCCGGCTGATCGGGTTCTCCGCCGAACTCGGCGGCAAGAACCCGATGATCGTCACCGCCGGGGTGAACCTCCGCGAGGTCACCGACGCCGCGGTGCGCGCCTGCTTCTCCAACGCCGGTCAGCTGTGCATCTCGATCGAACGGATCTACGTCGAGAAGTCGATCGCCCCGGAGTTCATCCGCATGTTCGGCGCCCGCGTCCGCGACATGACGCTCGGCCCCGGCTACGACTTCGGCACCGAGATGGGCTGCCTCATCAGCGAGAACCAGGTCAAGACCGTGACCCGGCACGTCGAGGACGCCGTCGCCAAGGGTGCGACGCTCGTCGCCGGCGGGAAGGCCCGCCCCGACCTCGGCCCCCTCTTCTTCGAACCCACCGTGCTCACCGACGTCCCAGAGGACGCCGAGTGCCACCGCAACGAGACGTTCGGGCCGGTGGTGTCCATCTACCCGGTGGACGACGTCGAGGAGGCGATCCGGCAGGCCAACGACACCGAGTACGGGCTCAACGCCTCGGTGTGGGCGGCGAGCAAGGCGCAGGGCGAGGCGATCGCGGCACGGGTGCGCGCCGGCACCGTCAACGTCGACGAGGGCTACGCCCCCGCCTGGGGCAGCACCGGCGCCCCGATGGGCGGCATGGGCATCTCGGGCATGGGCCGGCGGCACGGCGCCGAGGGGCTGTACAAGTACACCGAAGCGCAGACGGTCGCCACCATGCGGCTGCTCAACCTCGACGGTCCGCGCGGCCTTCCGCGGAAGGTGTGGGCGAAGATGCTGCCGCACTTCGTCAAGGCCATGCAGTGGCTGCCCGGTAGGTAACGGGCTCCCGGCCGTTGTACATGGTCTTCCCCGACACCGGGGCCCTGCCCGTCGTCGGTATCGCGGTCGGCCGGGCGTATCTGCCTCACATGTCGCTGGAGCAGGGAGGCCGCCTGATGACGCAACTGCTGCGGCGGTGAACCGGCGTCCCGGTCCGTTCGTGAAACATTCGCCCGCGGGTGTAACACTGCTGCGCCCACGGCGATGATCTTGGCGACGGCCGTCCTCCCCCCTTCGGTCGTCGGGGTTCGCGTGCACAAACTCCCCCCTGCGTGCACGCGGACGCAACGGCCCCGCCGGTCCCGTACCGGAGGGGCCGTTCTGCGTACGGGGCATCGTGCGGGGTCCCCCTTCTGAGAGGGTTCACGAAGGGAACCGCCCCTTGCGCTCAGGGGATGGGCGTGGGGCGGCTGGCCCGGCCGCCGCAGCGGTCGAGCGTCCGGTCGGCTTCGTGGTCAGCGGGAGGTCTCGCCGGACCCGCTGTCGCCGGGTCGGCGTCGACGACGAAGGCGACGACGACGAAGGCGACGACGACGAAGGCGACGAAGACGCAGCCTCCGGTCGTGCCCGGCATCGCCCGGGAGGGGACAGAGCAGGAGCACCACGAGGAGCACGCCGACCAGATATGCGGCGGTCGTCCCGAGGAACAATCCGATCAGCCCTACCAGGAACATGCCGATAGTGTTACCCGACGTAACGTGAAAATACACCCTTCTACGCACCGGAGTGGAGGAATTCACGTTACGTCGGCCGATCGTTACCCGCCCTCGACGGTGCGCCCCTAGCGGTCCTCGACCGTGATCTCTGCTGCGTCGTCGTAGAAACAGACGTATCCGGCGATGAACTCCATGCCGGGGAACGGCTCGGGATACGACCACGCGACGTTCTCCGCCGCCGGCGGCCCCGCATACGACCAGTACCGGGCGGTGCCCTTGTAGGGACAGCCCGTGTACAGGTCGGACTCCTCGAGCAGCGAGAAGTCGACGTCCTCGGGCGGCAGGTAGAAGCGGGTGGGCAGACCCGTCTCGAACACCAGCACGGGAGCGCGCGTCTCACCGACCACGGTGCCGTCGATGGTCACCCGCACGTGCCGGGAACTGCGCAGCGCGTCGACCCGGTGGTGCGGATCGCGGGGGTGGGTGAACACCTCGGTGTCCTCCTCGAACCACCGCTCACCCTCGTCCTCGACGTCGCCGGGGGTCTCGCCGTGCCGGAACCATGCGAAGACCAGCCGGTCGTCGAGACCGTCGACGTCGAGCTGATACACCGCCGAATAGGCCCGCCGGTCGCCGACGACGATGTCGTACCACTGCCACACGTCCGGGCGGGTGCGGCTCGGCGAGCGCGACGCGGAGATCAGGTCGATCCGCACGTCCTCACGCGGGAAGGCGTAGAAGGGGACGGGTTTGCCGGGAGCCCAGACCAGCACGGCCCGGGTGCTGTCGACGACCGTTCTGCCGAACCACTCTCCCCGGATCCGCCGATCGGTCGGCTCGTACAGGTAGTCGTCGGTGTCCACCGGCCGACGGAGCACAGCGGTCTTGCGGGCAGCCATGACCCGACCGTATCGCGCGACGCGAGGAAGGGGACGGAACCGGTGGAAGGGGTACCCCCCGGGCATCCACCCCGGAGAGCCGCTCCCGGCGTCCACCCATCCGCTCCGCCACCGGCTCCGAATACGGGACAAGGCGGCCCCCGAGCAGAGGAACAGATCATGTCCACTTCCACGACCGAACCACGGCACGACGAGAGCCGGCACCCCCACCCGTCCGTGGGATTCCTCCAGCTGTTCATGGAAGCGCGCACCCGTCTCGAACAGACCGCGCCGCGCCTGCAGGGAGGGACCGTATGAGAACCGTCCCGGGTGACGTCGGCTCGGTGGTCGTGGTGGGCGCCGGCCTCGCCGGGTTGTCCGCCGCCCTGCATCTCACCGGAGCCGGCAAGCGGGTGACCGTCCTCGAACGCGAGACCACCGTCGGCGGTCGCGTCGGCAGCTACCCGGTGTTCGACGACGACGGCCGCCACCTCTACGACATCGACAACGGCGCCAGCGTCCTGACGATGCCCGAGCTCATCGCCGACGCCCTCGCCGCCGTCGGCGAGTCCTTCGCCTCGACCACCCCGGACGTCGACCTGGTGCGGCTCGCGCCCGGCTACCATGCGCGCTTCGCCGACGGGTCCGCCCTGGACGTGTACTCGGACCCGGCCGAGATGGCCGCCGAGATCGAGCGGGTGTGCGGACCGGCCGACGCCGCGGGCTACCGCCGCCTGCGGCAGTGGCTCGCCGCGATCTTCGAGACCGAGTTCGACCGGTTCATCGACTCGAACTTCGACTCGCCGCTCGACCTCGTGTCGTCACGCCCGGCACTGCGCGACACCACCACCCTGTTGCGGCTGGGCGGCTTCGGCCGGCTCGGCCCGAAGGTCGCCTCCTTCATCACCGACGAGCGGCTCCGGCGGATCTTCACCTTCCAGGCCCTCTACGCGGGCACGGCACCGTCGACCGCCCTCGCGGTGTACGGCGCGATCGCCCACATGGACACCTCCCTCGGGGTGTTCTTCCCGAAGGGCGGCATGGCCACCGTCGCCGCCGCGATGACCGACGCCCTCGTCCGCCACGGCGGCATCCTGCACACCGGCGTCGAGGTGACCGACCTGCTCGTCACCGACGGTCACGCCCGCGGGGTGCGGACCGTCGACGGCCGGATCTTCGACGGCGACGCCGTCGTGCTCACCCCCGACCTGCCGGTGGTGGACCGGCTCCTCGATCGGGCGGGGGTGCCGTCCCGCGGCCGCACGCGGCCGTTCTCCGTCGCGTCACCGTCCGCCGTCGTCTTCCACGGCACCGTCCCCGTCGACGTCACCGCCGGCTGGCCCGCCGCGGCCCACCACAACATCGACTTCGGTGAACAGTGGGACGAGACCTTCGCGCGCATCACCGCGCGCCGCGGCCGCGGCCGGCTCATGGCGGACCCCTCCCTGCTGGTCACCCGCCCCGCGGTGACCGACCCGTCGCTGCGGCTGGTGCGCGACGGCGTCGAGTGCGAACCCGTCTCCGTGCTCGCCCCGTGCCCGAATCTCGCCTCCGCCCCGCTGGACTGGAACCTCCTCGGCGGCCCCTACGTGCGGGAGATCCGGCAGGTCCTCGAACGCCGCGGTTACCGTGGCCTGGCCGGTTCGATGCGGATCGATCACGTCGACACCCCGCAGACCTGGCTGGAGAAGGGGATGCTCGACGGCAGTCCGTTCTCCGCGGCGCACGTCTTCCGGCAGACCGGGCCGTTCCGCCGCCCGAACCTGGTGCGCGGGGTCGACAACGTCGTGCTCGCCGGTTCGGGCACCACCCCGGGTGTCGGGGTTCCCACCGTCCTCGTCTCGGGACGCCTTGCCGCCGAACGCATCACCGGACCGGCCGCGAGAGTGCCGGACCTCCCGGCCCGCGCACTGTCGGAAGCAGGTGCCGCTCATGGGTGAACTCGCCACGATCGATCCGGAACTGCGCGACGCCTACCGCCTGTGCCGCGACCTGAACCGGCGGCACGGCAAGACCTACTTCCTCGCCACCCGCCTGTTCCCGAACGCGAAACGCCCCGGCGTGCACGCCCTCTACGGCTTCGCGCGGATGGTCGACGACATCGTCGACGTCGAACCGCACGAGCCCGCACCGGTGCTCGACCGTCTCGAGGAACGGCTCGTCGCCGCCCTGAACGGATCCCCCACGGGCGACGACGACTACGGGCTGGTCCTGCGCGCACTGGTGGACACCACCGAGCGGTACGGCATCCCGCACGAGTACTACCGGGCCTTCCTGCACTCCATGCGGATGGACGTCCCCGGCACCCCGATGTTCCGCTCCCGCTACCGGACCATGGACGAGCTGTCCGAGTACATGTACGGCTCGGCCGCGGTCATCGGCCTGCAGATGCTGCCGATCCTCGGCGTCGAGGGACAGCGGGAACGTGCGGAGGTCCCGGCCGCGGCGCTCGGCGAGGCGTTCCAGCTGACGAACTTCATCCGCGACATGGGGGAGGACCTCGACCGCGACCGCATCTACCTGCCCACCGACGAACTGGCGGCCTTCGGAGTGGACGAGGAGCTGCTGCACCACTGCCGCGCGACCGGCCGCACCGACATCCGGTTGCGCCGCGCCCTCGCCCACCTGATCGCACACACCCGCTCGGTCTACCGCACCGCCGAACCCGGCATCGACCTGCTCGATCCCGCGGTCCGGCCCGCGATGCGCACCGCCTTCGTGCTGTACGGGGACATCCTGGGCGCGGTGGAGGAGAGCGGATACCGGGTCCTCCACCGGCGGGCGCGTGTGTCGCGCCGCCGCCGGTTCTCGGTGGCCGCGCCGGGGCTCGCCTCGGTGGGTTGGACCTTCCTGCGCGAACAGTCGAGACTGTGAATGCTCACCGGCCGCGGCCGGCGCCCGCACACGAATCACGAACAGGACATCGCATGGAACAGGTCGTGCTGCTCGACGACGCAGGCCGAGCGGTCGGCATCGAGCCGAAGGCCACCGTCCACACCACGGACACCCCGCTGCACCTCGCCTTCTCCTCGTACGTCTTCGACTCCCGCGGGAACGTCCTGCTCACGCGGCGTGCGCTGGACAAGCTGACCTTCCCCGGCGTCCTGACCAACAGCTGCTGTGGGCATCCGGCACCCGACGAGCCGCTCGGGGAGGCGGTGCGCCGCCGTCTGCAGCAGGAACTCGGGCTCGAGGTCCACGACGTCGACGTCGTGCTGCCGGCCTTCCGCTACAAGGCAGTGATGGACAACGGCATCGTCGAGAACGAGATCTGTCCCGTCTTCCGGGTGCGCTACGACGGGCCGCCGCCCTCCCCGGATCCCGCGGAGGTGCACGACACCGAATGGGCCGAGTGGACCACCTTCGCCGACGACGTCGTCGCCGGCCGCCGGGAGGTGTCAGTGTGGTGCCGCGAGCAGGTGTATCAGCTCCGGCAGCTCGGCCCCGACCCGTTGCACTGGCCGGTCGCGTCACCGTCCGAACTGCCGCACGCCGCCCCCGAACGCCGATAGCGGGCCCGGTCGCCGATAGCGACCCCCGCACCGGTCCGGCTCGATACGCTGATTCCGGTGATCGACGACCCGCTCGTCCTGTCGCGCACGATCGGCGGCGTCCTCGTGCTCGCCGCGATCTCCGCGGCGGTGCTGTGGTGGTTCCGGGTCCCGCACCGCTTCGCCCCGGTGGGCGCCATCGCGCGCGGCGCCGCGCAGCTCGCGTTCGTCAGCCTCGTCCTCCAGGGCGTCATCACCGATGCCCGCTGGGTCGCGGTGGTGCTCGCCGTCATGTTCGGGGTGGCCTGGTGGACGGCCTGCGGCCGGATCGGCGACCGCGCACAGGTCGGTGCGACGGTGGCGGTCGCGATGGCCATCGGGGTCGTCGTGGCGGCGGGCACCGTCTTCGCGACCGGCGCGGTGGAGGCGACCCCGCGCTACGTCCTGGCCCTCGGCGGGATCGTCATCGGCAACACCATGACGGTCGCGAGCCTGGCCGGCCGCCGCTTCCAGGAGATCGTCGACGACCACTGGACCGAGGTCGAGGGGTGGCTCGCACTCGGCGCGACCATTCGGCAGGCGACCGTCGGCCCCGCCCGCCTCGCCGTGCACGCCGCCATGATCCCGTCGACCGACCAGACCAGGACCACGGGGCTGGTGACCCTGCCCGGCGCGTTCGTCGGTGCGATCTTCGGTGGGCTCTCACCGCTCGAGGCGGGTCGCTTCCAGGTGGTGGTGCTGGCTGCGATCATGGCGACGGCGTCGATCACCGCGGTGCTCGTGGCCCTCGGGTCGGGACGGAGCCTGCGGCTGCGACCGGCGGTGAGCGAACAGTGAGGGCCGAACGGTGAGGAAGGGGATGGTGGATGCTGCTCGTGGCCAACAGGGGTGAGATCGCGCTGCGGATCGTGCGGTCGGCCGGGGAACTCGGACTCGACACCGTCGCCGTCCACGCCGCCGGCGACACGCACTCCCCGCACGTCCGGGCCGCAACCCGCGCCGAGGCGCTCCCCGGAGAGGGCGCCGCCGCCTATCTCGACTCCGACGCCCTGATCGGCATCGCCCGCGCCACCGGCTGCTCGCTCGTGCATCCCGGCTACGGATTCCTCAGCGAGAACGCCCCCTTCGCGCAGGCCTGCGCCGACGCCGGTCTCGTCTTCGTCGGCCCGTCCCCGGAGGTGCTGCGCACCCTCGGCGACAAACGCTCCGCCCGCGCCGAGGCCGCGCGGCTCGGCATCCCGGTGGTCGCGGCCACCGACACCGCCGACCCGGGCACCCTGCGCTCCTTCCTCCGCGACCACCCGGAGGGCATCGTCCTCAAGGCCCGTGCCGGTGGGGGAGGACGCGGCATGCGGGTCGTGCGCGACGCCGCCGGCCTCGACGCGGCCCACCGCGCCGCCTCGGCCGAGGCGCGGGTCGCCTTCGGGGACGACGGGCTGTACGCCGAGGCGCTCGTCGCCGACGCCCGGCACGTCGAGGTGCAGGTCGTGGCGGCGCCCTCGACCCCCTCGGGCGGGTGGACGACGGCGGTGGCGCTCGGCGACCGGGATTGCAGCGTGCAACGCCGCCACCAGAAACTCGTGGAGATCGCCCCGGCCCCCGACCTGCCGGACCGTCTGCGCCGCGACCTGCACACCGCCGCCGTGCGGCTGTTCGCCGAGGTGGGCTACCGCGGGGTGGGCACCGTCGAATTCCTCGTGTACGGGGACGAATTCGTCTTCCTCGAGGTGAACCCGCGGATCCAGGTGGAGCACACCGTCACCGAGGAGGTCATCGGCGTCGATCTCGTCGCCGTGCAGCTCGCGATCGCCCGCGGGGCCGGCATCGACGAACTCGGCCTGCCCGCCGGGATCGCCGCCGGACCGAACGTCGTCGCGGGGGAACTCGCCGTACCCCGCGGCATCGCGGTGCAGGCCCGTGTCAACGCAGAGACCATGTGCGGCGACGGCACCGCGGTGGCCACCGCCGGCACCCTCACCGGCTTCACCCCACCGGCTGGGCCGGGCATCCGCGTCGACACCCACGGCCGCCCGGGCCTCGAGGTGACCGCCCGTTACGACTCGCTGCTCGCCAAGGTCGTCGCGCACGTGCGCTCCGGCGACCGGACGGCGGCGCTGCGCAAGACGGCCGCGGCGCTCGGCGAGTTCGTCGTCGACGGCCTCGGCACCAACCTCGACGTGCTACGGAAAATCTTCGACGACAAGGAGTTCCGTTCCGGTCCCGTCACCACCTCCTGGCTGGACGAGCGCCTGCCGGATTTCGTGGACCCCGCCGTCGCGGAGACCCCGGCCGGCACCACCGATCTCCGCCCCGGTGAATACGCGGTGTGCGCGGAGATGGCCGGCACCGTCGTCGAGGTCGCCCGTGAGGGCGACACCCTCGCCGCCGGGGCGCCGGTGGTGGTGCTCGACGCGATGAAGATGCAGCACGAGGTCCGCGCCCCCGGCGCCGCGCTGGTCGAACGCGTCCTCGTCCGTCCCGGCCGGACGGTGTCGCCGGGCACCGTGCTCGCCGTCGTGAAAGTGCTCGACCCGGACATCGTTGCGGGTGAAGAGGTTTCGTTCGATCCCGACACGGCGCGCGCCGACCTGGACGAGATCCTGGCGCGGCACGCCGTCACCACCGACGCCGCGCGTCCCGAGGCGGTCGAACGGCGGCACCGGCAGGGCCGGCGCACAGCCCGCGAGAACATCGCCGATCTCGTCGACGACGGTACCTTCGTCGAATACGGCCCTCTCGTGCTCGCCGCCCAGCGCGGCCGCCGCAGCGAGGAGGACCTCGTCGCGAACACACCCGCCGACGGGCTCGTCGGGGGCACCGCCCGGATCGGTGGGGCCGAGGTGGTCGTGATGTCCTACGACTACACGGTTCTCGCCGGTACCCAGGGTCGCTACAACCACCGCAAGACCGACCGGCTGCTCGAACTCGCCGCGCGCCGGCGGGTTCCGGTGGTGCTGTTCGCCGAGGGTGGCGGGGGCCGTCCCGGTGACGTCGACGCCGGGCCCGGTGCGGGTCTCGAACTGCCGACCTTCCGATCGATGGCGGCGCTGCGGGGAAAGGTGCCCACCGTCGCGGTCGTCTCCGGCCGCTGCTTCGCCGGCAACGCCGCCCTCGCCGGGATGTGCGACGTGCTCGTCGCGACCCCCGACGCGAACATCGGCATGGGTGGGCCCGCCATGATCGAGGGCGGCGGGCTCGGTGTGCACCGACCCGAGGAGATCGGCCCGGTCGACGTGCAGCGCCGCAACGGCGTCGTGCACGTCCTGGCCCGCGACGACACCGACGCCGTGGATCTGGCGCGCCGGTATCTCGGTTACTTCACCGTCCGCCACGACGAGTGGACCGCCCCCGATCCGCGGCGTGCCCGGCACGTCGTGCCGGAGAACCGGTTGCGCGCTTACGACGTCCGGGCCGCGATCGGGGCGATCGCCGACGTCGATTCGGTGCTCGAACTGCGCCCCGACTACGGTGTCGGCATCGTCACCGCCCTGATCCGGGTGGAGGGCGTCGCCTACGGGGTGCTCGCCAACAACAGCCACCATCTCGGCGGGGCCATCGACGCGGAGGCCGCCGACAAGGCCACCGACTTCCTCGAACTCTGCGAGGCGCATCGGCTTCCCGTGGTGAGCCTGTGCGACACACCGGGGTTCATGGTCGGACCGGAGGCCGAGAAGGAGGCGACGGTCCGCCGCTTCGGCCGGTTCTTCGTCGCCGGTGCCCGCCTGACGGTTCCGTTCGGCACGATCATCCTGCGCAAAGGCTACGGCCTCGGTGCGATGGCGATGGCCGGTGGCTCGTTCCACGCACCGGAGTTCACGATCGCCTGGCCGACCGGCGAGATCGGCGGCATGGGCCTCGAAGGGGCGGTGCGGCTCGGTTTCCGGAAGGAACTCGACGCGGCGGAGAGCCCCGAGGCCCGCGAGGAACTGTTCGGGCAGCTCGTCGCCCAGGCCTACCGGGAGGGACGGGCCTTGCAGGCCGCGACCACCTTCGAACTCGACGACGTCATCGATCCCGCCGACAGCCGCACCTGGATCGCCGGACTCGGGAGGCGGCGATGGTGACCCATCCCGGCGCGCAACGATTCGTGCCCGACACGCGCGACCTCGACGCCCTCGCCTCCGCCGCCGCGGGATGCCGCGGCTGCGATCTGTACCGGGACGCGGAGCGGACGGTGTTCGGAGACGGAGGCCCGCACGCCCGGATCCTGTTCGTCGGCGAACAACCCGGTAACGAGGAGGATCTCGCGGGTGAGCCGTTCGTCGGCCCGGCCGGGCACCTGTTCGACAAGGCCCTGGACCGGGCCGGGATCGACCGTGAGACCGTCTACGTCACCAACGCCGTCAAGCATTTCCGGTTCGACCGGTCCGCGAACGGCCGACGCCGCATCCACAGGAAACCGACGGGCGCGCAGATCGCGGCGTGCCGCCCGTGGCTCGAGGCCGAACTCGACGCCGTGCGACCCGAGATCGTCGTCTGCCTCGGCGCGACGGCCGCACAGTCCCTGCTGGGCAAGGACTTCAAGCTCACGCGGCACCGGGGCGAGGTGCTGCGCCTGCCCGACGAGCTGCGCGGATCCTGCGATCCCGCCGTGGTGGTGACGGTGCACCCGTCGGCGGTGCTGCGGGCCCGCTCGCAACGCGACGACGCCTTCCGGGCCTTCGTCCAGGACCTGAAACGCGCCGCGGCTCTGTAGGGAGCTCGGCCGGTGCGAACTCAGCCGGTGGTGGCGAGCGCCGCGGCGAGACCGAGCGCCACCGACATCGCGCACACCTCGAGCACCGCGTTGCGCAGCGACTCCTCCGCCGACACCCGGTGCGATGCCGCGCCGGGCACCCAGCGGCGCCGCCAGACGCGCGCCAGCAGCAGCAACGCGACGAGGACGACGGCCTTGGCGAGCAGGATGCGCCCGTAGCCGGTGCCCAGCAACGCGGAGACCGATCCGAGGCGCACGGCGCCGTCGACGACCCCGCTCACCACCAGTGAGATCACGCACCACAGCGCGAGCTGCGAATAGCGCGGCAGCAGTTCGGCCCACGCGCCCCGGCCCCGCACCGTCAGCGCGAGGGCGAGCAGCACCCCGAACCAGATCGCGGCGGCCAGGACGTGCACCGCGTTGAGCAGCGAACCCAGCGGCTGCTGGGCCATGTGCCCGGTCACCGGCCGGGCGATGAGCGCGAGCCCCGCCGCTACGAGCACGGGGGCCGTGGACCACGACGCCGAGCGCCGGTAGGCCACCGCCGCGACCAGCGTGCAGGCCAGCACGCACACCCACGCGCCGCCGTCGACACGACCGGCACCCGAGTCGGTGAGGTACTCGACGAAACGGTCGACGCCGAGCCCGGTGACGGGAACCCCGGCGGTGGCCGCGGCCGCCCGGACCAGGTCGATGCTCGCGAGCACGAGCCACAGCCCACCGACCGCGGCGATCGTGCGCCAGACGTCGTCGGGGGAGACGGCGGGCCGGCGCTCGTTCTGCACCATCGACCCGAGCACCGCGAGGCCGAGCACCGCGGACCCGGCGCACAGCGCCAGGGCCCGCACCGAACCGGAACCGTCGGGGATGGCGAGCGAACCCGCCACGGCGAGGCCGGCGACCGTCCCGAAGGCGACACCGGCAGCGGCCACGAGGAGCCACTGCCGGCGTTCCGAGAGCATGCGGGTCAGGCCTTCGGCTTGCGCAGCGCGAACGCCAGGCCCGCCACGACCACCGCGACACCCGCGGCGACGAACCACCACACGGCGGGACCACCGTCGTCGTCCGAACCGGACTCGGCGGAATCCGACACGGCCTCGCCCGGCGTGCCGGTGCCCTCCTGCGTGAGGGTGAAGGTGCGGGTGCCGCTGACGGGATGCCCGTCTGCGGAGGTCACCCGGTACGCGACGGTGTACTCGCCGACGGGCCCGAGCCCGTCGAGTTCGACGGAGACCGTCGCGCCCTCGACGATCGGGTCGCTCTTGGACCACAGATTGCCGTCGGGCCCGACGACGGTGAGCGCCGCGAACTGCTCCTGCAGGCTCTCGTTGAAGGTCACGCTCACCCGCTCGGGAGCCTCGGCGATCTCCTGGCCGTTCTCCGGCGTACTGGACATCACCACGGAATGGGCCGCGGCAGGCCCGGCGGACAGCGACAGGGCCGCGATCAGCGCGGCGAACAGGACGACGAGACGCTTCATGCCCGCCGTCCCCGGATCACGGCGCCGAGGCCGAGGGCGGCGCCGAGGGCACCGAGCACGAGACCGATGCCGCCGAGCCACCGCGCGGTGTCGTCGGTGGCAGAGCCCTCGGTGGTGGCTGCGGACTCGTTCTCAGAGCCGGTGCCGTGGGCGTCGGCGGTGCCGTGGCCGTGCCCGTCACCGCTGCTCGCGGCGAGGGTCAGCGTCGGTGCCGGCAGTTCGGGCTCCTCGTCGCCCTCGGCGACGTCGTCCCACGCGACGACCTGACCGTCGCTGTAGGTCTGGACGGCCGGGAAGGCGACCTCGTCCTCCTCGGGCAGCGGCCCGGCGGACAGCAGGAACTGCTGGAACTGGCCGGGGCCGACCTGCACGCCTGGATCGGCGGTCCACGTCACGGAGGTGGCGAGCTGCGATTCGGGATCCTTCTCGACGGTCGCGGTCCAGCCGGGCATCGGCTCGGTGCGCGCCGAGCGCAGGCCGGGCAGTTCCACCGTCAGCGCGGTGGTGCCCGCGGTCTCGGACTCGGTGGGTACCCGGAAGGTGAGCACGGCGTATCCGCCCTGCTCGGCGCCGGGGGCGACGACGGTGACGTGCGCGGCGGCCGTGCCGGCTCCGGCGACCATCAGGGCAGCGGTGAGGGTCGCGCCGGCGAGGGCGCGACGGGAGATCTTCGACATCTACGTTCTTTCTCGTCGGAAAACAGGGGTGATCGTCGGGACGCGACGACCGGAGGTCCCCTCCGCGAGATGGCCGGGGGAGCGCGTCCCCACACGAGCCGGTCCGTGGACCTGGTGGGTGCGAGCACGGCCGGGGCCGCGATCACGGGCAGTCGCAGCAGCGCGACCCGCACCACGGTGCCGCACGCCGCGTACAGTCGCGCGGCCGCCACGAGCAGCAGCGCGCAGCCCACCACGGCGACCGCGTGCGCGGCGAACATGCACGCCGACGGGTGCGTGTGCCCCGGAACGAGCGTCGTCAGGGCCGCGTGCGTCGCCGCCTGTCCGCCCGCGAGCAGCACGAGCGGCGGCAGCGACGGCTGGTGGGCACCGAGAACACCGACCCCGGCGGCGATCGCGACCAGCAGCACCGCGGTCGGTCCCGTCGGGACACCCCCGCCGGCGGCGCCGTGGGCGGCCACCGCCAGCACCGCGGTCGCGATGCCCGCGGTGGTGCCGAGGAGGGTGCGGGTCGTGGTCACTGGGTCTGCTGTGTCCTCTGTGGTGACGTCCTCTGTGGTGATGTCCTCTGCGGTGACGGTGCCGAGGGTCAGCGCACGCCGAGGCGGGCGAGCAGGTCGGCCTCGATCCCGTCGAGCTCCGACGAGATCGCCGCGTGCGCGGTTTTCCGGCGCGCGGCGGGCATCTGCTCGGCGGTCTGCACCGCGGTGGTCAGATCGGACAGACGCTCGCGGATCGCCGCCGCGAACTTCTGGGTCTCGGGATCCTTCGGGTCGCGGGACTCGACCTTGGCCAGGGACTGCTCGGCCCCGGCGATCCGCGCGCTCAGCCGGGCGCCGTGCCCGGTGAACGAGCCCAGTTCCTCGACCGGCACCCCGAGCTGGTGTGCCCGCCGCGCGTCGAGCTGTCCGCGCAGCGCCGTCACCGCCTGGTAGACGATCGGGACGATCACCGGCGCCAGCAGCCGCGCCACCCCGAGATAACGGCGCACCTTCGCGGCGGTGAGACCCTGGTTCTCGGCGGCCTTCTTCTGGGCCTTGAGCGTCGCGATCTGCTCCTTCTCGACCTTGGCCTGCGACCGGGCGAGTTCCTTGTCGAGCTTGACCTGCGACTTCGCGAGCTTCTTGTTGAGCTTCTCCTGGGCCCTGGCTGCGCGCCGGTCGTTCTTGAGCTGGCCCTTGGCGACCAGCTTGGCCTCGAGCTTCGCCTTGTGCTTCAGCGCTCGGGCCTCGGCCCTGCGAGTCGCGCGACGCTTCCGTGTGAACAACCCCATCGAACAGCACCCTCCATTCGGTACGACACGACGCTCCGGCGCCTCGCGCCAGCCTAACGTGGACATGCTGGTGCGAGCCTTCGCCGGTTCAGGGAATACCCTGGAACGTTGTGGAGGCAACCGAAGACCTCCCGCGGCCCGGCCGCGAGGAGTCACAGAGCACGGCGGTGGTCCTCGAGGCCGCTGCGCTGACGCGGTGCCGCCACCGGGTCTATCTCGACGCCAACTTCCCCGAAGAACTCGCGGTTGCGCCGGAGAACTCGGGGGCGCGGCAGCGGCAGGAAGCGGCGGCGGAACATCGCGAGACGGTCCGGCGGAGACTGTTCGACGAGCACCCCGACGGCTGGACGCTCATCGCACCCGAGGGGACGATGGCGAGCCGCGCCGCGCGCACCCTCGAGGCGTGCCGGGCCGGCGCCGACCGCATCTGGGGTGCGGTGCTGCCCACCGATCCCGCCACCGGCCGCCGCGGCCGGTCCGAGATCCTGCTGCGCGACGTCGAGCGGGGCGGTTACATCCCGGTGATCGTGGTCAACCACAAGGTCACCGATCCCGGGCAGGGCGCGACCACCAGCGGCCTGTTCGAGTGGAAACCCGCCGTCGACGAGACCCGCAAGGTGCGCAGCCAGGTGCGGGACCAGATGCGGGTCGCGCACCTGTACCGGATGCTCGAGCGGCACGGGCTCGCCAGCCCCGCGAAGGTCGCGGGCGCGATCGGCTACGCCGGTGACTGCATCCTCGTGCACGATCTCGACACGATCCTCGAGGACTACGACGCGCGGCTGGCCGACCGGCTGGAGATCGCGCGGGGCCGCGTGCCGACGACGCCGTCGCAGATCGGTGAGTGCAAGACGTGCCCGTGGTGGGACCGCTGCCGCGCGGAGCTGACGCGCACACGGGACGTGTCGCTGGTCGCGCCGGGGCAGCGCGCCGAGGTGCTGCGCGAGCTCGAGGTCCACACCATCGAGGGGCTGGCCCGCTGGCAGGGGGAGCCGCCGGAGACGTGGCCGCAGGGGTCCTTCGAGGACGCGGTGGTCATCGCGCGGGCGTGGCTCGCCGACGCACCGCTGGTGCGGCGCTACCGGCACGTGCACGTCCACCGCGCGGACGTCGAGGTGGACATCGACATGGAGAGCTTCCACGAGCACGGCGCCTATCTGTGGGGGACGCTGCTGAACTCGGGTCCGGACTCGGAGTACCGGCCGTTCGTGACCTGGGATCCGGTGCCCACCGACGACGAGGCGCGGTCGTTCGCGGAGTTCTGGCGCTGGCTGTCGGACCAGCGGCGTACCGCCGAACGCAAGGGGAGGACCTTCGCCGCCTACTGCTATTCGCGGTCGGCGGAGGACAAGTGGCTGCTGTCGTCGGCGCGGCGTTTCCAGGGCCGTCCGGGGGTGCCGGCGCTCGCGGAGGTGAAGGCGTTCATCGACTCGCACGAGTGGGTCGACATCTTCCAGGCGGTCACCGATCAGTTCGTGTGCCCGAACGGCAAGGGACTCAAGAAGATCGCGCCGATCGCGGGGCACCACTGGCGTGACGCGGAGGCCGGGGGCGAGGCGTCGATGGCCTGGTACAGGGAGGCCGTCGGCATGGCCGGGGAACCCGATCCGGCGCAGCGGGTGCGGTTGCTCGAGTACAACGAGGACGACGTCATCGCCACGAAGGTGTTGCGGGAGTGGATGTCCGACCGGGCCGTCCTCGACATCCCGTTCGTGGAGGATCTGTAGGGCGCTCCACGCCTGCCGGTGTGGTGCCCCGTGCGTGGTTCCGGCGGTGTGGGCCACCGGAACCACGCACGCGCCGTCAGACCAGAGCGGCAAGGGCGAACGCGGCCAGGGCGATCAGCACACCACCGGTGAGCGTCTGCACCCGGCGGTCGATCACGCACATCGCCGACAGGAAGCCGGGCATCGAGCCACCCTGGCGGGTGTGCGCGATGGCCAGCACGCTCGGCATGCAGCGGCCGAGGCTCACGGTCGCGAACATCGCGGCACCGAGCACCGGCGAACCCGAGGCGATGATGCCGAGCACCAGCAGGTAGTACGCGCTGGACCGGATGAAGATCATGAAGCCCGGCCCGATGAGCGCGCCGAACAGCAGCGACACCTTCCACGGCGCCATGGTGCGCCGCAGGTGGCGGGGGAGCTGCTGCCGCCGCATCGGGGTCGGCAGGGTGATCATGCCCAGCTCGTGCAGGCCGTAGCCGAGGGCGATGACACCCCAGGCGGCGAGCATCCACGCCCACGGCACGGAACCGGCGACGAGGGCGCCGACGGCACCGAACAGGGCGCCGGTGGGGATGCCCGTGGCGAGCGAGCCCAGTGCGTGCCAGCCGAGGCGACGCATCGGGGTCGACGAGCCGCGACGTTCCGGCTGCTTCGGGGCGGCGACCACGCCGGCCACCGACATGCCGCAGGTGGACCAGTTGGCGGCCAGAGCGGTCACCGCGCCGGTCGCGATCACGGCGGCGGTCATCGCCGCCGGGTTCGACGGTGCGGCGACCAGACCGGCGGCGGCGCCGACCACGGCGGAGCCGGCGATCAGGCCGGTGCGGGCCTTACGGGTGACGGCCCGCTCGAGGGTCGGACGTATGTCGGGTACGTCGACGTTCAGGGGTGGGTGAGCCAGCGGCTCACGCACGAGTGTTTCCGTCATGACAGTGCTCCTTCGGTGTCGTACCTGTGACGGCTGTCGTACTGATGAGGGTGTGGCCGGGAACGGACGTCGCTGTCCGTCACCCGGTCACGGTGACGGTTCCGGTCATGTACCGGTGGACCGAGCAGTGGTACTCGTAGACGCCCGGTTCGGTGAAGGTGTGCTCGTAGCTGCCCTCGGCGGTGATGCCGCTGTCGAACTCACCTTCGGAGCCGACGTGGTGCAGGACCCCGCCGTCGTCGAACGTCCACCGGACGGTGCCGCCGACCGGCACCGTCACGTCCGTCGGTGCGAAGTGCACGTCGCGGACGACGACCTCCGCATCCGGTCCGGTGGGGGAGCCGGCGCACGAGGTCGCGGCCAGCATCGCGAGAGCGGCCACGCCCCACCGGATCCGCATCACTGGACGATGATCGTGCCGACCATGGCCGGATGCGGCGTGCAGTGGTAGGTGAACGTGCCGGCCTCGTCGAAGGTGTACTCGTAGGTGCCTTCGGTGAGCAGCTCGCTCTTCAGCTTCCCTTCGAGTTCGCCCTCGCCCGCGACGTCGTGCGGCAGGCCCGAGTCGTCGAAGTGCCACTGCACGGTCTGGCCCTTCTCGATGGTGACCGAGGCCGGGCTGTACGACATGTTGGAGACCTCGATGACGACGGCGGGCTCGTCGGAGCCGGAACTGCTGCATCCGGTCAGCAGTCCCACGGCGAGCGTGACGCCCGCTGCGGCGGAAAGAATCTTCCTCATATCTCTTCCTCTCACCGGATGTACCGCAGATTCGCGGTCATTCCTGCCTCGAAGTGGTAGGCGTTGTGGCAGTGGAACATCCACTCGCCCGGGTTGTCCGCGTCGAACTCGATGGCGAGTTCGGTGCCCGGAAGCACGTTGACGGTGTCCCGTCGCAGGCCGCCGTAGCTCGGTACGGCGAAGGTGTGGCCGTGGGTGTGCATGGGATGCCACATCGGCGACGAGTTGACCATCGTGATCCGGATCCGTTCACCCTCCTTCATCACCAGACGTCCGGCGTCGGGACCGGCCATGCCCCACACGTAGCGATCGCCGGCCTGGATCAGCTCGACGCGGTAGTCGCGGTCGACCTCCCGCTGCTCGAGCCTCACCGCCTCGACGGGCCGCAGTTCGCTCTCGAGCACGAGGCGTCCGCTCAGCTCGGGGATGTCTCCTCCCACATCGGGATTCGACAGCGGAACCGCGTCGTGGGATCGCAGCACGGTGGACGCGTAGCCGTCGCGGCCCTCCACCTTCGCCACGACCGGCCAGGCACCCGAGCGGACCGTGACGAGCACGTCCACCCGCTGCGCCATGCCGAGGATCACGGTGTCGGCGGTCGTCGGCTGCACGTCGAAACCGTCCACGGCGACGACGGTCAGTTCGTGACCGGCCACGGCGAAGCGGTAGGGGGTCTCCGCCGCGGCGTTGATGATCCGCAGCCGCAACCGTTGTCCCGCAGCCGCTTCCACCACCGCGGGATCGTTCGGCGGGCGGCCGTTGATCAGGTGCAGCGGGTACGCGATGTGCTGCGTCATGCCACCGAGCACCGACGAGTCCCCGTGCCCGGCCGAGGTGATCTGCTCCGCCACCGAGGCGTCGGCGTCCGTGTACTCCGCCACCGCACCACCGTGCCCGCCGTGACCGTGCCCGGCCACCTGCGGGTTGAGCGCGGCGATGACCGCGTCGGGGGTGGTGCCCAGCCCGTCGACCCAGTCATCGAGCACGAGCACCGCGTCGGCGTCCGCGCCGGTCGCGTCGTTCGGATCCTCGATGATCATGGCCCCGAACAGGCCGCGGTCGGCCTGCAGCCCGCTGTGCGAGTGGTACCAGTAGGTACCGGGATCGGGTGCGACGAAGTCGTACTCGAAGGTGCCCCCGCCGGCGGCGATCGGGTCCTGCGTCACCGGAGCGGCACCGTCCATGTCGTTGCGGATCCGGATGCCGTGCCAGTGCAGCGTGGTCTCCTGCGGCAGGCCGTTGTCCACCGACACCCGCACCCGATCGCCTTTTGACAACCGCAGTTCGGGTGCGACGGCGGCACCGCCGTAGGTCCACGTGTTCACGATCCGCCCACCGAGGTCGACGGCCCCGACCCCCGCAGCGAGCGCGAAGGAGGCCGTCGCCCCCGAGGTGGGGCGGGCCGACTCGGCCGCCGCCACCTCGGGATCGGTGGGAAGGATGTAGTCGAGCTCGGCTGCCGCCGCCTGCGACCCGGAGGCACCGGAGCTGCAGGCGGCGGTGCCGAACCCGAGAACGCCGAGCCCCACCGCCCCGGCCCCGAGGGAACCGAGGCGGAGGAAGCGTCGACGGTCGAGCACGAGCCCGGTACCGGGTCGTGTCATCGGATCACCTGCGGCGTCAGGAGCGAACGGATGTCGTCGACGGTGCCGGTGACCTCCGCCGAGCTCACCTGGTTGCCGTCGCTCGCCGACACACCGACGATCCGCTGGGCCGACTCGCCGTCGACCTCGGGGCCCGAACCGACCACGTACAGGATCTTCCCGTCGACGGAGAAGGCCATCGAGTCGATGCTCGTCAGGCCCAGCGCCGCCAGGTCGAGGCTGCGGATCGGCGCGAAGTTCGCCGCGTCGAACAGGTCGATCTTCACGGTGTCGCCGCCGCGAATCGAGTGCGGGTGGATGTCGGTGTCGGTGTACCCGATCGCGATCCGGTCGCCGGTGTTGTTGATGGCGTTCTCCGCGAACCGGCCGCTGTCCTGGCCGGCGTTGCCGATGGCGGCGACGGGCTCGGACGGCAGACCGTTCGAGAAGTCGAAGACGAACACGTCGCCGGTCGCGCTGACCAGCAGAGCCTTCTTCGCGTCCGCCGCCCAGGTGACGGTGCGGTTGCTGACGAAGTCGTCGGGCAGCACCTTCGAACGCGCGGTCTCCTTCGGGACACCGGAGTCGTCGATGGAGATCTGGATCAGCTCGCGGGTGTCCTCGCAGACGCTGTAGAGCTCGTGACCGTCGAGCCAGGTGAACGGACCGCAGCCGATGATCTGCAGTGCACCGCTCTCCTTGCCGGCCTCGAGGTCGACGACGCGGACGCCGTACAGGCCGTCGTCCCACGACACGAAGTACTTGCCGTCGGAGGTGACGGCGCTCGAGCCGTTGCGCGAGTGCAGGCGCGCATAGTCGGGCAGTTCGATCTCGGCGGGATCGAGCAGGTCGCCCGAGTAGGTGGTGACGGTGAAATCGGCCTGGCCACGCGAGCCGCGGGGACGCCACACCTCGCCCGCGATCACCGCGGGATCGGAGGAGGACTCACCCACGAAGCCGTGGATGACCGGGCTCCAGATACCGGGGCCCACCACGATACGGCTGCCCGCGACACCGGTCACCGGGTCGAGGATGTTGACGCCGATCTCGAGTCCACCGGGGGTCCTGAGCACCGCGAACAGATCCTGCTCGCTCGCGGGCTCGATCTCCGAGACGTGCACCGGCTCCGGGATCGTGTCGCCGATCTCCTGGTCGTCGTGACCGAGCGAGATCCCTTCCCCCGGAGTGGTGTACGGGACGGTGGGATAGGTGACCTCGCCCGATGCGGCGGACGAGGTGCTGTCGTCGTCGCTCGAGCACGCCGCGAGGGACAGTGCGAGAGCGAGGGGGACGGTCGCGGCGACCGCCCGTGAGGTGCGCTTCATGATCCGGCGCCCACCTTCGGTCGTGCGGCGGGACGGGTCTGGCAGTCCTCGCCGATGATCGGTGCCATCGTGCAGGTGTACGACTGGGATTCGTCGGACACACACCAGATGATCTCCTGGTCGTAGCTGCCGGAGACCGGGTTGTACATGATGGCCTGCATGTCGGGCTCGCCGCAGAACGCGTTGGAGCAGGAGGGAGCGCCGCAGCAGTCGTAGTAGGCGATCAGGTAGGTCTTGCCGGTGTCGGGATGCGTGCAGCAACCCACCCAGAACTCCGCTCCGGGACGGCTTCCCGGCGCACAGGTGGTGACACCGCCACCGTTGCAGGCGGCACACGAGGTGCCGTCCATGTTGCACCAGCGCCAGTACTCGCACTCGGCGGGATCCTTGCCGTCGTAGACCGGAACCTGCGGTTCGGGTGCGGACGGCTCCGGAGCCGGCGGCTCCTGGGCCAGGGCGGTGCGGGTGACGGGAAGCGAACTGATCAGTGCCACACCGGAAACGCCCATCGTCCACCGGCCGATCTTGCTGATCAGCGAGCGGCGGGAGACCCGCTCGGACATCCGGCGGCCGGTGCGTCCGATGAAGGAGCCACCGCGGCCGGCCATCCACTCGGCCTGTTCCTTGACGGTGGCTTCGTCCACCGGATATCGGTTCTCGTGCATCTCCGGTTCACCGGAGGAGTGTGTGAATTCCAAGGACGTACTCCGATCTCGTGAGGGTGATGAGATTCCGCCCGTGTCGACGGCGCGGTCGGCGCCCGCAGATCACAGACCTGCCGCGGCGCGAGCCTTGGCCGCCTCGTGCAGGTGCTGCAGCGACGGCGTTCCGGATTCGAGTGCGTTGAGGAGGGATTCGACCTGAGCCATGTGGTTGCACAGACCCTTGGCCTGGATCTTGCCGTGCTCGTCGAGGATCACGCCGTAGGGAGTGGTGCCCACCTGGTAGGCGATGCCCACGTCACGGGCGTCGACGTAGCTGAGCTCGGAACCGATACCGGACCCGGCGAGGAACGCCTGGTGCTCCTCGGGGGTGCCGTCGGAGATGATGACGACCTCGAGGTCCTTCTCGGCCTTCGCCATGGCCTTGATGCCCGGAAGCAGGCTCTTGCAGGTCGAGCAGGACGGCGCGGTGAACAGCAGCAGCTGCGGCTTGTCGCGGTGACCGCCCACGCCGACCTCGCGGCCGAGGTGGTCCTGCAGACCGCGGAAGCTCGGTCCGACCTGCGCGATCTTCGGGCCGGTGTCCATCATGCGGGCGCCGAGGGGGCCGAGACGCACCTGCACACGGCCGATTTCACGGGCCAGGGCGAGCAGCATCAGGAACAGCGCCGCGACGGCGACGGCCAGCACGATGACCGCGATCAGGAGGAAGGTGTCCACTGTTTTTCTCCGTTCGGATTGTCAGTACCGCGACAGGGTCGATGCGGCGCGGAGTTCGATCGAGGCCTTCGTCAGGTGGGCATCCACCGGACGTCGGCCCGGATGCACGACCGACCGCAACTGCACCGCGGCGACGACCACGGCCAGCACCAGTGCGGCGAGCGCGACGGCGAGGAGGTGTTCCCCGAGGGACGGGTCGCCGGTGGGGACGACGGCCAGACCCACGGAGACGAGCACGAAGGCCCCGGCCCGCAGAGCGTGGAACCAGCCGATCCGCGGCACGTCGTGCGACCCGAACGCGAAGCAGCCGCAGTCCAGATCGCGGCGTCCACGCAGGAGGTTGATCGACAGGCCCGCGAAGAAGCAGGCGAACAGTGCCGTGGCGCAGGCCGCCGCGATCCGGCCGGCGATGCCGGTGATCAGGGCGAGACCGAGGACGATCTCGACCCAGGGGAGGGCGAACGACACCGCCTGTTCGAGCGGCGCCGGCAGCAGCTTGTATCCGCGGACGGTGCGCAGCAGGGCCTGGCGGTCCCGGACCTTGGGGGCGCCGGCGAGCAACAGCGTGCCGCCGACGATCGATGCGATCAGCACCCACAGCATGTGCGCGACCACTCCTTCCGTATCGCTTCGGGACCTCGACGACGGCCTCGGTGACGCGTCGCAGGTGGGGATGGACACATCGTGCTGTGTTCTCGAGTCGCACATGCGACGGCCGGGAAACGAAACACCGCACCCCGAACGAGAACGCACAGCACGGGTTTGCGGCCGATCGCGAGTCTGTGACGTGCTTTTTTCCGGAGAGAGGAATGTGCGGGGGAGGGTGGCGTGACGCCCGTCGCATCCTTCCGCCGAGCGGATTCCCACTCGGGACACGTACGCCGTTCCCACAGGTAACCCGGATGTAACAGAACGCCATTAGCGTCCCGGAACACCGGGTCGGCGAAAGGACTCAGATCGTGACGGCAGCACTTCGGGCGGCGATCGATCGTGCACAGGCCGCGGAACCCGCCGCGGATCAGGTGTTCTCGCCGCTACGCGCCCTCGGGCGTCGGCAACTGTCCCAGCTCGACCTCATCGGGCAATCGCTGTCGACGATCGCGCCCGCGACCGGCATGGTGTTCATCGCGCTGTGGATGACGGTGAGCGGACCGGGATTCGGCGGTGTCGTCACCATCGCGGTGACCACCGCGGTCGTCGTGCTCGTCGCGCTGTGCATCACGGGCTTCACGCGGCGACTGGCCGCCGCGGGTTCACTCTACAGTTTCGTCTCCCAGGGGCTCGGTACACGCGCTGCGCTGGTGACCGGAACCGCGCTCCTCGCAGGATATCTCGGAATCGCGATCTCCGTGCTCGCGCACGGCGCCCTCACGGTGCTGGACCTCGCCGAACTCGTCGGGCTGCATCTGCCCGGCGCCGGGGCCTGGCTGATGGCGGCGGTGGTGCTCGGCGGGATCGTCGCGCTGATCGCCGTCCGCGGCGTGCGATTCGCGACCCGGGCGATCCTGCTCGTCGAGACGTGCTCGCTGGTACTGATCGTCGCCACGATGCTGGTCGCGCCGTCGGGGAGTGCGACCGGCGTCGAACCGTCCGCGTCGTCGCTGAGCCTGCTGCCCTTCCTCGCCCTCATGACGGTGCTGTCCATGGCCGGCTTCGAGAGCGCGGCCTTCTTCGGTCCCGAGGCGCGGCGTCCGCTCGTCACCGTCAGCCGCACCGTGCTCGTCACCCCGCTCGTCGTCGGGGCGCTGTTCGTCTTCGCCGCGGTTGCCTCGCTGTCCGGGCGCGGAGAGCTGATCGTGGGGGCGTACTTCGACGGCCTCGACTCCGGTGCGTCGTGGTCGATCGTGCTCGCGGTGAAGGTCGGCATGGCGTGTTCGTGGTTCGCCTCGACCCTCGGCTGCGCCCAGGCCGGGTCGCGGCTGCTGTACTCCATGGGGGTCGAGCGGGTACTGCCCGCTGCGCTGGCCCGGGTCCACGGGACGCTGCGCACCCCCTGCGTCGCCGTCGCCGCCTTCGTCTCCGCGAACATCCTCGGTGCGTGCCTGTACCTGCTGTTCCTGCAGGACGAATCGACCGAGTTCGACGCAGTGGTGGAGGTCGCGCTGGTCACCGCGTACACGCTCGTCGCGGTGGCGTCCCTGCGGTTCCTGCACCGCATCGGTGAGGACATGTGGTGGACCCGCGGCGCGTCGGTGTTCGTCGCGCTGCTCGGCGGTGGCCTGCTGGCCTTCTCCGCCGTCGACGGCAGTATCCACGGATCGCTCGCGGTGCCGGTGGCACTCGTCGTCCTCGGGGCGGCGGGTCCGCTGTGGCGTGCGGTGCTGCGCCGGCTGCGGCCGCAGAGCCTGGCGACCATCGGTGTCTTCGACACCGTCGAGACCGCGGATCTGCTGCCCGGAGCGGGCACACTCATCGTCGACGAGCAGGGACGTCGGCGGATCGTCGCGGGGGATGCACCGGAGGAGCGGATGTGACCGCCCACGTGCCGATCCGGTCCTCCGAGGCGACCTTCGGAGGACGGCAACCCCATGCCGTGCAGAAGGCGCTGGGGATGCTCGAGGCGGTCGCGCAACTCGGACCCGGCACGACGGCGAAGGAGATCGCCGCGTTCGCGGGGGTGCCCCCGGCGACGGCCTACCGGATGCTGAACCTGCTCGTCGCCGACGGTTATCTCGTGCGGGTACCGGACCTGTCGGGTTTCGCGCTCGGCCGCCGCACCGCCGAACTCGCCCACGCCGCAGCGGAATCGAATCCCTCGGAATCACTCCACGACGTGATGGAGGACCTGCGGGGATGTACCCGCTTCGGTCTGCACGTCGCGTCGTTCGCCGGGGGCCGGCTGCGGTTCGTCGACCAGGATCCCGACCACGAGATCGTCGCGATCACGACCCTGTCGAAGACCCTGCACGCCAATGCCATCGGCAAGCTGATGCTCGCGCACGTACCGGGGGTGTGCCCGCAACCGGAGCTGCGGCGGCTCACCGAGTTCACGATCTGCGACCGTGATTCGCTGAGCCGCGAACTACGCGACGTGGTCACGCTCGGTTACGCGCACGAACACCAGGAGACCCGCCCGGGCCGGTCGGCGCTGGCCGTCCCGGTCCGCGACTCGTCGTCGTTCGTGGTGGGCGGGCTCTACCTGCACGGGTCGGCGGCGAAGGTGCAGCCCGATCCGGAACTGGTGCGTTTCCTCGTCGAGGGATCGTCGCGGCTCACCGGCCTGCTGTGAGCCGGGCGAGCGCCTCCACGAACGAACGTGCGCGTTCCCGGAGGCCGGAACCGCCGGGAACGCGCACGGAGTAGCAGACGCGTCCGCTTACCGCGGGGCCATGCGCAGGGCGCCGTCCATGCGGATGGTCTCGCCGTTGAGGTAATCGTGCTCGACGATCATCTGCACGAGCTGCGCGTACTCGGCCGGCTTCGCCAGACGCGACGGGAACGGCACGCCCGCCTCGAGGCCCTTGCGGTACTCCTCGGTGACCCCGGCGAGCATCGGGGTGTCGACGATACCGGGGGCGATGGTGTTGACGCGGATGCCGAACTGCGCGAGGTCGCGGGCGGCCGGGACCGTCATGCCGTGCACGCCGCCCTTCGATGCGGAGTACGCGATCTGGCCGATCTGGCCCTCGAAGGCGGCGACCGAGGCGGTGTTGACGACCACGCCGCGCTGGCCGGACTCGTCGACCGGCTCCGTCTTCGAGATGGCGTCGGCGGCCAACCGCATGACGTTGAAGGTGCCCAGCAGGTTCACGGTGATGACCGTGCGGAACAGCTCGAGGTCGTGCGGGCCGTTCTTCGACAGGATGCGGCCGGCCCAGCCGACACCGGCGCAGTTGACCACGATGCGCAGCGGCTCGCCCGCCTCGACGATGCGGTCCACGGCGGCCTGGACCTCCTCGCCGCTGGTGACGTCGGTGGCGATGAGGGTGACCCCCTCGGGGGCGGCGTCACCGACGCGGTCGATGGACTGCTGGAGGTCGAGCCCGTAGACCGTGGCACCGGCTTCGACGAGACGGCGTGCGGTGGCGGCGCCCAGGCCGGAAGCGGCCCCGGTGACCAGCGCGGCGGATCCCTGAATCTGCACTGTTCGAATCTCCTGTAGTCCGAGCCTTTACGGCATACGAGTGTCGTACGCCACGCACACTAGCCGGTCGCGGGCGGCAGAGCCGCGCGGGTGGGGACGCGTGGGCGCAGGGCGAACACCCCGCCCGCCGCGGCGACGAGGCACGCGACGGCACCGAGCAGCAGCCCGGCGCGGCCACCCCACTGCTCGCACACCCAGCCGGCGATCGGGCCGCCCACGGCGGTGGAGCCGAGGAAGGCGACCGACCACAGAGCCATGACCCGCCCGCGCATGGTCGGCGCGGACGCGAGCTGCAGGGTGCTGTTGGTGGTGGAGGTGAAGGCGGTGCTCACCGCACCCACGACCACCATCGTCGCGATCACTACGGTCAGATTCGGGGCGGCGGCCGCGATGCCCATGGCCACGGCGAACGCGAGAGCCGTGACCACCAGCGGTTTCGTGCCGGTGCGGCCCCAGGTGGCGATCACCAGGCCACCGACCACCGATCCGGCGCCCATTGCGGCGGTGAGCAGACCGTACGCGCCGGCACCGGCGTCGAAGGTGTGGTCGGCGACGATGGGCAGGACCACCTGGAACTCGAAGGCCAGGCAGCCGACCAGCGCCATCATCAGCAGCGGCACCGCGAGGTCGGCGTCGTTCCGTACGTAGGCGAGACCCTCGCGCAGTTGTCCCTTCGCGCGGGCGGCGGGCGGGGAGGGCTGCAGTTTCGACACGTCGAGGGTCACCAGCGAGGCGATGACGGCGACGAAGCTCGCGGCGTTGAGCAGGAAGCACACCCCGAGGCCACCGGCAGCGATGACGATGCCGGCGACGGCCGGGCCGATCATGCGCGAGCAGGAGGCGAGCACCGACTGCAGGCTCACCGCGTTGCGCAGGTCCTTCGGGCCGACCATCTCGAGCATGAACGACTGCCGCGCCGGGTTCTCGAAACACTGGTTGAGGCCGAGCATCACCGCGAGCACGTAGACGTGCCACAGCGCTACGGTGTCGGTGACGACGAGCAGGCCGAGGAGCAGGGCCTGCACCCCCATGAGGGACTGCAGGAAGATCATGAGCCGGCGTTTGTCGGTGCGGTCGGCGACGACCCCGCCGTAGGGGCCGAGCAGCAGCATCGGCACCGTCTGCAGGGCGAGCACGACGCCGATGGCGGTGGCCGAGCCGGTGAGCTCGAGGACGAGCCAGGACTGCGCGACCGTCTGCATCCACGTGCCGATCAGCGAGACGGCCTGGCCACTGATGTAGCGGCGGAAGTTGGGGCCCTTCAGGGCGGCGAAGGTTTGTCCGCGTATGTCGTCGAGCACCGTCACGGGCGTGCCCTTTCACAGCAGCGCGCGCCGGCGGGGCCGGAGTCGGCGACGTGCTGCGACAGGGCCTCGAGGGCGGGCAGAGCCTCGTGCAGGGCGGCGAGATGCCGGTCGCTCAGATCTGCGAGGTGCCGGGCGAACAGGGCGGTGCGCCGGTCGCGCAGCTGGTGCGAGAGGGCTGCGCCGGCGGGGGTGATGTGGACGCGGACGACGCGCTTGTCGTCGGCGTCGGGGGAGCGGGTGAGCAGACCCGTCTCCTCGAGTTTGCCCACCATGCGCGAGCACATGGTGGGGTTGAGCCCTTCGATCTCCGCGAGTTCGCGGACGCCGATCGTCTCGTGGCGCGCGACCGTCGTGAGCAGCGTCGCCTGGGATCGGGTCAGCCCTTCCTCGGACGCGAACATCCCCATGCGGCGGGAGATGCGGCCGAGTGCGATGCGAAGGCGATGTATGTCTTCGGCGTCGAACGGGGGAGCGTCGTATCGAGGGGCGGGGTCCTGATTCGTGGACACGGAACCACCTCCGGAATTCATTTGCCTATCGGCAAGCATACTCCCGTTCGTGGGCGATCGGCAGGGATCGCGCGAGTGATCAGCGACGCACGGGCTCGGGGGAGGGGGTGGGCTCGACGGTGCGCGAACGGCGCTGGAACGCCCACATCGCCACCGCGGCGACCAGCAGCGTCCCGGCACCGGCGACCGGGCCCACGACGGGCGCGTCGGGGAAGATGCCCTCACCGAGCATCCAGGCGCCGAACCCGAAGAACAGTGCCGAGGCACCGAGCCGGATGGCGTTCTCGGGCAGGTGACGACCCAGGACGGCGCCCACGATGATCGCGAGGGCGTCGGCGGCGACCATGCCCACCGTGGAACCGACCCACACACCGGCCCAGTTGTTGTCGGCCGCCAGGGTGATGGTGGCGAGCATCGTCTTGTCGCCGAGTTCGGCGAGGAAGAACGCCGAGCTCACGGCGAGGAAGGCGGAGCGGGTGACCTTGGCCGCCTTGGACTGCTCGTCGTCGTCGAGGGAGTCGCCGCGCAACGTCCAGGCACCGAAGAAGAGGAAGGCCGCGCCGCCCACGATCGACATCGCGGTGGCGGGGATCGCGAGCCCGAGATAGTGGCCGACGGCCACGGAGACGAGGTGCACCGCGGTGGTGGCGAACAGGATGCCCGACAGCACGACCCACCAGCGATAACGCAGGGCGAAGGTCATCGCCATGAGCTGGGACTTGTCGCCGAGCTCGGCGACGAAGACGACCGCGAAGGACAGCAGAAGTGCGGACCACATACGGCGTTTCCTCCTCTCGACGGAGGAAAACTGGGGCTTCCTCCGGACGTCCGGCGCACGGTGCGTCGAACGGCCGAAGGTCTCGCCCACCGGATGTGGATTCCGGTCCGCCGGGCCGGGAAGCGCGATGACGCGCCGCCAGTGTGTCGACCCGGCGATTGGGGGCTACTCCCCTTCGCGGCCCAGAACATTACCTCGGGAAACGAGTTCTGTAAACGAAATGCAAAAATTCGGAAAACCGAATTCTCGTTTCCCGGGCGTCCTCACGCCGCCAGCAGCATGGCCAGAATCGCGGTGTCGGGATCGCTGTTCGGATCCACCCCGACCTTGCTCACCAGCGACGTCACCGTCCCGTCCGGCTCGGCCTCCACCCACGCCGCCCGGTGCTCGAGACCGAGATGCGGAATGCCGGGCAACAGCACACAACCCGATGCCGCACCCACGTTCTCCGGCAGCGACGGCGTCGTCTCCGAGGGTGGGTGCAGCATGATCAGTGCCGGTGGCTGATGGCCGGTGAAACGCCCCGGTCGAACGGCCTTCTCGCCCAGCACCGGGCCCTCCGCGACGACGAGCCCGACGGTGCCCGGCATCGGGTCCTCGGGTAGTTCCTCCTTGACCTCGAAGACCGTCGAGGTCGGCAGCAGTCCCGGAAGCGACGCGATCCGCACCGTCATCGCCAGGACCTGGGCCCACTCGCGGGTGGTCGCGGGCCATCGCCCGGAGACGACGAACCCGCGCAGAGACCCGTCGGAATGGAATGCGGCCAGCTCGATCCGGCTGTTGTCGTTCATCTTCGTCACACCCCTCCCGTTGGGTCGAAAGGAAATTTCCTCAGGGTCGGTAAGTCGAGAATGCCCGTTTTCTCCGTTGGCACACAAGTGGTGTGGAGTGCCAGACAATTCGCTACGGAATTCTTCATCCGCAGCGGGAATTTCTGCGGCGGACGACGAACCGGCGCGCGGATGCGGGGAGGGGTGTGCCGGTGACAGGCCCCGAGACGCGCCGAGGGGCGCCGGTGTCCCGGCGCCCCTCGGAGGTGGTCTCGTCGACCGCCGGCCGGATCTAGACGATCAGGCCGTTGGTGGCGGTGCGAGCGCGCTCGAAGCGAGCCTGCACGTCCGCCCAGTTGACGATGTTCCAGAAGGCCTTGACGTAGTCGGCCTTGACGTTCTGGTACTGCAGGTAGAAAGCGTGCTCCCACATGTCGAGCATGAGCAGCGGGGTCAGGCCGATCGGAATGTTGCCCTGCTGGTCGTACAGCTGGACGATGAGCAGACGCTGACCGATCGAGTCCCAGGCCAGGATGGACCAGCCGGAGCCCTGGATGGAGTTGGCGTTCGCCGAGAAGTGATCGCGGAACTTGTCGAACGAGCCGAAGGCGTCGTCGATGGCAGCAGCGAGCTCACCCTCCGGCTTGTCGCCGCCCTCGGGGGAGAGGTTGTTCCAGAAGACGGAGTGGTTGGTGTGACCACCCAGGTGGAAGGCCAGGTCCTTCTCGAGCTTGGTCGCCTGAGCGGCCAGGGTGCCGTTCTCACGGGCCTCGGCCAGCTTCTCCAGAGCGGTGTTCGCGCCGGCGACGTAGGTCGCGTGGTGCTTGGAGTGGTGCAGCTCCATGATCTTCGCCGAGATGTGCGGCTCGAGCGCTGCGTAGTCGTAGGGCAAGTCCGGAAGCGTGTACTCAGCCACGAAGGGTCCCTTCTCTGCGGGCCTCGAGGGCCCGTGCGGTTATTTCCGTACCTTTTGGGTTTCCACCCAAACCCATAAGTACACCGTGCGCAAGATCGACCGTCATCCGGACACGCCGCAACGCCGGGGACCGTGCACCGCCCCGGAAACGGACCCGGCGGCCGCGCCACCCCGTCCACCTGCACAAACGTGCGTGCTGCAGGACCGTGGGCGACCCTCGTGTGAACGGCACCTTAACATTGGCGCGTGTCTCGGCCCTTCTTGAACGAACCGACACGCGGGGCCGAGGCACCGCGGGTGGGGATGCCGGGCGTCGACATCATCCGGTTCGTCGCGGTCGCGGCCGTGCTCTATTCGCACATCGCCTTCTACCTGATCGACGACCTCGGCACCGGCTGGTGGGGCATCGACCTCGTCTACGACATCTTCGTGGCGGGCGCCCGCCTCAACCAGCACCTGTCCTTCGTCGGCGTCGCCGCGTTCATGATGCTCACGGGCCTGCTCGTCACCCGCTCGGCGATCCGGCAGGACCGCGGGAAGTTCCTCGTCGCCCGCGCCGCGCGTCTGCTGCCGGCCTTCTGGGCGGCGATCCTGCTCGCGATCGTGCTCGTGCGGCTCGGCATCAACGGCATGTTCAGCGGGCACACCACGGTGTCGAACTCCGAGGCGTTCCTGTCCTTCTTCCTCGGGGCGTTCTTCCTGAAACCGCAGGTCGTGGTGCTCGGGGTGGTGTGGACGCTGGCCGCGCAGATCACCTTCTACCTGTGGTGCATCGCCGGCCGGTCGCTGCTGCGGACCGTGCCGGTCGCGGTGCCGGTGATCGGCGCGGTGCTGTGCATGCTGGTGCTGCTCTACAACCTGTACGTCCCCGAGCCGTACACGGTGCCGTTCCTGTCCCGGATCGCCGCGACCCTGCCCACTCTGTTCCTGGGTCAGCTCGTCTACCTGCGGTGGGCCGCGCTGATCACCCTGCGCCAGCTGATCCTGGGTGTGTTCGCGCAGCTCTACGTGATCGTCATGGCCACCGAGATCCAGGTGTACTGGGCGGGCACCCGGTATCTGTGGACGATCGTGGTCGTCTTCGCCGCCGTGGTGCTGTTCGCCCGCTACGACGGCCGGCTCGCGCGGCTCGCGGTGGTCGAGTGGGTCGCGACCCGCAGCTACTGCATCTACCTCACCCACACGCTGGTGATGTACCGGATCTACGAGAACACCGTGGAGATCGTGGGGATGACCGGCGCGATCGTGCTGGTGATCCTCGGCTGCGGTCTCGTCGCGGAGGTCTTCTACCGCGGTATCGAGGTGCCGGCGGCACGCTGGATCAAGGCCCGCTGGCTGTCGCCGGACAAGGCCGGAACCGCGAGCCGGGCCGCCGAGGCGACGCACGCGTAGCATCGGGTCATGTCCTGGTTCGACGACATCCTGGCCCGTGCCGGTTCGAAGTCGCAGATGGTGACGCGCGAGGACGCGCTTCCCGGTCGTGCCGAACCCCTGCCCGTCCCGGAGACCCACTACGTCAACGGCAACCGAATCCTCCCGCCCTTCCCGGAGGGCCTGCGGACGGCGGTCGTCGGCATGGGATGTTTCTGGGGTGCCGAGAAGGAGTTCTGGCAGCTCGAGGGCGTGTACTCGACGGCAGTCGGGTACGCCGGCGGCTACACCCCGAACCCCACCTACGAGGAGGTGTGCTCCGGCCGCACCGGGCACACCGAGGTCGTGCTCGTCGTCTTCGACCCGAAGGTGATCGCCTACGCGCGCATCCTCCAGCAGTTCTGGGAGAACCACGACCCCACCCAGGGGATGCGGCAGGGCAACGACCACGGCACCCAGTACCGTTCGGCGATCTACACCCTCGACGAATCGCAGATCGAGGTCGCCGAGGCCACCAAGGAAGCCTTCGGCGAGCGGCTCGCCGCGGCCGGATACGGGCAGATCACCACGGAGATCGCCCCGCTCACGCACTTCTACTACGCGGAGGGCTACCACCAGCAGTATCTGGCGAAGAATCCGGGCGGGTACTGCCCGGTGCACGCCACGGGGGTGAGCTGCCCCGTCGGGCTCGGTGCGTGACCTGCCTCACCAGCACCGAACCGAGTCCTGGTCGTACACGACCGATTTCGCGCACCCGAATGTGAGATCGGTTGTGTTTCCTTGAACTTCCCCCAGGACCGGGCGCATCCTGGATGACAGACACGCTCGGTGGGGAAGGACGGCTGCGGATATGACGACCACGACGGGATATCTGCGGCGAACCCGGCGGAGTCTGCACCGCCGGGATCCGCTCGTACGTCACGCCGATCGCATCGAAGCCCGATGCTTCTCACTGCTCCTCGCGGTACTCGTCGCCCTGGTGCCGGTCGCGGTGTGGCTCTCGGCCACCATGTGGACCTCCCAGCTCGCGATCTCCGAGCAGCAGCACGCGGAACGGACCACCGTCACCGCGACCCTCGACGAGACCGCGGCCAGCGACGCGACCGGCTGGGGCGAGACCGTCCAGTTCGCCTCCGCTCCCGCCACCTGGGAGTGGAACAAGTCGCAGCGGCACGCCGTGATCAAGGTCGACGGCATGCTGCCCGCCGGCAGCGATGTGCAGGTCTGGGTCGACAAGGACACCGGGGAGTACGCCGACCCGCCGCTGAGTACCTTCGCCGCGAAGTTCACCGCCGTCCTGGCCGGGGTCGCGCTGTGGACGTTCACCGCGACCGTCCTGGTCAGCATGTTCGCGCTCGTCCGCTGGCGCCTCGACTCGCACCGCAGCCGCGAGTGGAGCCGGGAGATCGAAGCGTTCCTCGGCTCCACCAGCAGCCACTGACCCGTTCCGGGTCGATCAGCCACCGACCCGTTCCGGGTCGATCAGGCACCGACCCGTTCCGGGTCGATCAGGCACCGACCCGTTCCGCTGCGGCCTACAGATCCGCGACGGCGGGCATGACCTCCTGCGCCACCAGCTCGAGGTGCTCGAGATCGGCGAGGTCCAGAACCTGCAGGTAGATCCGCTGCGAACCGGCCTCGGCGTAGGTGCGGATCTTCTCGATCAGCTCACCCGGGGTGCCGGCGAGGCCGTTTGCCCGCAGCTCGTCGACCTCACGTCCGATGCGCGCTGCGCGTCGCGCGATCTCCGCCTCGTCCCGGCCGCAGCACAGCACCAGCGCGTTCGAGTAGGTCAGTTCCTTCGGGTCGCGCCCGATCTCCTCGCACGCACCGCGCACCCGCTCGAACAGCTTCACGGTCTCCTCGACCGAGTTGAACGGCACGTTGAACTCGTCGGCGTAGCGGGCCGTCAGCGCCGGGGTGCGCTTCTTGCCGGAACCACCCATGACGATCGGGGGTCGCGGCCGCTGGTGCGGCTTGGGCAGGGCGGGGGAGTTCTCGATCCGCACGTGGGTGCCCCCGTAGGAGAAGGTCTCGCCCAGGGGCGTTTCCCACAGGCCGGTGATCACGGCGAGCGATTCCTCGAAGCGGTCGAAGCGTTCCTTCACCGACGGGAACGGGATGCCGTAGGCGGTGTGCTCCTCCTCGTACCAGCCGGCACCGAAACCGAACTCGACGCGACCGTCGCTCATGGCGTCGACCTGGGCGACGGAGACCGCCAGCGGGCCGGGATGGCGGAAGGTGTTCGAGGTGACGAGGGTGCCGAGGCGGATCGTCGAGGTGTCGCGGGCCAGGCCGGCGAGGGTGATCCACGCATCGGTGGGGCCGGGCAGGCCGTCGACGTTCATGGCGAGGTAGTGGTCGGATCGGAAGAATGCGCCGTAGCCGAGTCGTTCCGCGGCCTGCGCGACGGCGAGGAGATCGTCGTAGGTGGCGCCCTGCTGGGGTTCGGTGAAGATCCGTAGTTCCATGCCTTCGATCATTTCAGTGGTCGGTGGGTGGTGTCGGCAGGTGTGGCGGGGGAGTCGCTGTGATGTCTCTCGAGCCGAATTCCCCACGTGGTGGATATACCTGTTGATGAACCTGTGGAAACTGTGGATAACTCCTGCGCGTGGGGCTTGTGAGCAACTCCGGCACGAGGGTGCGGAACCGCTGCCGCGTGTGGTCCGTGCGCACGACCGTGGCTGCATCGCCCCACGCCGCGTGCCACTATTGACATCGTGAGCTTCTCCGACGTGCCCACCGTGTCGGTCGACCGTGTCCCTGCTCTGGGCGACGACACGGTTCTCCTCGACGTCCGCGAGGACGACGAATGGCAGCTCGGCCACGCACCCGGGGCCCTGCACATCCCCCTCGCCGACATCCCCGCCCGTATCGAGGAGATCGATCCCGATGCGGAGGTCTACGTGGTGTGCCGACAGGGTGGGCGTTCCCTCGGCGCCGTTCGGTACCTGATGCAGATCGGGTACGAGGCGTTCCAGGTGGACGGTGGCATGGTGTCGTGGCAGAAGCACGGGCTGCCGCTCGTCGGCGAGGGTGACGAACCGGCGAAGATCTATTGATGTCGGCCTACCAGATCTGTGTGCGCTGCGAGAACCGCTGGCCGGTGACCCACCGGCCGCGGCAGTGGTGCCCGGCCTGCCACGGCGTGCTGCTCTCGCCGACCACCGCCGACGGATCGGTACCGCCCTCCCGCCGCAACTTCCGCTGGGTCGCGCGGCCCGCGGGGAGCACGGCACCACGCCCCGAACCGGCGAGCCGTCCGCGCCGCCGCGTACTCGACGGGACTCCCGCCTATCCCGAACCGCCGCGCTGGGGACTGCTCGACCCTCCGGTGCAGGAGGACGACGAACCGGACCGCGCCGAGACCCTCGCCTGTCTCGCCCCGACCCTGCTCGCCGGGACCGCGGCCGTCTTCGGGCTCGCGGCCCTGGCCGAGGCCGTGCGCTACGGCATCCTGCTGTACAACCGCACCCGGCTCGTCGACCCGCTCGTGCTGGCGGTGTCCGACGCGCTGGTGTGGGCCACCCAGACGGTCGGGCCGGTCGTCGCGCTCGTCGCCGCGGTCGCCTGCGGCCTGCGCCTGATCACCCTGCGCCGGGAGCGCTACGCCGCCCGCGGCCTCGCCGACCCGCGCTCTCCGCTGTCCCTGCTGATCGGCCTGGTGACGCCGGGCGTGAACCTCGCGATGCCGGGGGTGTTCCTCACCGAGATCGCCGACGGTGATCCGCGCCTGCTCCGCGCGATCCGCACGTGGTGGCTGCTGTGGGTGACCGACGGGCTGTTCGTCGTGGTGATGCTGATGTGGCGTCAGCGCGACAGCCTGCAGGCCCGCGCCGACGGTGTCCTGCTCACCGCGCTGCTCGCGGCGCTCGGTGCGGCCGTCGCGCTGGCGGCGCTGCACGTCGTGCGGCTGTTCGACGACACCGATCTGTGGGGCCGCCCGTTGCAGCGCCGGCGTCTCACCCACGCCACCGGACCCGCGTCGTCGCCGATCGCCCCCATCGTCCCGGTCACGGCCCGCGCGCCCGAGGCGACGGCGGAGGCGGGGGAGACGGCGGAGTCGGGGGACACGGCGGCAACCGGGGAGACCGAGAAGGTGGTGGTTCCGTGACGCGCAGCGCCCATCCCCGCGTCGTCGCGCACCGCGGAGCGTCGGCCACCCGCCCGGAACACACCCTCGGCGCGTACGAACTCGCCCTCGAGGAAGGGGCCGACGGCGTCGAGTGCGACGTGCGGCTCACCCGCGACGGGCATCTCGTGTGCGTGCACGACCGCACCATCGACCGGACCTCCGACGGCACCGGCGTCGTCAGCGAGATGACCCTCGGCGAGCTGTCGGAGTTCGACTACGGGCGGCCCGGCGAACCGGCCGCGCTCCTCACCCTCACGCACCTGCTCGAACTCGTCATGGGCTACACGAGCGTGCCGGTGAAGCTGTTCGTCGAGACCAAGCATCCCGTCCGCTACGGCGGTCTCGTCGAGGCCAAACTGCTCGCCGAACTGGCCCGCTTCGGTCTCGCCACCCCCGCCTCGGCCGACTTCTCCCGGGTGGTGGTGATGTCGTTCGCGGCGAGCGCGGTGTGGCGGATCCGGCGCGCGGCGCCGCTGCTGCCCACCGTGCTGCTCGGCGAGACCTCCCGCTACCTGTGGGGCAGCGCTGCGACCACCGTCGGTGCCACCGCTGTCGGACCGTCCATCGCGACGCTGCGCGAGCACCGCGACCTCGTCGACCGGGCCGCGCTGTCGGGCCGCGCCACCTACTGCTGGACCGTCGACGACCCCACCGACGTGGAGCTGTGCCGCGAACTCGGTGTCGAATGGGTCGCCACCAACCATCCGGGTCGCACGAAGCTGCAGCTCGAGGCTGCGCACGAGCGCTGACCTCCCCGGACGGCGTCCTCGGAGCGCAGCCCGGCGTGTAGTTTGGCGCCGTGGCCAAGAAGAGCAAGAGAAACAGCGGACCCAAGCCCGGCAGCAATCGCGCCGCGAAGCTCGAGCAGCGTCGCCTCGAGCGGGAGGCAGCGGCCGCCGCGTCGTCCCGCCCCTTCGAGGGTCTCGCCTTCGAGTGCGACCTCGTCGCGCTGCGCGAGTTCGTGCCGTCCGCGCTGGTGGAGCTGTCGAAAGAGGACGGTCGCCGGATCGTCGGCGCGACCATCCTGCCCGGGGGTGTCGCCGCGCTCGTCCGCGAGGAGGACGGGCAGCCCGTCGGCTACGTCGGTCTGCAGCTCGCGGCCGGTTACGGCCCCGACCCCGCCGGTGAACTGGCGGCGGCGCTGGCGTGGGCGCGGACCGCCGAGCCCGGAACGTCGCTGCAGGTCGCGACGGTCGACGACGACACCCCGGCCTTCGCCGACCTGATCGACCCGGCGGTCGTACCGCCGATCACGGTGCACCAGGACTTCGACTGGTGGATCCCCGCCGGCGTCGAGCCGAGCGCCGAGATCGCCCACACCGTCAAGCATGCGAACGAGGCAGTGCTGCCCTCGGCGCGGCTGGAGGCCGAGGGCCTGCGCGGTGCGTGGTGGGTGGATCCGGGGGAGAAGGCCCACCTGCGGTGGGTGCGCCCGGAGGACGAGGACGTGCTGATGAACGCCCTGTCGCGCGTGCACGCCGCCGGTGGCCTGCACCTGGGTGAGGGCTCGCGGTTCGCCGGGTCGTTCCGCACTCACGGCCTGCTCGTGCCGGTCTTCGACCTCGACCGGGAGAAGCACGCCGACGAGTGGATCGCCCCGGTCCTCGAGTTCGGCGCGCGCCTCGAGGAGGCACTCGCCGTGGACGAGCCGCTCACCTCGGCGGAACGCCGCTCCCGCGACGGGCTGCGCAGCCGCCAGGTCACCCTGCGCTGATCTCGACTGCCGGCCGGCCTCGACCGGGCGGACACACGACGAAGGCCACCTCCCGCAACGGGGGAGGTGGCCTTCGGTCCACCCGAGGGGCTGTCCCGGGTCGGGAAACAGGCTCAGAGAGCTCCGCCGGCGGCGACGGGAGCGTTGCCGCGCGGATCCTGCGGCTTCGAGTTGATCTCGCGGGCCACGAAGTCCTCGATGTGGAAGAGGTTCTCACCCGCACGATCGGCCACGGTCAGCAGGGTGGCCATCGTCGCGACCTCCTCGACCTGCTCCTGCAGGAACCACTGCATGAACTGCTCGCCGAGGTAGTCGCCCTCGTCGCGGGCGGTGCGGGCCAGTTCGACGATCTGTTCGGTGACCTTCTTCTCCTGCGCGAGGGCGAGGGCGATCGGCTCGCGGGCGTCCTCGAACATCGACTGCACCGCGTCGACACCGGTGAGGTCGACGCTCATGTCGCGGTCCAGGAAGTACTGGACGATCATCATCGCGTGGTTGCGTTCCTCGACCGCCTGCGCGTAGAAGAGTTTCGCGAGCTGCGGCAGGTCGGCGTTGTCGAAGAAGATCGCGATGGCGATGTACTGATGCGACGCCGTGAACTCGTTGCGGATCTGGTCGTGCAGCAGTGAGTGGAACTTGGTCTTGTTCGTATCGCCGATCGTCGTCATGATCACGACGTTAGTGCAGGTCAAAGGGATTTTCACCCAAGCATTGGCTATGCTCACTCTTCGTAGCTTCGGCTGCCCTACCGAAGATTCGGGTTGGCTAACCCAAGATCAAGTTCCTGCCGGGGCCCGATCTCAGGGCGCCGGAGCGACCAGTTCGGCCGGGATCGGCTCTCCCTCTGCGATCGCGTCGAAGAACGGCACGGCCCGCTCCCGATCCCACAACAGCACGTTACCCACCCCGTCGACGTCCTCGAATCCGCCCACCGGCACCGTCGTGGTCACGGTCTCGCCGCGCATCGCCCACGCGAGCCGCGCGAGGTCCCACAGGTGGTCGCCGTCGTCGACCTCCAACGAGGCCGCCGCACCCGACGCCAGCGACCACAACCGGAACGGGTTGAGAAAGGTCCACGGGCTCGTCGCCTTGCTCAGCAACGCCGAGAGGAACAACCGCTGGTTGTTCATCCGGTCCAGGTCCGCGAGCGGGGTGGCGCGGGTCCGCACGAACCCGAGGGCCTGCGCCCCGTTCAGCTCCTGGCAGCCGGCCTCCAGGGTGAGCCCGGCCAGCGGGTCGTCGATCGGATAGGGCACGCACACGTCCACACCGTCGACGGCGTCGACGATCGACGCGAACCCACCGAACCCGATCTCGGCGTAATGGTCGATGTGCACGCCGGTCGCGCCCTCGACGGTCTGCACGAGCAGCTGCGGCCCACCCAGGGCGAACGACGCGTTGAGCTTGTCGCGCCCGTAACCCGGCACGTCGACGTACGAGTCGCGCGGCAGCGACACCATCGTCGTGGACCCGCCGCCCGGTGGGATGTGGACGAGCAGCACCGTGTCGGTGCGTTCGGCGCCGACGTCGCCGCCGGTCGCGAGTTCCTGTTCCTGCTCGGGGGTCAGGCCGACCCGGCTGTCGGAGCCCACCAGCAGCCAGTTGGTGCCAGGGGTGTCGGCGACCCGCCCGTCGTACTTCACCAGCGCGTCGACGCGCGAGAGCTTGCCGTCGAGATAGAACAGGCCGACGCCCGTCAGGACGACGAGCACCGCGAGGAGCGCGCCGATCCGCCGCAGGATGCGCCGGGCACCGAGGGGACGGCGCGGGGCCGGCTGCGGTGGGGCCGGTGGTCGACGGCGCGGCGGAGCCGGAGGCGGGGCGGTGCCCTGTGGGCCCCGGGACGGGGCGGTGCCCTGTGGGCCCCGGGACGGGGCGGTGCCCTGCGGTCCCCGGGACGGGGCGGTGCCACGCGGCGGCACGGCGGCCCCATCGGTGAACCGCTGGGGTTGCTGGGTCGGCGCCCAGTCCCGCTGCTGCGGCTGCGGCACCCGCGTGGGAGCCGGTTGCTGCCGGGGTCGTACGGGCTGCTGCCGGGGCGGACCCGGCCGGTAGGTCGGGGTGGGCGCCTGCGACCAGGCCTGCGGAGCGGCGGGACGCCCGTCCCTGCGCAGCACCTGCGTGCCCTCCGGGGAAGGCGGAAGCGGAGGCGGCGGCGGGACGGCAGCGCGCGGCGCGGGCCGCTGCGGTGGAGGTCCCTGCGGAGGCCGCGGCCTGTTCCGAGGGTCGCGAGGATCGCCGTTCACCCGCCCAACTCTACGTTCAGGGCAGCCAGGAGACGTGCCCCCTCAGAGCCTGATAACCGACGAATGCGACGGTGTCGATGAGGGCGTGGGCGATCACGAGGGGCCACAACCTGGCGGTTCGCTGCCAGTACCGGCCGAACACCAGACCCATGAGGACATTGCCCACACCACCGCCGAAACCCTGGTAGAGGTGGTAGCTGCCGCGCAGCAGCGCCGAGGCGAGCAGCGACGAGTTCTCCGACCAGCCGAGGCTGCGCAGTCGGGTGATCAGATAGGCGACGACGAGGATCTCCTCGGCGCCGGAGTTCGCGATCGCCCACAGCACCTCGACGGGCAGCCGCCACCAGTGGTCCGCGAGGATGCTCGGCGCGACCGTCAAGTTCAACCCCGCAGCGCGGGCGACGAGATAGAACACCAGACCGGGCAACCCGATCAGGGCGGCCAGCCCGAGGCCCGGCAGCAGGTCGCGGCCCGCGCGGGGGCGTGCCAGCCCGACGGCCCGCGGCCCGAAACCGCTGCGCCACAACAGGTACAGCCCCAGTGCGCTCCAGGCCAGCAACCGGACGATGCCCAGCAACTGCCGGGACAGGTCGATGAACTCCTGCGACGAACGTGGCGTGTTCAGCGCGACCGTCTGGTCCGAGAGCGGTTCCGGGGCGAGTGCCGCCTCGAGCAGGGACAGGATCGACGAGAGCCCGCTGAGGCCGAAGGTGACCAGCAGGACGATCGTGATCTCGATCCACAGTGCCCGCCGGGCGGCGGGGTCGAGCGGCGGGTCGGGATTCTGCGGGCCGGGCCTCAGCCAGTCTCGGAGGGTCGTCACCGGAGCGATTGTGCCGCACGGCGTGCGGGCCGGTGGGGAGGCCGCGAAGGCCCGGAGGCGCACACCTTCGCACACATGTCCGATTTGACAGCACCGTTGTGAGGCGTAACACTTCCCACTGCCGACCGATCGATCGGTCGGAGTCCGTGACGGGGGATCGTGGGGAGGGGGAATTCGTGAGGGCATCACGTTTCTGAGAACCGGTATCCGGTTCGTGTACGGTCTCCTGCTCCGGGTTTTCGGTGCGGAGACGAACAGAGAGGTCCCGGGAACGGGACGACGACCATACGAACGTCCGGCTGCGTCGAGGGGAGATTCGAGCAGTCGGTGAACCCGATCGGCGCGCGCAGTCGTGCGACGCCGTTCCTGTTTCACATCACAGAGCGCGTCGTCGCAGACACGGCGCTTCCGCGTTCCGCCGGTCATCCGGGTGGACGACATCCGACGCAATGCACTCCGGGGCCGTGGTGTTCCGGGCATTCGATCCGAAAGTGACTTCATGGAAATCGACCTCGGTCGGACGAAGGTGGAGAACTCCGCCCCCGTCACGCTGTCCTCGAAGAGGAAGTCCCTGCTCGCCAGTTCCGTGGGCAACGTCCTCGAGTGGTACGAGTGGAGTGCCTACGCCGTCTTCGCTCCGTTCATCGCCGCCGCGATGTTCGACAGCGACGACCCCGTCTCCGCGCTCCTGTCCACCCTCGCGGTGTTCGCCGTCGGATTCCTGATGCGGCCCCTCGGTGGCATCGTCTTCGGGCGCGTCGCCGACAAGCGGGGCCGCAAGTTCGTGCTCGTCACGACGATGCTCATGATGGCGACCGGCAGCCTGATCATCGGTGTCATGCCCACCTACTCGTCGATCGGGGCGTGGGCGTCCCTGATCCTGCTCGCCGCCCGCGTGATGCAGGGCTTCGCGCACGGTGGCGAGTCGGCGACGGCCTACTCGTACGTCAGCGAGATCGCACCGGCACACCGGCGCGGAATGTGGGGGAGCGTCGCCTTCGTCGCCATCTTCGGTGGGTCCGTGCTGGCCTACACCATCGGTGGTGCCGTGACCTCCACCCTATCCGAAAGTGTTGTGGGGGAATGGGGTTGGCGTATCCCGTTCCTGTTGGGATTCGTGCTGGCACTGTTCGCGCTCTACCTGCGGCGTAGCATGGAGGAGAGCGAGATCTTCGATTCGCAGACCGCCGCGGTCGACGAACCGCGCATCCCGCGCCGGGTGGTCGTCCGCGCGATCCTGCTGATGATCGGCATGACCTCCGGTGTCACGGCCGCGCACTACACCTGGACGTCGTACATCTCCACCTACGCGATCACGCAGAAGGGGATGGACCCCGACACGGCGTACTGGATGCTCGTGATCGCGCAGGTGATCGCACTGACCCGAGTTGGCTCATTTCGTTAGTGCGTGATTTCGGTACCTGAAATCCGATCGAGCAGCACCTGCATATCGGCCTCGACCTGCGGCGGGAACGTGTGTCGGGTGCCGTTGATCGCGATGGTCGCCGACCGCAGCGGCCGCAACAGCTTGACGACCTTGCCGATCGCGAGATCGCTGCGTTCCTGCACCACCCGGGAGACCGCCAATGCCGCGAACACCACCGTCAGGTGCGCCTCGATCGCATCGCGGGTGCGGTGGAAGATCGGCCGGGCCCGCAGATCGGTCTTCGACATCCGGAACGACTGCTCGACATGCCACAACTCGTGATATTTACCGATGATTTCGCTCGGATCCATCAGGGAGACAGGAAGGTTGGTGACATAGCCTTTCAGGCCGACGAGCATCCTGGCGCGTTCGAGCGAGGCAGTGTCCAGCCGCCGGCCTTTCGCAGTCGTCTTCACGAATCGCGTCGACTTCGGTGCGGTGTCCCCGTCGACCACGACCGGGCGCGGGCTTCTTGTGCGTTGAGTGTTTTCTCGTCCCGGGCGGCGCGGCTGCGGGAGTACTGCCAGATCGCCCGCCACGCATTCGGATGGTCCGTCTCGTTCCAGACGGGCTCGGCTCGTCGCCGGCGGTTGTTGACCACGGAGCGGCCGTGCCGTGGCGTGATCGTGTCGATGATCTGCCCATCGGTGAAAACATTGCCGTTCCAATGAAAGTGGGAGGCGAGATCACCAGGCGCTTTCGTGGCGCGGGAGCCGACGATGAACTTCAGCCCCGCCTCGTCCAGCGCTGCGAGATTGGACGCGGACAGCATTCCGGCGTCCGCGGCGACGACCATCTCGACCCCGTCGAGGTCATGGCGGGCCTGGAACTGCCGCACGATCGGGACGATGGTGCGGGTTTCGGCGGAGTTGCCTTCGTAGCAGCCGATCTCGAGCGGGAAACCGGTGCGGTCCACCAGCAGCCCGACGACGATCTGCGGGTCGACCCGGCGTTCCTTCGAGTACCCGACTTTGCGCAGGTCATCTTCCTTTTCGGCCTCGAAGTACAAGGTCGTCACGTCGTACAACAACAGGCTCAGACCGCCGGATTCGGCGGCATGGGCGAAGCATTGCTCGGCGATCTTGCCTCGATACTCACGGTCGACGATCTGCTTCAGGTGGCGTTTGATCGTCGCGTAGCTCGGTGGATCCGTCCCGAGGTCCTGTAGGACCCGGCCGGCGTCGAGTTTCGAGCCGGGTTCGACGATCCGGGCGATCACCAGGTCCCGGAACACCGTGTCGCCGAGGATGCCGAACCCAAGCTGGTCGTAGACGTCGACCAAGACCTGGCGCAGCAGCACCGACCCGGTCGATTCCGTCCGTCCCGGCGTATCCACCTGCACGGGTCCGGGTGTGGGCTCGAACAGGGTGCTCTGCCCGCCGGCCAGGGGCTTTTCGACCGGGACCTGCCGGGTGACGCCGAGGTCGAGGACTTGCTGGTCGGGTTCGAGCCAGGCCCGGGCGCGCTCGAGCAGCATGCCGAGTTCGACGTCGGTATGCGCGGAACCGATGTGCTTGACGATCTCCTGCCGACCGCCCACATAGCGGGCGATCTGCACGGCCGTGGCCCCGGACTTGGTGCGCACCTTCCTGACAAACACCACTTGCCGAGCCTAGAACCAGCGCCGTTAGTGCGTGAAATCAGGCCGATCCCGACGAAAACCAGCAGGTCACAGACGTGAGCTGTCGATCATCCCGAAAACATGAGCCAACTCGGGACGGCGTACTGGATGCTCGTGATCGCGCAGGTGATCGCACTGATCTCCCTGCCGTTCTGGGGACGGCTCTCCGACCGGGTGGGCCGGCGTCCCATGCTCGCGGCGTTCGCGTTGTTCATGTTCGCGCTGCAGATTCCGCTCACGTCGATGATCTCGTCGGCGGGCTGGACCCTGCTGCTGTCGACCACGGTGGCGCTGCTCGTCGTCTCGATGGCCGGTGCGATCCTGTCCTGCACCCTCTCCGAGAGCTTCCCGACGCGGCTGCGCACCCAGGCGATCGGGTTCGCGTACTCGTTCTCGGTCGCAGTGTTCGGTGGGACCGCGCCCTACCTGAACCAGCTGCTCACCGGCCGCGGTATCGGCTGGGTCTTCGGCGTCTACATCATGGCCCTGTGTGTCGCCACGGGTGCGGCGTGTCTGTTCATGAAGGAGACGAAGGGTATCGACCTCGCCGACGTGCGGTAGGTGCCGATGGGCGCCGATGGCATCCGCCCTACGGGCGTCAGGGTCGGGGGTGGAGACCGTTGCGGAACGGGCAGCCGACGAGCATGCGCAACGCGCGGCCCAGGACGATCGGGTCGTCGACGGGCTCGTGGAAGGGGATCCGCACGTCGTGGTCGCCGCCCTCGGACTCGACCCGCAGGCGCAGGCCGTAGCGGTCGAGGCCCAGCGGACGGATGCGTCCGGTGCGGTGAGCGGACGGAATCCGCCGCGCGATGGCGTGGACGATGTCGGGATGGTCCTGCTCGAGGTGCTGCAGCCAGTCCGTCTCGTAGGCCGCGAACGGGTCGGGTGCCGCGTCGAGGACGTCCGCGACGTCCACGGCCTCCGCGCCCGTGGTGTCGGCGGCGACGACGGAGTTCAGCTCCAGGCACAGCAGCTCGGAGCGGTGACCGACGTCGAGGAGTTCGGGGTGGGGGAGGATCTCGGCGATCTGTGCCGCCAGGCGCCGCGGGTGCTCCGCGAGCCGGAGGTTGCCGCTGAGCCAGATCAGCGAGCGCACCGGATTGCGCAGGGCGATCGGCGAGTGGTCCGTGAGTTCGAGCATCGCGGGGATGCCGGCGCCGGCCGCGTCGCGGGTGAGGGCGACGGGGAGGCTGTCCTCGGCGACCACGATCGCGACGGTGCCGTCGGTGTGGAGGTGGTGGACCGAGGTGGGGACGGGGTCGCAACCGTCGACGGCGAGGTAGGTCGTGTCGGCGCGGATGAGGGCGGTACGAACCCGTTCGGCCGTCGTCGGGGCGGGAACGACTGATGTGGTGGTCTGCATGCCGACCCTCCTTTTCGAAGTAGGTGAGGCAAACCTAAGTCATTGTGACGGTGGTCGCAAGTGGGACGGCGCTAGCCTTGACCCGTGTCGATCCCTCTTCCCCTCGGAATGCCACCCTCCCCCGAGGAGCCCCGCGGGCTGCTCGATGCGTTGCTCACCCGCCGGCACGACAGCCTCGACGGAGCCCTCGCGGCGACCGGCCCCATGCTCGCCCCACCGATCGTCGACGCGGCCCTCGTCGCCGAGCCGCCGACGCGGGAGGTCGTCGTCGCACTCGACCCCGATCAGGACCTGCCGTCCGCATCCGGATGGCGTCCGGTCCGCTACCAGATCGATTGCCGTGCAGAACATCTCGACGACGTTCTCGCCGTCGTCGCGCCCGCTCCGCTCGAGGTGTACGCGCACGTGCCCGACGCCGCCCTCGCCGACACCGCGCGGGCGCTGACCGAGGCCGGGCACATCCCCGGACTGCCCGCCGGACGCGGTCCCGGCGCCGTCGCGGACTTCCTCGCCGTCCTCGCCCACACCGACACCGGTTACGTCGCCCGGACCGACGGAGCCGAAGGTGTCGTGGCGCTGCTCGCCGCCACCGTCGCCGCGCTGAGCGGATTCGACGTGCGCGCCGCCTTCGCCGAGCCCGACGTGGACCGGCTGCGCCGCCTCGTCCCCGAGGCCGCCGCCGCGGTGCGCGAGATCCTCACCGCCGTGGAGGTCGACGACCCCGAGCGCGTCGCCCGCGACCTCGAGGCACTCGGCCTCACGACTCGGTGACGGGTTCGGCTCGACTCCGCCTTCCGCCCGGGTGCGGTGCGTAACCTCGTACACGTGCCACGTATCGCATATTTCGGACCGACGGGAACGTTCACGGAGATGGCCCTCGACCGCTTCGAAGCGGTCGGGGCCCTCGACCTGTTCGCCGGCGAGTCCGCCGACACGACCGTCGAACGGATCGCCGCGGCCAGCCCGCCCGCCGCGCTGGAACTGGTCCGCTCCGGCAACGTCGGCGCAGCCGTCGTTCCCATCGAGAGTTCGGTGGAGGGATCGGTGCCGCCCACGATGGACGCCCTCGCGCTCGGGGCACGGCTGCAGATAGTGGCCGAGGTCGAGCTCGACATCGCGTTCACCGTCGTCACCCGACCCGGCATCACCCGCGAACAGGTGCGGACCGTCGGCGCCTATCCGGTGGCCGCCGCCCAGGTCCGCCGCTGGCTCGAGGAGAACCTGCCCGACGCGCAGGTCGTGACGTCGGCCTCCAACGCCGGTGCCGCCGAGGATGTCGCCTCCGGGAAGGTCGACGCCGCCGTGTCCACGGCCCTGGCCGGGCAGCGGCTCGGCCTGGCGGTGCTCGCCGACGGGGTCGCCGACTTCGAAGGCGCCCGCACCCGTTTCGTGCTCGTCACCCGGCCTCGGCCGGTGCCCAAGCGCACCGGCTGCGACCGCACCTCGATCGTGCTGCAGCTGCCCAACGAACCCGGCTCGCTCGTGCGCGCGATGACCGAGTTCGCCACACGGGGCATCGACCTGTCCCGCATCGAGTCGCGGCCCACCCGCAAGGAATACGGCACCTACTTCTTCCACTTGGACTGTGTGGGGCACATCGACGACGCGCTCATCGCCGAGGCGCTGCAGGCACTGCACCGCTTCGCGCAGGTGCGCTTCCTCGGTTCGTGGCCGGCGGTGTCCGAACACGGGGTACCCCCGGTGTCGGACGACGAGGATGTGCGGTGGCTCGACCGGCTGCGGCGCGGAGAGGACTGAAACGGTGAGCGGCAGATTGATCCTGGCCCGGCACGGCCAGACGGTGGCGAACGTCGCGCGCAGGCTCGACACGAAACTCCCCGGGGCCGAATTGACGGACCTCGGGATCGAGCAGGCCCGCACCCTGGGCCGGAATCTCGCCGACCGGCCGCCCGCGCTGCTCGTCGCCTCGCAGGCCCTGCGGGCCCGCCAGACCGCCGACAACGCCGCGCCGTCGATCGGGCTCGAACCCGTGGTGCGGGAGGGCGTGCACGAGGTGCAGGTCGGTGAGCTCGAGGACCGCAGCGACGAGGAGTCGCACAAGCTGTTCATGAAGGTCTACGAGGAGTGGCACAACGGCGACCTGCGGGCCCGGGTGCCCGGCGGGGAGTCGGCGCTCGACGTGCTCGACCGCTACGTCCCGGTCCTCGACTCGCTGCGCAGCGACTACCTCGACGCCGGGTCCGGCGACGTCGTGGTGGTCAGCCACGGCGCCGCGATCCGCCTGGTCGCGGCTTATCTCGGCAAGGTCCCGGGCAGTTTCGCCACCGCGAACCACCTTGCCAACACCCAGACCGTCGAACTGGTGCCGGTCGCCGGCGGCGGCTGGGAGTGCGTGCGCTGGGGTACCGTCCTCGCGCCCTTCCACGACACCGCGCGGGGCGGCGCGGACGACCCCATGGGGTGATGCTGGGCACGTATCGATACTTCACTCGTGAAATGTATGGGTATCCTCGTGGCGTCCGTGTGAAGTAGCGATCGGTAGGTAGGTGCGGTTTCATGGGTGCGAGCGACAACGCCGACACCCTCACCCACGGTGAGGCGATCCCGGACTGGCGTGTCCTCGAGCCGATGGACCTCAGTCCCATCCTGTCGGCCGCACTCGACGCCTTCTACGAGACCGGTTTCCACGGCACCTCGGTGCGGGAGATCGCGCGCCGCGTCGGCGTCACCGTGCCGGCCCTGTACTACCACCACGAGAACAAGGAAGGGCTGCTCATCGCCCTTCTCGAGCTCTCCACCAGCGACGTGCTCTCCCGCGCGCACGCGGCCGACGAGGATGCCGGCGGCGACATCGTCCAGCGCCTGTCGAACGTCATCGAGGCGATCGTGCTGCGCATGACGATGCGTGCCCGGCTCGCGGCGCTCGAGGGCGAGGCCCGCTACCTGAGCCCGGAGAACCGCCAGCGCTACCGGGAGGTGCGCAAGGGCGTCGAACGGCTCGTGCGGCAGATCGTCGAGGAGGGCACCGAGGCCGGTGTCTTCGACGTCGAGGATCCCGCCGAGACCACGCGGGCGCTGCTCGGCATGTGCCAGTCGATCCCGCGCTGGTACCACGCACAGGGCACGCTCGGCCCCGAGGCCGTCGCCAAGAAGTACGTGAACATCGCCCTCAAGATGGTCGGCGCCCGGTCCGAGTGACCATTTCGGTGGATCCGGCCCCGCTCAGCGGGGCCGGATCCACCCGTATCGGGGTCAGCGCCGGAAGTTGGCGGGGCGCTTCTCCTGGAAGGCCGTCACACCCTCGACGAAGTCCGGTCCGGCGAGCAGTTCCAGCTGCCCGGACCGCTCCCGCGCGAAGGCCTCGTCGAGTTCGGTCAGGGTCGCGTCGTTGATCGCGTTCTTCGTCGCGGCGAAGGCGGGGGAGGGGCCGTCGGCCAGACGCTGCACGAGGGCCTCGACCGAGGCGTCGAACTCGTCGTCCGGGTAGACCTCCGCGATGAGCCCGGACGCGAGGGCCTCGGCGGCGGGGAGCCGCTCGGCGAGCAACGCCATCTTCAGGGCACGGGTCCGCCCGATCGAGGCGGCGACCAGCGCCGACGCACCACCGTCGGGCATCAGCCCGATCCTGGTGAACGCCAGCAGGAAGTAGCCGGACTCCTTCGCGACGGTGAGATCGCAGGCCAGGGCGAGCGACACGCCCACGCCCGCGGCCGCCCCGTTGACGGCACCGACGACGGGCCGGGGGAAGGCCCGGATCGCGGCGGCGACGCGATTGGCGGCGTCGATCGTCTCGGCGGTGGGCGGAGCGGTCAGGTCGCGTCCGGCGATGTCGGCGCCGGAGCAGAACGCGCGGCCGGCGCCGGTGAGCACCGCGACCCGCACGGCCGGATCGTTCGCGTGCTTCTCGAAGGCCTCCGAGACCGCCTCGAGGGTCTCGGTCTTGACGGCGTTCATCTTCGACGGCCGGTTCAGGGTGACGCGCAGGACTCCGTCGTCGACGACGGAGTCGACGCCGGGCAGATCATTGGTCATGGGGTTCTCCTGGGGATTCGGGGGACGGGCATCAGGGACGCAGGTCGAGGGCGACCTTGCCTGTGGCGGAACGGGTCTCGAGCGACCGCAGGGCTTCGGAGGCCTCGTCGAGCGGGTACAGGGTGGGTTCGGGCACGACGAGCGTGCCGTCGCGCAGCAGCGGGTCGAGCGCGGCCCACTGCCGGGCCGGATAACCGGGATCGGTGCGGAGGTACTCACCCCAGCCGGCGCCGACGACGGAGACGTTGCGCAGAAGCAGGCGGTTGACCTTGGCGGTGGGGATGGACCCGCCGGTGAACCCGAGGACTACGGCGCGGCCGCCGGGCGCGAGGCTGCGCAGGCTGTCGGTGAAGCGGTCGCCGCCGACGGGGTCGAGCACGATGTCGACTCCGCGGCCGCCGGTGAGTTCGAGGACGCGGTCCTTGAAACCGTCGGCGAGGACGGTGTGTGTCGCGCGGTTCGCCTTCGCCACCGCGGCCTTCTCCTCGGTGCTCACCACCGCGATCGTCTCGAGGTCCAGACCCGCCGCGACCTGCAGTGCCGCCACCCCGAGACCACCGGCCGCGCCGTGGACGAGGACGGTCTCGCCGGCCCGGTAGCGGGCGCGCTCGTCGAGGGCGAAGTGCGCGGTCAGGTAGTTCACGAGCATGCCGGCACCCGCGGTGGGCGACACGCTGTCGGGTAGCGGGAAGACCAGCTGCGGCGGCACCGCGACGGTCTGCTGCCAGGCGCCGTCCATCGCCAGCACCGCGACCCGCTGTCCCGCCGTGAAGCCGCTGCCCCGCGGGGCGCTGCGGACGACACCCGCGCCCTCGGCGCCGAGCGTGCAGGGGAGGGGCCGCACCACCTGGTAGGCGCCGGTGGTCTGGAGCAGGTCGGGGAACGACACGCCCGCGGCGTGCAGGTCGACGACGACCAGCGAAGGGTGGGCCGCGGGTTCGGGGACCTCGGCGACCCGGACGGCGTCGGGGCCGCCGTGTTCGGTCAGCTGTGCGGCGCGCATCGGCGGCTCCTCGTCTCGGCTTTGCGATCAATCACTATCAGACCCGCTTAGCGTGCGCTAGCTCTCCAGAACTATTGACCGAGCGCTAAGTCCGTGGTAGAGCTTTAGCGATCGATAGGTACGCCGCTGGGGGCGACTCCGGCCCGCTGCTGTATTTCGAAAGGAACGACATGACCAACGCTGTCATCGTCGACGTGGTCCGCACCGCCGTCGGCAAGGGCAAGCCCGGTGGCGCCCTCTCCGGCACCCACCCCGTCGAACTGCTCGCTCACGTCCTTCGTGCGATCGTCGAGCGCAACGGCATCGACCCGGCCCAGGTCGACGACGTCATCGGCGGCTGCGTGAACCAGGCCTCCGAGCAGGCCCTGAACATCTCCCGCACCGCGCTGCTCGCCGCCGGGTTCCCCGACACCGTGCCCGCGACCACCATCGACCGCCAGTGCGGTTCGAGCCAGCAGGCCGCGCACTTCGCCGCCCAGGGCGTCATCGCCGGCGCCTACGACATGGTCATCGCCTGCGGCGTCGAGTCCATGAGCCGCGTGCCGATGGGCACCGCCCCGATGGGCAAGGACACCCACGGCCCGAGCATCCGCGCCCGCTACCCCGAGGGCCTGGTCAACCAGGGCATCTCCGCCGAGCTCATCGCCGCGAAGTGGAAGTTCGACCGCGACGCCCTCGACGCCTACTCGGCGCAGTCGCACCAGCGCGCCGCCGCCGCCTACGAGGCCGGCTTCTTCGACAAGGAGATCGTCCCGATCACCGTGACGAACGCCGCCGGTGAGCAGGTCGAGCACAAGGTCGACGAGACCCTGCGGGCCTCCACCACCGCCGAGGGCCTCGCCGGCCTCAAGCCGTCCTTCTACACCGAGGAGTACGCCGCCCGGTTCCCCGAGGCGCAGTGGGTCATCACCCCCGGCAACTCCTCGCCGCTGACCGACGGTGCATCGGCCGCGCTCATCATGAGCGAGGAGATGGCGAACAAGCTGGGCCTGACCCCGCGCGCCCGCTTCCACTCGTTCTCCGTCGCCGGCGACGACCCGGTCTTCATGCTCACCGCCCCGATCCCCGCGACGCAGAAGGTCCTCGCCCGCGCCGGCCTGAGCATCGACGACATCGACGCCTACGAGGTCAACGAGGCGTTCGCGCCCGTGCCGCTCGCCTGGGCCCACGAGGTCGGCGCCGACCCGGCCAAGCTCAACCCGCGGGGCGGTGCGATCGCCCTCGGCCACGCGCTCGGCTCGTCCGGCACCCGCCTGCTGTCGACCCTCCTCAACCACCTCGAGGCCACCGGCGGCCGCTACGGCCTGCAGACCATGTGCGAGGGCGCGGGCATGGCCAACGCCACCATCATCGAACGCCTCTGACCTCCAATACGTTTCCGAAACACAACCACATTCGAAGGGGAGAACATGATCGTCAACGACAGCGTCGCCGTCGTCACCGGTGGTGCCTCGGGCCTCGGCCTGGCCACCGTCAAGGCCCTGCTCGACGACGGCGCGCAGGTCGTCATCATCGACCTGCCGTCCTCGAACGGTGAGACCGTCGCCAAGGAGCTCGGTGAGCGCGTGCGCTTCGTCGCCGCCGACGTCACCGACGAGGCCGCCGTCACCGAAGCCCTCGACGTCGCCGAGTCGCTCGGCCCGGTGCGTGTCGCGGTGAACTGCGCCGGCATCGGCAACGCCATCAAGACCGTCAGCAAGAAGGGCGCCTTCCCGCTCGACGCCTTCAAGAAGGTCGTCGACGTCAACCTGTTCGGCACCTTCAACGTCATCCGCCTCGCCGCGGAGCGCATCGCCAAGACCGAGCCGATCGACGGCGAGCGCGGCGTCATCATCAACACCGCCTCCGTCGCCGCCTTCGACGGCCAGATCGGCCAGGCCGCCTACTCGGCCTCGAAGGGTGGCGTCGTCGGCATGACCCTGCCGATCGCCCGCGACCTCGCGTCGCTGCTCATCCGCGTCGTCACCATCGCGCCGGGCCTGTTCAAGACCCCGCTGCTCGGCACGCTGCCCGAGGAGGCCCAGGCCTCGCTCGGCGCGCAGGTGCCGCACCCGGCCCGCCTCGGTGATCCGTCCGAGTACGGTGCTCTCGCCGCCCACATCGTCTCCAATCCGATGCTCAACGGTGAGGTCATCCGCCTCGACGGTGCGATCCGCATGGCTCCGCGCTGACCCGAGCATCATCAGTGAGAGGAGGGGTCGATGACCCCGCAGCCGGAGAACCCGGAGACGGGCGCGACGGGGACGGACGTGCAGTCCGTGGACTGGCGCGACTTCCAGCCGCTGGGTCTCGACCCCATCCTCGAACACGCCCTGGAAGCGTTCGGCGAGAACGGTTTCCATGGCACCACCGTCCGCGACCTCGCCCGCCGGGTCGGTGTGACGGTGCCCGCGCTGTACTACCACTACGAGAACAAGGAAGCCGTTCTCGTCACCCTGCTCGACGCCGCCGTCCTCGACCTCATCGATCGTGTCTCTGCCGCGGTCGCGGACGGCGGCGACGACCCGGTCGCCCGATTCGAGAACGCCGTCGAGGCGATCGTCCTCAGCATGACGCACCGCGCCCGCCGTGCGGCGCTGGATTCCGAAGTGCGCCACATCTCCCCGGAGAACCGTCGCACCTACGCCGCGACCCGCAAACGGTTCGAACTCATGATGCTCGACCTGGTGCGCGACGGTGTCGAACGAGGCGTCTTCCACGTCGACGACACCGAGGAGACCGTCCGCGCGCTGCTCGGCATGGTCCAGTCCATCTCCCGCTGGTACCAGATCGACGGGCCGCTCACCCCCGCGCAGGTCGCCGAACGCTACATCGCGATCGCACTGCGCGTCGTGGGCTGCACCCGCCCCTGAACCTTCTTGAAAACCCTTCCGCTGCAAGGAGAACTTCGTGCTGACCACTGCCTTCACCGAAACCTTCGGTGTTCGTCATCCCATCGTCCAGGGAGGAATGCAGTGGGTCGGCCGCGCCGAACTCGTCGCGGCGGTCGCCAACGCCGGTGCCCTCGGTATGATCACCGCCCTGACCCAGCCCACACCCGAGGACCTCGCCAAGGAGATCGCCCGCACCCGCGAGCTCACCGACCAGCCGTTCGGCGTCAATCTCACAATCCTGCCGGCGATCACGCCGCCGCCCTACGAGGAGTACCGCCAGGTCGTCATCGAGTCCGGCGTCAAGATCGTCGAGACGGCCGGCTCCAACCCGGCGCCGCACCTGCCCGACTTCCACGCCGCCGGTGTGAAGGTCCTGCACAAGTGCACCAGCGTCCGGCACGCCGTCAAGGCGCAGGAGACCGGTGTCGACGGTATCAGCATCGACGGCTTCGAGTGCGCCGGTCATCCCGGTGAGGACGACGTTCCCGGTCTCGTGCTCATCGCCGCCGCAGCCGAGAAGATCACCATCCCGATGATCGCCTCCGGCGGATTCGCCGACGGCCGTGGCCTCGTCGCCGCTCTCGCGCTCGGCGCCGACGGCATCAACATGGGCACCCGCTTCCTGTGCACCGAGGAATCGCCCGTGCACCGCAACATCAAGGAAGCCATCGTCGCCGGCAACGAGACCGAGACCGAACTGATCTTCCGCCCGCTGCGCAACACCGCCCGCGTCGCCCGCAACAGCGTCAGCCGCGAGGTCGTCGAGATCCTGAACCGCGGAGGACAGTTCGAGGACGTGCGCGAACTCGTCGCCGGTGCCCGTGGCCGCCTCGTCTTCGAGAACGGCGACCCCGAGGCCGGCATCTGGACCGTCGGCACCGTGCAGGGCCTCATCCGCGACATCCCCACCGTCGGCGAACTCGTCGACCGCATCGTCACCGAGGCCGAGAGTCTCATCGCAGAACGTCTCAGCGGTCTGCTGTCGCCCGTGAACGCCTAGGAGATCACCGTGGAGCGCACCCATTTCGACGACGACCACGAGGCGTACCGGGAGACGGTACGCGAATTCCTCGCCCGCGAGATCGAACCGAACTACGAACGCTGGGAGGAGGAGCGCCTCGTCGACCGCTCGGCGTGGCTGGCCGCCGGCAAGTCCGGCATCATCGGCCTCGGCGTCCCCGAGGAGTTCGGCGGATCGGGGGTGACCGACTACCGCTTCCGGCACGTCGTGCAGGAGGAGATCGCCCGCACCGGCACACCCTCCTTCGGTGCGGGGCTGTCGCTGCAGGACGACATCACCATCCCGTACCTGCTGCACCTCGGCACCGAGGAGCAGCAGGCCCGCTGGCTGCCGAAACTCGCCGCCGGCGAATGGATCGGCGCGATCGCCATGACCGAACCCGGCGCCGGTTCCGACCTGCAGGGGGTCAAGACGACCGCCGTGCGCGACGGTGACGAGTGGGTCATCAACGGCCAGAAGACGTTCATCACCAACGGCATCCACTCCGATCTGGTCATCGTGGTGTGCCGGACGGACCCGAGCGCGGGATCGAAGGGCTTCTCACTCATCGTGGTCGAGCGCGACACCCCCGGTTTCAGCCGCGGCCGCAAGCTCCACAAGGTCGGCCTCGCCGCGCAGGACACCGCCGAGCTGGTCTTCGAGGACGCCCGCGTGCCCGCCGAGAACCTCCTCGGCACCGAGGGCCGCGGCTTCGTCCACCTGATGGAGAACCTGCCGCTCGAACGCATCGGCATCGCCGTCAGCGCCATCACCTCGGCCCGCGCCGCCTACGAGTGGACCGCGCGGTACGCCTTCGAGCGCAAGGCCTTCGGCAAGCCGATCGGCGACCTGCAGAACACCCGTTTCTGGCTCGCCGAGATGCTCACCGAGATCGAGATCACCGAGTCGCACATCGACCGCTGCGTGCTCGCCCTCAACGCCGGTGAACTCACCCCGGTGGACGCGTCGAAGGCCAAGTGGTGGGCGACGGAACTGCAGAAGCGCGTCGTCGACCGGTGCGTGCAGGTGCACGGCGGCTACGGCTACATGATGGAGTACCCGATCGCCCGCGCCTTCGTGGACTCGCGCATCCAGACCATCTACGGTGGCACGACCGAGATCATGAAGGAGATCATCGGCCGCGACATCGCCGCCCAGTACTCCTAGTACCCGGGCGGGGCGCGGAACCTGTTCGGCGGAAGGGGAACTCGATGTTCGACCTCACGGGTAAGCGGGCACTCGTCACCGGTGGTTCCGGCGGGATCGGTCTCGGCATGGCGCGTGGTCTCGCGCGTGCCGGCGCCGACGTGGAGATCTGGGGCCGCAACCCCGGGAAGCTGGCCGCCGCCGCGGAGGACCTGAAACGGTTCGACGGGCGCGTGCTCACCCGGTCGGTCGACGTCTCCGACGAGCGGGCCGTGACCGACGGCGTCGCGGCCCTCGTCGAGGAGTTCGGCGGACTCGACGTGGTGGTCGTCAACGCGGGGGTCGGCTCGTCGCTGCAGAAGTTCCACGAGTCCACCACCGAGCGGTACCGGCAGGTGATGGCCACCAACCTCGACGGCGCGTACTTCACCATGCGGGAGACCTCGCGGGTGCTCGTCGAGCAGGGCACCGGCGGCTCGATGATCGTCACGTCGAGCCTCGGTGCGCTGCAGGGCGCCGGCCGCAACCAGCCCTATGCAGCGACCAAGGCGGCCGTGCTCGCGATGGCCAACGGCTGCGCGGTCGAGTACGCCCGCCACGGCATCCGCGTCAACAGTGTGCTGCCGGGCTGGATCGCCACCGACATGACCGGCCCGCTGCAGGAATCCGACGTCTTCAACGCCAACGTCATCTCCCGCGTCCCGCTCGGCCGGTGGGGTACCCCCGAGGACTTCGAGGGGATCGCCGTCTACCTCGCCAGCGACGCGTCGTCCTTCCAGACCGGCAGCACGACGCTCATCGACGGCGGCTACAGCATGTTCTGACCGGCACTAGGATCGTCCGGTGACGCAGGAACAGGTGACCGAGGGCCGGGTGATCCGGGTGAGCGCCGTCGTGCTCCGCGACGCCGACGGGCAGGTGCTGACGGTGCGCAAGAGGAATACCTCGCGGTTCATGCTGCCCGGAGGCAAGCCGGATCCGGGGGAGACCCCCGCCGAGACGGCCGTCCGCGAGTGCGCGGAGGAACTCGGCGCCACGCTGTCGCTCGACGCGCTGCGGCTCGTCGGGGTCTTCGACGCCGAGGCCGCCAACGAACCCGGCTACCGGCTCGAGGGCACGGTCTACGAACACCCGCTCGTGGAGATCGGCGGGGCCGCCGCCGAGATCGCGGAGACGCGATGGCTGGACCCGGCCGTGCTCCCACTGCCCGGCGACCTCGCCCCGCTGCTCGAACACCACGTCCTTCCCGCTCTCGGGTACCGCTGATTGCGCGTCGCCGACCGATCGGGGAATGTGGTGAGCGCGGTCACACCGATCGCGCTCGTCCGGCTGGAAGGATCCCCATGGCGCTCACGGCTCTGCTCGAACTGAAGTTCCGCCCCGACTCCGTCGACCAGGCGAAGAAGGTCATGTCGCGCGTGCTCGACGAGACCCGGGCGTTCGACGGGTGCGAGGGCGTCGAGATCCTCGTCGACCAGCAGGACGAGGCACGCTGGGTGATCGTCGAGCGGTGGCGGTCGGCCGAGCACGACGCCGCCTACCGCCGCTTCCGTGCCGGCGAAGGAGCCGTCACCGATCTCGGGCCGCTGCTCGGCGGAGCACCCGCGCTCAGCTACTACACCACCCTCTGACACTCACCCGTCCCCGACCGGGTGGCCGGTGGCCGGGCGGCAGGGCGGGGACGGTAGGGTGACCCCCGAGGCGGGCGTTTCGCCGTGTGTCTCGAAGTGACATCGAATGTGGAGGTAACCGGGCATGGAACTCTTCGGCATCATCGTCGTGTGGCTCACGGTGGCCCTCGTCGTCCTGGGAACCCTGCTCCTGTTCGTCGTCTCGCTCTTCGCGCCGAACCCGGATCACGGCAAGGGCGGTACCAGCACCGCGCTCGACAACGTGAGCTCGAAGCGCCGCAGCAGCTGACCTCCGGCCCCTCCGGCCGGTTCGTACCAGGAGCGCCTAGCCCCAGCCCAGCTGGTGCAGGCGCTCCTCGTCGATTCCGAAATAGTGCGCGATCTCGTGCACGACGGTGACCAGCACCTCGTGCACCACGTCGTCGTCCGTCTCGCAGATGTCGAGGATCGCGTCGCGGTAGATCGTGATGGTGTCCGGTAGCGACCCCGCATAGTGACTGTCGCGCTCGGTGAGCGCGATCCCCTGGTACAGACCCAGCAGGTCCGGTTCCTCCTCGTTGCGCCCCTCCACGAGCACCACGACGTTGTCGATCGCCTGCGCCAGCTCGCGCGGGATCTCGTCGAGCGCCTCCGAGACGAGATCCTCGAAGTGCTCGTCGCTCATCTCCACGGCCATGTCACGCGCCCGGCAGCGGCTCGGCACCCGGCAGCGGGCTGGGCAGCGACCGGCCCTCGGGCAGCGGAGGTGGCGGCACCGGCGGCTGACCGTCGATGAGGATGTCGCCCTTCGCACTGCCGGTGATCGACGAGAAACCGCCCCCCTCGACCTGCTTGCCGATCGAGCAGTTCACCCGGCGGCTGCCGGCCAACCAGCTGTCGTAGTCCAGGTTGTCCCAGAACAGCGTGAGGGTCTTGTTGCGCAGTGCCTCGGGATCACCGAGATACTCGTCGACCAGCCGCGTGCAGTTCTCCTCCAGGTAGCGGTCCTGGTCCTCGATGCTCGGCAGACCGCCCGGGAACTGCGAGGACATGTCGACGACCGCGACCACCTCGAAGGCGTGCGGCTTGGCGCACTCCACCGGATCGGCGGGCACACCGTTGTTGATGCCGATGCACACCCCGGCGTCCCAGGCCCGCGACTGGTCCTGGTCGGCCACCCGCCCCTGGATGGGGAGCAGGTTGCCGGTGGTCGAGGAGAACTGCAGGCCGCAACGCAGGGTGCGTTCCCCGGCAGCCCAGCCGGCCTCACCGGGGTTGATCAGACCCACACTGAACTTGCCGTGCGGATCGAACCGGCCGCCGAGATAGTCCATGGCGGCGGGCGCGCACTGCTCGTCGCGCAGCTCGGTGAAGCGCATAACCGACGGGAAGCGGGAACCCGGACCCCACTCGGCGCCCGGATACAGGCTCAGGTCGATGTCGGCGACCACCTCGAACAGGTGGGTCTCGGAGCAGTCGACCTTCGCGAGGTCGCTGGCGTCGATCGCGCTCCAGGACAGGCAGTCCCCGGCGGTGGCGGTGCCGAACGCCTCCCCGGCGACGGCTCCGGTGGTGGTGATGCCCGCGCCGCCGCCGTCGCTCCCGCTGTCGGCGCCCTCGAAGCCGGCGACGACGAAGGTGGCGATCGCCGCGAGCACGGCACCGGCCGCGACGAGCACCAGAGCTCGCCGGGTCAGCTGCGCCGACGGTGGGCGCCGATCACGCTCGGTCTTGTTCTCTTCGGCCATCACATCCATCATGCCCGTTCGAGGCGAGGCGAGTACGTTCGACTCATGGCCGACGAGACCGCCGACACCCCCATCGACGCCGACACCCCCGTCGACCCGGAGATCCTGGAGATCGCCCGTCACACCTTCGGCGCCGCACGGCAGGGCGACACCGAGACCCTCGCCGCGTACGTCGACGCAGGTGTCCCCGTGAACCTCAGCAACGAGACCGGCGACACGCTGCTGATGCTGGCGGCCTATCACGGGCACGCGGAGGCGGTGCGGGCCCTCGTCGACCGCGGAGCCGACGTCGACCGGCTCAACGATCGCGGTCAGTCGCCGCTCGCCGGGGCGGTGTTCAAGGGCGCCGAAGCGGTGGTCCGGGTGCTCGCCGAGGCCGGCGCCGATCCGCGGCACGGTCACCCCACCGCGGAGGACGCGGCGAAGATGTTCGGGCGCGAGGACTACCTGGAACTCTGGCAGCGGTAGGCTTCTACCCCGTGATCGACCTCAAGTTCCTCCGCGAGAATCCCGACGCCGTCCGCGAGTCGCAGCGCAAGCGGGGGGAGGATCCCGGTCTCGTCGACGCGCTGCTCGACGCCGACGCCGCCCGCCGTGCCGCCGTCCTCGCCGGCGACAACGCCCGAGCCGAGCAGAAGGCCCTCGGCAAGAAGATCGGCCAGGCGACCCCCGAGGAGCGTCCCGCGCTGCTCGAGGGCGCCAAGGACCTGGCCGCGAAGGTCAAGGAACTCGAAGCCGAGCAGAACGCCGCCCAGGAGGCCTTCGACAAGGCGCACCTGGCGTTGTCCAACGTCGTCCAGGAGGGTGCACCCGCCGGTGGCGAGGACGACTTCGTCACCCTCGAGACGGTCGGTGAGCTGCCCACCTTCGACTTCGAGCCCAAGGACCACCTCGCCCTCGGCGAGTCGCTGGGACTGATCGACATGGAGCGCGGCGCCAAGGTCTCCGGTGCCCGCTTCTACTTCCTCACCGGCTACGGCGCGCTGCTGCAGCTCGGCCTGCTTCAGCTCGCCGCGCAGCGGGCCACCGCCAACGGGTTCACCATGATGATCCCGCCGGTGCTGGTGCGCCCCGAGATCATGCAGGGCACCGGCTTCCTCGGCCAGCACGCCGACGAGGTGTACCGGCTCGAGGAGGACGATCTCTACCTCGTCGGTACCTCCGAGGTGCCGCTCGCGGGCTACCACTCCGGCGAGATCCTCGACCTGTCCAAGGGACCGAAGCGGTACGCGGGCTGGTCGTCGTGCTTCCGCCGCGAGGCCGGCAGCTACGGCAAGGACACCCGCGGCATCATCCGCGTGCACCAGTTCGACAAGGTCGAGATGTTCGTCTACTGCAAGCCCGAGGATGCCGCCGCGGAGCACGAGCGGCTGCTGGCCTGGGAGCGCGACATGCTCGCCGCGATCGAGGTGCCCTACCGCGTCATCGACGTCGCCGCCGGCGACCTCGGCTCGTCCGCGGCCCGCAAGTTCGACTGCGAGGCGTGGGTGCCCACGCAGGAGCGTTACCGTGAGCTCACGTCGACGTCGAACTGCACGACCTTCCAGGCGCGTCGCCTCAACATCCGGTACCGCGACGAGAACGGCAAGCCGCAGACCGCCGCGACCCTCAACGGCACCCTGGCGACCACCCGCTGGCTCGTCGCGCTGCTCGAGAACCACCAGCAGGCCGATGGCACCGTGAAGGTCCCGCAGGCGCTCGTGCCCTTCGTCGGACGCGAGGTGCTCGAACCGATCGGCTGACAGGTATCAGCGCAGGATCATGCAGGTGGTCGAGCCCGTCGCGACCAGCCGGCCCTGCTCGTCGCGGGCCTCGCCGCGCGCGGTCGCGGTGCGGCGCCCGGTGTGCTCGCAGAAGCCCTGCACGCGGATGACGCCCTTCCCCGCCTGCACCGGCCGGAGGTACCGCACCTGCAGGTCGAGGGTGGTGTAGCCGACGCCCGGTTCCAGGGTGCTCGACACGCTGAACCCCATCGCGGTGTCGAAGAGGGTGGCGAGCACACCGCCGTGGATACTGCCCACCGCGTTCGCGTGGAACTCCTGTGGCTCGAGGGTGACCTCGGCGAAACCCTCACCCGCATCGGTGACGGTGAAGCCCAGGGTGCGGGAGGTGGGGTGGTGCGGGATCGACCCGTCGATCAGCCCGCGCAGGAAGTCCAGGCCGTGCATGTCGCGGTTGGCCGCCGACGTCGGTGCCGGGTCGGCCCAGGTGTAGGTGCGCTGTCTCTGCTGATCGTCCTCGCTCACGATGTCCGACCGTAACGGATCCGCGGAAGGGCCGGCACGACGGCGCCGGACGTGGCACCGTTGACGCATGCGCCGATGTTGATCCGATCCGGTGACCTCACTGACCCTGCGGGTGGTCGCGTACGCGTCCCTGCGGGAATTCGTGCCCCTCTACGGCCTGTACGCGCTGCTGTTCGAGGACCACGGCCTCGACACCGCAGGCATCTCGTCGCTGTTCGTGCTGTGGTCGGTCGTCGCGTTCGTCTCCGAGGTGCCCTCCGGGGCCTGGGCCGACACGGTCTCGCGCCGCGGCCTGCTCGCCGTGAGCGGTGTGCTCCTCACCGCGACCTTCACCCTCTGGCTGGTGTGGCCCACCTACCTCGGGTTCGCGCTCGGTTTCGTGCTGTGGGGACTGAGCGAGTCGCTGAAATCGGGCACCTTCGAGGCCCTCGTGTACGACGAGCTGGCGGCCCGGGGCGGGGAGCACCGTTACGCCGCAGTCGTGGGGTACGCGAACGCGGGGGAGATGGCGTGCGTCTTCGTCTCGATCCTCACCGCGGCGTCGCTCTACGATCTCGGCGGATACGCCCTGGTGGGATGGGTGTCGGTCGCCGTCACCGTGCTCGACCTGCTGCTGGTGTGGACGCTGCCCGCCGCGCCGAAGGAGGCGGAGGCCGACGAGATCGACGGCCCGGGCACCACCCTCGCGCAGCGCTATCTGGCGACCCTGCGGGCGGGCACCGGGGAGATCCGCGTCGACCGGGCGGTGCGACGCGCCGTGGTCCTCGCAGCGGGCCTGCTCGCATGCCTGGCCTTCGACGAGTACTTCGGTCTGCTCGCCCGGGAGGACGGGGTGAGCACCGGCTTCGTGCCCGTGCTGGTCGCGCTGACGGCGGTCGGGCAGGTCGTCGGCGCTGCCGCCGCGGGACGCACCGCGACGATGCGCGGACGGACGATGGGCACGGTCGTCGCCGCGGGTTCCGCGCTGATCGCGGCCGGTGCTCTCGTGGGCGGCATCGCGGGGTTCGCTGCGATCGGGGTGGGCTACGGCGCCCTGCACAACACCGCGATCGTCGCCGAGGCACGACTGCAGGGCACGATGTCCGGGCGGGCCCGGGCCACCGTGTCCTCCGTCGTGGGGCTGACCTCCGAGGTGCTGTCCGTGTCGATCTTCGCCGGCTACGCGCTCGGCTCGCTGTGGCTGCCGATGTCGGTGCTCGTCGCCGTCACGGTGCTGCCGATCGTCGCGTTGGGAGCGGTGACGTCGCGTCTGCTCCCGGCGCGATGACCGGGGATCAGAGCTTGCTGCAGCGCAGCTCGTGACCCTTCGACGTCTTGCAGCGGCCCGTCTCCAGATCCCACTGCCAGCCGTGCAGGTTGCAGGTCAGCGTGGTGCCGTCGACGACACCGAACTTCGACAGGTCGGCCTTCAGGTGCGGGCAGCGACGCTGGATCTCGTAGCCGCCCAGCTCGATCGACGCCGAGTCGTCGTGCGCCTCCGCGAACCAGCCGTCGGCGTACGCGATGCGCTCGTCGGTCAGGCACTTGAAGAAGGTGTAGAGGAACTCGTTGTAGCCGCCGATGCGCCACGCCGTGAACCGGGTCGACAGGAAGATCGTGTTCACCCAGTCGGGCTCGTCGTCGCGCAGCACCGTGCGCACCAGCTCGGGAGCGATGCGGAAACCGTAGCGGTACTTGCCTTCTCCCTCGATGGGTTCGCGCACGACGCGCTTCGGGAAGTCGAGCACCACCGTCTCGTCGCCCATCACCAGGCCGACGGGGTAACCGATGCCGTCGCAGATCAGGTCGGACTGCGCCATGATCGGTTCGAACTTCGCCTTCAGCGCGGGCAGCAGCGGCTCACCCTCGGCCGGCGCCCAGGACGCCTTCTGCGCGGCGATCACCGGGGCGAAACGCTGCGCCATCCGCTCGATGTAGTCGGCCTTGTTCGTGAAGATCGCCTCGACCTCGTCCTCGGGGATCGGGTGTGTGAGCGTCATGTGCTCACTGCCCTTCACGTCGATGACCGAGCCCGGGATCATCAGCAGGCCGCCGTCGCGGCCGTGGATGCGCAGCTGCTCGAGGAAGACCTGCTGGTCGGGGAAGATGTTGCCCTCGTCGCCGTGGTCGTCGTTGAGGTCGCGCAGGTCGTCGTCGAGGAAGACCGGCGGGCCGGCCGACGGCACGATCCACGTCGCGTCGACCTGGTCGATGTAGCTGCGGCAGCGGTCCATACCGCGCTGACGCTTCTGCTTGCCGAAGTTGGCCTTGGTCTTCTTCGGGATGTCGTAGACCATCGGGTACCAGATGGCCCCGGAGTACTGCAGCATGTGGACGTCGATGTGGCCGAACGCCTCGAGCATCGCGTCCATGTCGATCGGCCGCGCGTCGTTCATGTTGAACACGGTGGTCTCACCGTCGGAGACCACCAGACCGGAGTCGCCGATCGGGCCGTCCGCGGGCGCCCGCAGCGCGATGATCATGATGTCGAGATCACCCTTGGGGCCGCTGACGGTGTGCTTGACCGAATCGGTGGTCTCGAAGAACTTCGTGAAGCCCAGCTTCTCGAGTTCGCGGCGCAGATCCGGCACCGGATAGTCGGGCAGCAGGACGGTCGCGTCCTTGTTGACGTGCCGGCTCAGTGTGTCGGGATCGAAGTGGTCCTTGTGCAGGTGCGAGACGTACAGGTAGTCGACGTCGCCGAGGGCGTCCCAGTCGAGACCCGTGTTGTCCGGGAAGGGCACCCACGAGGCGAAGTACGCGGGGGTGACCCACGGATCGCACAGGATGGAGCCCGCCTCCGTCCGGATGTGGAAACCGGCGTGTCCGACGCTGGTGATCTGCACTGCGTACCCTCCTGACGTGCTGACCGACGCCTACCAGGGTAGGCGCCGCCGATCAGGCCACCGCGCCCAGGCAGTACCCGGTGGCGCCCTTCATGAGCAGTACGACCAGGTCACCGCCCGCGCCGTCCTCGCTCATCGGAATCGTCACACTCGTGTATTCCTCACCGATCGGCTCGACGAGCGAGTCCGAGACGTCGAAGGTGTCGAGGTCGCCGAAGAGGTCGGCGAGGTCGGGGACGTCGGGGTCCACGGCGAGCGGCGGCAGGCTCGGGTATCCGGTGCCCCACGGGTCCCAGATCTCCCGCGCCGGGCACACGAGCGGGGCGCGCTCCTCGGTGTCGTCCGGGTGCACCGGTTCGCCGACCGCGCGGGCGACGAACCGCCGTACCCGGTGATGGACCTCCTCGTCGGTGTGGATTCGGTCGGGGTCCTCCCGGCCGGCCATCCGCACGTACGGGCACGCGTAACCGGCGGCGATGTCGTTGTAGGAGACCGACAGGTCCACCCCGCCCGCCGACCAGGTCACCGCGTCCGGCCCCTCCACACCCGGCTGTTGCACCGCCTTCAGCAGGGCGTCGATCTCGGAGTACATCTCCTCCGCGCGTTCCCGCTCGTGCATCCAGCACTTCCCGATGATGTCACCGTCGCCGACGTAGTCGTCCGTCCACGCCTGCAGCGCCGCGACGGCCGCGGGGTTGCCGGGCACGTCCCCGACGGTCACCGCAGGTTCGGGCTCGGCGATCGGCTCCGCGACGGTCTCGGTCGCCGCGGGTTCGGGCGTCTCGGTGGGGATTCCCGACTGCCCGTCGCCCTCGCATGCCGCCAGGCCCAGGACCACGGCGGCGGAGAGCACCGCGACGGTGAGGACACGGGGCTTGCGGAGCAGGGTGCGCACAGCGGTTGCCTTTCGACGACGATCACGGTCCACCGGGGACCGGGGCTAGGCTAACCGGCGTGGAACCCTTCTACCGGACCATCATCGGCGTCGCCCGCACGCTCTTCGCAGCGCAAGGGCTGAAATTCACCATCACCGGGGAAGAACACATCCCGGCCACCGGCGGTGCGGTGATCGCGATCAACCACACCGGCTACATGGACTTCACCTACGCCGGGATCCCCGCCCGCGCCACCAAGCGGTACATCCGCTTCATGGCGAAGAAGGAGGTCTTCGACCACAAGATCTCCGGGCCCATGATGCGCGCCATGAAGCACATCCCCGTGGACCGCGGCGACGCCCACGAGTCGTACCGGCTCGCCGTCGAAGCGTTGAAGGCCGGCGAACTCGTGGGCGTGTTCCCCGAGGAGACCATCAGCCGCAGCTTCGAGCTCAAGACCTTCCGCTCCGGCGCGGCCCGCATGGCGAACGAGGCCGGCGTACCGGTGATCCCCATGATCATCTGGGGGTCGCAGCGGGTGTGGACGAAGGGACACCCGAAGCACCTCGGACGCACGAACACCCCCATCACCATCAAGGTCGGGGAGCCGATCGCGCCCTACGAGCCGGCGAGCGAGATGACCGCGCAACTGCACTCCACCATGGAGAAGATGCTCCACGAGGTGCAGCAGGACTACGTCCACGAGCCCGGCGCCTACTGGGTGCCGCGACGGCTCGGCGGAACCGCGCCGACGCTCGAGGAGGCCACCGCCCAGGACGAGGCCGCGGCAGCCGAGCGTCGCGCCCGCAAGGCACGGGAGAAGGCCGAGCGGGAACGAGCACGGGGCGGGGACCCCGGCACTTCGGCACAATGACGGAGTGAGCGCACAACCCCCTCCGAGCCGTCCGAAACTCGTCGCGACCGACGTCGACGGCACCCTCATCGACGACGCCGAGAAGATCTCCGACCGCACCCGCGCCGCGGTGCACGCGGTCGTGGAGTCCGGCACGCCGTTCGTGCTCGCCACCGGCCGCCCGCCCCGGTGGATCGCGCCGGTCTCCGACCAGCTCGGCTACGCGCCGTTCGCGGTGTGCGCCAACGGGGCGGTGCTCTACGACAGTGCCGCCGATCGCGTCATCAGCACCGCGGCGCTGCAGGTCGACGAGCTGAAGTGGATCGCGGAGGTCGCGTCGGAGGTACTTCCGGGCTGCGGCCTGGCCGCCGAACGGGTGGGGGAGAGGGCACACGACGCGGCCACCCCGCAGTTCGTGAGCGCCCCCGGCTACGAGCACGCCTGGCTGAATCCGGACAGCACCGAACTGTCCGAGCAGGAAGTGATCGGCGAACCCGCCATCAAGCTGCTGGTGCGGCTGGCCGGGGCGACGAGCCGGGAGATGGCGGAGGCACTCGCACCGAAGCTGCACGGCCTGGTCGACGTCACCTACTCGACCACGAACGGTCTCGTCGAGATCTCCGCTTCGGGGGTGACCAAGGCGTCGGGTCTGCGCGAACTCGCTCGGCACCTGGGGGTGCCGCACGACGAGATCGTGGCGTTCGGGGACATGCCCAACGACATCCCGATGCTGTCGATGGCCCGCCACGGGGTGGCGATGGAGAACGCGCATCCGGACGCGAAGTCGGTCGCAGACGAAGTCACCGCCACCAATGTCGAGGACGGGGTGGCCCGCGTACTCGAACGCTGGTGGCGGTGACTCGTTCCTGCCGGTGCGGTACGGGCACCGGCCCGGGTACCGGTTACGGCGCAGGCGCCGCTTCGGGCGCAGGGGCACCCTCGGGTGCGGGCCCTGCGACGTCGGCAGGCTGATCCTGCGCCTGGTCGTAGGAGTCGTCGTAGGCGCGCAGCACCTTCGTGACGACACCCGTGACCTCGTTGAAGATCAGCGAGCCGAACTCGAAGTCCGAACGCCAGCCGTCCGGAACCCGGTACTCGTCGCTGGTGGGCAACCCCAGCTCACCAGCGTCGAGTCCGTCCTTTTCCCACGCCTTGTAGATCTCGCCGAGCACCGACCACGTTCCGCCGTTGGGGGAGGTGTAGATGGCGCCGTTGACGAACTTGACGTGTTCGAAGCCGCTTCTGATGGTGGGCAGGATCGAGGTGAGAGCCTGCCCGAGACGTCCGAGCTCACCGCCCTCGGCGAACCACTTCTGGACCAGCGGGTGGTCGGAGAAACTGATCAGCTGGTCGAGAATCCTGCCGGCGTCCGCCGACCCGGAGGACAGGGCGCCGAGGTCGACGCCCGGGATGTTCGGCAGCGGTGTCGAGGGCGCCGGGTTGGACGGGTTCGACGGCTGCGGGTTGGAGGGCTGCGGGTTCGAGGGCGCCGGAGCGACCCCGCCCTTCGCCGCCGCTGCGGCGATGTCGCGGATCCGGTTCATCTGCCCGTACACGCCGTTGCCCGGGCAGGTGGTGTTGCCCACGTCGCGGTGCGCGAAGATGATCGGCAGGTCCACCCACTGTCCCTGCGGGATGAAGGTGTAGGACGTGCCCTCCGAGTACATGCGGGTCTTGCCCTTGGGATCGAGACCGGCCTTGGCCAGACGCCATCCGAGGAACTTGCCGACCGCGTCGATCGCGGCGTCGGACGCACCCTGGTTCGAGTAGTCACCCATGATCGCGATGCCGTGGGTGTTCTCGTTGAAGCCACCGGTGTGGGCGCCCTGGACGGGACGGTCGAGACCGCCGTAACGACCCTCGAAGACCTGGCCGTACTTGTCGACCAGGGTGTTGTAGCCGATGTCGCACCAGTTGAGGGTCCGGGCGTGGTAGGCGTAGATCCCTCGCACGATCCCGGCGGATTCGGCCTTGGAGTAGTTGTTGGTGCCGGCGGTGTGGTGCACGACCGCGCCGCCGAGGGAGTCGTCGTAGGTCGGCCGCGAGCAGCGCATGCTCTCGTCGGCGCCCCACTCGGCGCGGGTGATGACCTTCAGACCCGTGTTGCCGATCGGGGTGGCGATGTCCGCGAGCTTCGAGTCGTTCTCGCTGGTGCCGGGGGTGATCAGCACGGCGCTGACCTCCTCGGCCGCCGCCTGCAGCGCCTCCTGGGTGCGCAGCGGGCGTGACGATGCGGCAGGCACGTAGCCGAGCTCGGGAGCGTCGGCGCCCGGTGCGGCGATCGGCGCGGGAGCCTCGTCGACCGGGGCGGGTGCTCCGGGGGCGGGGGCGACGGGTGCCTCGGGTGCTTCGGGAGCCGGCGCGGCGGGCGCCTCGGGAGCTTCGGCGCCGGCGAGGTTCGGCTCGGGAGCCGGACGCGGCGTGAGCAGGACCTGCACGGCGCGGGTGAGGCCGACGTAGATCGGCTCGGTGCCGGTGCGTGTGCCGGGCGGGATGTCCTGGTTGTCGGGCAGGATCGGCTCGGTGGCGGTCCACGGGCCCCAGCTGCCGTCGTCGTTCCTGGCGCGGATCAGCGCGTCGGTGGCCGCGATGTCGTCGGCGGCGAGTGCGACCATGCTGAACGGAGTCTCCTGCGTGAGCTCCTTGACGATCGCGCCGACCTGCGGCAACGGGTTGCCGCCCGGGTCGGGTGCCGTGGTGATCTGCGGCAACCCGTCGACGATCTCCTTGAGGCTGAGATCGGGCAGGTTCAGGCCGGTCAGCTCTTCGAGCGGCAGGACGATGTCGGGCACCGAGGCGAGCACGATCTCGGCGATCTCGGTCGCAACGGCGTTCACCGAGTCGTTGGCCGGGCGCACTTCGGTCGAGTCGGTGGACAGTCCGGAGACTGCGAACGGCGTCGCTACGGCCAGGGCGGCAACTGCACCCAGGACGATCGACGGCTTGGGGCGGCGATGCGGCACTGTCAGCTTCTCCCTGTCATCTCTGCACGGTCACGGACGGATTCCGAACCTTCCGGATCGTCCCTCACGCACCGCTTCCGTAGGTCGGATCGGCCGCGAAGTTGTTGTAACGGATGTTTCTCGTGTTGCTTCTGTGACATTTGTTGCCACCGTCCGTCACTCTTGTCACACTAGACGCTGAAAACCTTAAGCCTCAACCTGAGCTTGAGGATTAGTCGAAATTGTCCGTTATCGCGGATCACGAGTTCGCGCCGAAGCGACAACGAGGGAGCAACGTCATGGCACGACAGTCCATCGGGCGCAGAGGCAGGATCCGTCGACGACGCCTCATCGTCGGCCGGCCGCTCCGCAACGGATGGCGACCGTCCGTCGCCCGGGCCGCCGCCATCGGACTCGCACCCGCGTTGCTGGTCGGGGCAGGTATCGGCGCCTTCGTGCACTCCGCACCGGACACCCCCGACGTCGTGCAGGCGGTGTCGGCCGACACCCCCTTCACCTTCACCGGGTACGGCCACGGCCACGGCCGCGGCATGGGGCAGTGGGGTGCCTACGGCTACGCACAGGACGGCTGGACCGCCGAGCGCATCATCGCCCACTACTACGGCGGCACCGAACTCGGCTCGGTCGAGGACCAGATGATCGCCGTCCGGCTCGTCGGCCGTGACGACAAGACCCTCGACGTCTACTCCGACTCCGGCCTGAACGTCGGCGGCGAGTTCGTCCCGGCCGGGCAGGCCGTCCACCTGACGCCCACCGAGGACGGTGGCGCGAACGTTGTTGTCACCGAGGGTTGCAGCGGCGCGACCGTGGCGCAGCGCCACGCCGACCTGCCCTGGGTCGATCCCGTCGACCTCGGTGAGGACCGCCCGTTCGAGGAGCACCTGACCTTCTGCTCCGACGACAAGACCTACCGCGGCGCCCTCGGCATCGTGCTCGACAACGGCGCCTACCGCACCGTCAACCGGTTGCACGTCGAGGACTACCTGCGCAGCGTCGTCCCCGCCGAGGCACTGCCGAGCTGGGCGGACTCCGGCGGAGCCGAGGCGCTGCGCGCCCAGGCCATCGCCGCGCGCTCCTACGCCCTGGCCGAGAAGCGCCACGAACTGTGGCAGACCTGCGACACCACCGACTGCCAGGTCTACGCCGGTTCCGGAGCAGAGGACCCGCGCACCGACGACGGTGTGCGCACCACCCGCGGCACGGTCCTGATGAAGAACGGCGAGGTCGTGCGCAGCGAGTTCTCCGCATCCACGGGTGGCTACACCGCCGGCGGCATCTTCCCGCCGGTCGAGGACGCGGGCGACCGCGTCGCCCCCAACCACCAGTGGGCCAAGACCCTCACCGCGGGGGAGATCGGCAGCAAGTTCGGCGTCGGTGAACTACAGGCCTTCGAGATCATCGGCCGCAACCAGCTGGGGCCGGACGGTGGCCGCGTGACCCGCGTCCGCGTCGTCGGTTCCGACCGGACCATCGAGACCACCGGTGCCGAGGCCCGCACCACGCTGGGCCTGCGCTCCGACTGGTTCACCGTCAAGGAGGGCGTCGACGAGACGGTGCCGGAGATCACCCCGGCACCCGAGCCCGGGCCCGAGGTCGTCGCCGACCCGTTCGGCAGCGGCAGCGGCACCTCGCCCATCGAGCAGGCCTATCTGGAACTCGGCGGCGTCGAGAGCGTGCTCGGCAAGCCGATCGGCCCCGAGCTCATGCTCCCCGACGAGCGCGGCAAGTTCCGGATCTTCACCGGAGGCGCCATCGTGTGGACGCCGGAGCTCGGCGCCCAGGTCATCGACGCGAGCTTCCTGAAGGACTGGTTCTCCACCGGTAGCGCCGAGTAACCGGACCCCGCGAGCCGCAGCGGCCGGTCACCCCGTCGGGGGTGACCGGCCGCCCTCGTTCCCGGCCCTTCCGAGAAGACGTTGACATTGACGCAACGTCAAGATGCACGCTGGTGACAGCCGAACGGAAGAGGTGGGACGTGCCCCGCGAATGGTCCATCCAGCAACTGGCACGCGCGGCCGGCGTCACCAGCCGCACCCTGCGGCACTACGGCGACGTCGGGGTGCTGCGCCCGAGCCGCACCGCCGGCAGCAACGGCATGCGCTTCTACGACGAGGACGCCCTCGTCCGGCTCCAGCGCATCCTGCTGCTCCGCGATCTCGGGTTGTCGCTGCCCCTGATCCGGGACGTACTCACCGGTCACGACGACACCGTGAGCGCCCTGCGCACCCACCTCGACCTGCTCGAACACGAGCGCCGGCAGCTGGACCGCCGCATCGCCGCGGTCCGCACCACCCTGACGAAGACGGAGAGAGGGGAGGACCTCATGGCGGACGAGGTGTTCGACGGGTTCGACCACACGCAGTACCGCGACGAGGTGATCGAGCGGTGGGGGAAGGAGGCCTACGACAGCGGTGACCGCTGGTGGCGCGGTATGGGCGACGACGAGCGCCGCGACTGGACGGCCGACGTCCGGCGGCTGAACGACGACTGGACCGCCGCCGCGCGGTCCGGTGTCGACCCGGCCGGCCCCGAGGCGCAGGAACTGGCGCGTCGCCATGTCGAATGGCTCACGTCCGTGCCCGGCACACCCGCCCACGGCGCGAGGGGGAAGGGGTGCCGCGAGTACGTGCTGGCCCTGGCCGACATGTACGTCGAGGACGAGCGGTTCGCCGCCAACTACGGCGGCCGCGAGGGCGCGGAATTCGTCCGCGCCGCGCTGCGGCACCACGTGTGATCGCGGGTTCCGGTTGTGACCGCCCTCTCGGCCCCGACGGACCGAGAGGGCACGCTCCGGCGGGAGTCGCCTACCCTGGTGTCCCGTGACTGCTGCATCAGCGCCCCAGCCCTCAACCGGTGAGTACGACCTGATCGTCGTCGGCTCCGGATTCTTCGGACTGACGATCGCCGAGCGCGCGGCCACGCAGCTCGGCAAGCGAGTGCTCGTGATCGAGCGTCGCCCCCACATCGGCGGCAACGCCTACTCCGAGCCCGAACCGGAGACCGGCATCGAGATCCACAAGTACGGTGCCCACCTGTTCCACACCTCCAACAAGCGGGTGTGGGACTACGTCAACCAGTTCACCGAGTTCACGAACTACCAGCACCGCGTGTTTGCGATGCACAAGGGGCAGGCCTACCAGTTCCCGATGGGACTCGGGCTCGTGTCGCAGTTCTTCGGCCGCTACTTCAGCCCCGACGAGGCACGCGCCCTCATCAAGGAGCAGGCCTCCGAGATCGACACCGCCGAGGCGAAGAACCTCGAGGAGAAGGCGATCTCCCTGATCGGCCGCCCGCTCTACGAGGCGTTCGTCCGCGACTACACCGCCAAGCAGTGGCAGACCGACCCCAAGGAACTGCCCGCCGGCAACATCACGCGGCTGCCCGTCCGCTACACCTTCGACAACCGCTACTTCAACGACACCTACGAGGGCCTGCCCGTCGAGGGCTACACCGCGTGGCTCGAGAACATGGCGAGGGACGAGAAGATCGAGGTCCGCCTCGACACCGACTGGTTCGAGGTGCGCGACGAGATCCGGGCGAAGAGCCCCGACGCCCCCGTCGTCTACACCGGTCCCATCGACCGCTACTTCGACTACGCCGAGGGCAAGCTCGGCTGGCGCACCCTCGACTTCGAGACCGAGGTGCTGCCCACCGGCGACTTCCAGGGCACCCCGGTCATGAACTACAACGACGCCGACGTGCCGTACACGCGCATCCACGAGTTCCGGCACTTCCATCCGGAGCGGGAGTACCCGGCGGACAAGACGGTCATCATGCGCGAGTACTCGCGCTTCGCCGAGGACGACGACGAGCCGTACTACCCGATCAACACCCCCGAGGACCGCGACAAGCTGCTGGCCTACCGCAAGCGCGCGAAGAAGGAGGCCGAGGAGAACAAGGTCCTGTTCGGCGGCCGCCTCGGCACCTACCAGTACCTCGACATGCACATGGCGATCGCGAGCGCGCTGTCGCTGTTCGACAACGTGCTCCGCCCGCACTTCGAGTCGGGTGCGCCGATCAGCGGGGACGCTTCGTGACCCCCGCGAAGCACGCCGCCACCGCGCAGGCGTCCACCCCGGCCCCGGACGAGCTGCTCGGCAAGGCGCTGCTGCAGCGGATCATCCTGCCGCGGCCGGGTGAACCGCTCGACGTGCGCACCCTCTACCTGGAGGAGTCGCCGACCAACGCGCGTCGCGCCCACGCGACCAGCCGCACGGCCCTGTCGATCGGCGCCGAGTCCGAGGTGTCGCTGTGCACCTACTTCAACGCCTTCCCGGCCAGCTACTGGCGGCGCTGGAGCGTCCTCGACTCGGTGGTGCTGCGCCTCGAGTTCACCGGCCACGGCCGCGTCGACCTGTACCGCAGCAAGGCCGACGCCAGCCGCATCCACGTCACCGGCCGCGAGTTCCGCGGCGAGAAGACGGTCGTGGAGATCGCCGCCGACCTCGGCCCGTTCGAGGACGGCGGCTGGATGTGGTTCGACGTCACCACCGACACCGACGTCGTCCTGCACGCCGCCGGCTGGTACTCGCCGGTCGAGGCCCCGGGCGCCGGTTCGGTCGCGGTGGGCATCCCCACCTTCAACCGTCCCGCCGACTGCGTGGCCGCCCTGCGCGCTCTCGCGTCCGACCCGCTGGTCATGGACGTCGTCGACGCCGTGATCATCCCGGACCAGGGCACCCGCAAGGTGAAGGACCAGCCCGACTTCGCGGAGGCCGCGGCACCCTTCGGCGACCGACTCGTCATCCACGACCAGGGCAATCTCGGTGGTTCCGGCGGCTACAGCCGGATCATGTACGAGGCGCTGAAGACCACCACCAGCCCGTACATCCTGTTCATGGACGACGACATCGAGATCGAACCCGACTCGATCCTGCGCGTCCTGGCCCTGTCGCGGTTCGCACGGAGCCCGATGCTCGTCGGCGGGCAGATGCTCAACCTGCAGGAACGCAGCCACCTGCACACCATGGGCGAGGTCATCCACCGCCCCCACTTCATGTGGGGTGCCGCCCCGAACGTCGAGTACGACCACGACTTCTCGACCCGCCCGCTGCACGACCGCGAGGAGTCCAAGCTCCTGCACCGCCGCATCGACGTGGAGTTCAACGGCTGGTGGATGTGCATGATCCCACGCGTCGTCGCGGAGGAGATCGGCCAGCCGCTGCCGCTGTTCATCAAGTGGGACGACGCCGAGTACGGGCTGCGGGCCCGTGCGGCCGGCTACCCGACGGTGACGATGCCGGGCGCCGCGATCTGGCACATGGCGTGGAGCGACAAGGACGACGCCATCGACTGGCAGGCGTACTTCCACCTGCGCAACCGCCTGGTCGTCGCCTCGCTGCACCACGATGGCGACGCCGGTCCGCTGGTGCTCGATACCATCAAGGCGACGATCAAGCACCTCGTGTGCCTCGAGTACTCGACCGTCGCGATCCAGAACAAGGCCATCGAGGATTTCCTCGCCGGTCCCGAGCAGTTGTTCGACCTGCTGCCGCGCGCCCTCGGCGAGGTGCACGCGCTGCGGAAGAACTTCCCCGACGCCGTGGTGCTGCCCTCGTCGACGGAACTGCCGCCCGCCTCGCGCGCGGATCTCGGTGAGCTCGGACTCCCCGAGGGGCCGGTCGCCAAGATCAAGCGGCTCGCCAAGGGCGCCCTGCACAATCTGCGGCCGGAGAACCCGGAGCACCACGAGCGGCCGCAGTTGAACGTGCCGACGATCGACGCCCGCTGGTTCCTGCTGTCGCAGGTCGACGGCGTGACGGTCACCACGGCGGACGGCCGCGGGGTCGTCTACCGTAAGCGCGATCGGGCGCAGGCCCGTGCACTGCTCACCGAGGCACTCAGGCTGCGGCGCGAGCTCGCGCGCCGGTTCCCCGAGATGAAGCAGCGGTACCGGGACGCGGTTCCCGCCCTGACCAGCAAGGAGGAGTGGGAGCGTGTCTTCGGTATCGGCAACTGACAGCACCGGTGCGCCCGCACGTCACTGGAAGAGCACCGATACCGAGGTCCGTGTGCTGCAGACGGTGCAGGCCACCGTCGGTGCCGTGCCCGCCGCGACGAAGATCGCCCGCGGCATGTCGCACTTCGGTGAGCACGCTCTCGGCTGGATGGCCGTCGGTGGTCTCGGTGCGCTCCTCGACCGCCCGCGGCGGCGGCAGTGGGCGGGTGTGGCCGTCGGTGCGTTCGGTGCGCACGCGGCGTCCGTGGTGATCAAGCGGGTGGTGCGCCGCCCGCGGCCCGACGACCCGACCGTGCAGGTCAACGTGTCGACGCCGAGCCGGCTGAGCTTCCCGTCCTCGCACGTGACGTCCACGACCGCGGCGGCCGTGCTGCTCGCCCGGACGACGGGGCTACCCTTTCCGGCGGTACTCGTGCCGCCCATGATGCTGTCGCGCCTCGTGCTGGGTGTGCACTACCCGACGGATGTCCTGGCCGGCGCGGCGCTGGGCGCGGCGTCTGCGGCAGTCGTGGTGCAGGCCGAGAAGAAGTGGGGAGATCGATGAGCGAGGAGGCGGCGCCCCTCAAGGAAGCGCCCAAGAGCCTGGCCGGGGGCATCGTCAAGGCGGTGCGCCCGCGCCAATGGGTGAAGAACGTCCTGGTGCTCGCGGCACCGATGGCGGCCGGTTCGGTCACCGACGTGGACGTGCTGCTGCCCGTCGCGCTCGCGTTCGTCGTGTTCTGCATGGCCGCGTCCGGCATCTATCTGGTCAACGACGCGATGGACGTCGAGGCCGACCGCGCGCACCCCACCAAGCGGTTCCGGCCCATCGCTGCCGGTGTGCTGCCGGTGCGCCTCGCCTACATCCTGGCGGTGGTGCTGCTCGCCGGCTCGATCGCCCTGTCGTTCCTGGCGAACTGGCAGCTCGCGGTGGTCATGGCGGTCTACATCGCCATCCAGCTGGCCTACTGCTTCGGGCTCAAGCACCAGGCGGTGCTCGACATCTGCATCGTCTCGTCGGGCTTCCTCATCCGCGCCATCGCCGGTGGTGTGGCCGCGGAGATCCCGCTGTCGCAGTGGTTCCTGCTGATCATGGCGTTCGGGTCGCTGTTCATGGCGGCCGGCAAGCGCTACGCCGAGCTGCGCCTCGCGACCCGCACGGGCGCGAAGATCCGCAAGTCGCTCGAGTACTACACGGAGACCTACCTGCGGTTCGTGTGGACCGTGGCCGCCACCGCGGTGGTGCTCTGCTACGGCCTGTGGGCGTTCGAACAGGACAACGTCGCCGGCTCCAACTGGTACGCGATCTCGATGATCCCGTTCGTCATCGCCATCCTCCGCTACGCGGTGGACGTCGACGGCGGTGAGGCCGGGGAGCCCGAGGAGATCGCGCTGAAGGACCGGGTACTGCAGTTGCTCGCCATCGTGTGGATCCTGGTGGTCGGCGGTGCTGTCTACCTCTTCTGACGTCGTGGACGGCGTCGACGACACGCAGGCCGGACCGTCCCGAACGGTCCGGCCTCCTCGCCGTGACCGCCTCGCGACCGGGGTGTTCGCGGGTGGGGTGGTCGTCGCCGCCCTCCTGATGTTCTGGGGAGCGTGGGAGCGGCGCTGGATCGCCGACGACGGGCTCATCGTGCTGCGCACGGTGCGGAACCTGCTCGCCGGCAACGGCCCGGTCTTCAACGCGGGCGAACGCGTCGAGGCCAACACCTCCACGCTGTGGACGTACATCGTCTACGCGGGGGGCTGGCTCACCGGAGTTCGCCTCGAATACGTGGTGCTCGGCATCGCCCTGTTCCTGTCGACCGCCGCGATCGTGCTCGCGATGCTCGGCACGGCCCGCCTGTACCGGTGGCGGATGCGCACGGCGACGGGAACGTTGCTGCTGCTCCCGGCCGGTGTCCTCGTCTACATCGCGGTGCCGCCCGCCCGCGACTTCGCCACCTCGGGTCTCGAGTCCTGTCTGGTGGTCTGCTGGCTGGCCCTGTTGTGGCTGCTCATGCTGCGCTGGGCCGTGCCCGATCCGGAGGGGGGTCCGCTGCCGGGCACCGCGCAGATCCTCGCGACGGCCTTCGTCGCCGGTCTCGGCCCGCTCGTGCGCCCGGAACTGGCGATCGTCGCGGTGCTGGCGCTGGCGATGCTGTTCTTCGCCCGCGGCCTGGACCTGCGGGTGCGGGTCGCGATGGTCGCCGTGGCCGGTGCCGTGCCGGTGGCCTACCAGATCTGGCGCATGGGCTACTACGGCCTGCCCTATCCCAACACCGCCGTCGCGAAGGATGCGGGCGGCGCGAAGTGGGCCCAGGGCTTCGAGTATCTCGGCAACCTGGTCTCCCCGTACCTGCTGTGGCTGCCGCTGCTGTTCCTCGTCGTGCTGGTCGCGGCGGTGCTCGTCACCACCCGCGACGCCGCGTCCCGTCTCGTCCCGGCCGAGGGCCGGCCCCGGGACGTGCGCGGTCTGCTCGGCTGGGGGCAGACGCTGCTGCGCACCCCCACCGCGGTGGTCCTGCTGTTCCTCGGCTCGGGTCTGCTGCTCGCGCTGTACTCGCTGCGCGTGGGCGGCGACTTCATGCACGGTCGCGTCCTGCTGCCGCCGCTGTTCTGCCTGCTGCTGCCCGTCGCCGTCGTGCCGGTGCCGCTGCCGGACCGTGCCGTGCTCGGGAACAACCGGCCCACGCAGCTCGCCGGGGGGCTGGGTGTGCTGTGGCTGGCCACCGTCGTGTGGGCGTTCTTCGCGGCGAACACCACCGGTATGACCGAGGGCGCCGTGGTGGGCCGCTCCGGCATCGTCGACGAGCGTGCCTTCTACGTCCTCAACACCGGGCACGCCCATCCGATCCGCGCCGAGGACTATCTCGACTACCCGCGGATGCGGGCGATGGTCGAGGCCATCGCGAACACCCCGAACGGGGGTCTGCTGCTGCCCACGCCGGCCTTCGACGCGTGGGACGTCGTGCCTCCGCCCGAGCCCATCCCGCCCGGGGGAGCGGGGCACACCGTCTTCTTCCTCAATCTGGGCATGACGAGCATGAACACGGGCCTGGACGTGCGGGTCGTCGACCAGATGGGTCTGGCCTATCCGCTGGCGGCGCACACCGAGCGTCTCGAGGACGGCCGCATCGGGCACGACAAGATCCTGTATCCCGACTGGGCGGTCGCCGACTCGGGCATGGTCGACGTGCATCCCTGGATGCCCGCCTATCTGGACGAGGAGTGGGTCGCGAAGGCGAAGGCCGCGCTGACCTGTCCCGAGACGCGGGAGTTGCTGGACTCGTCGAGCGCCGAGCTGACCTGGCCGCTGTTCAAGCGGAACCTCCGCAAGGCCTTCGAGTACGCCGGTTACCGGATCGACCGGGTGCCGGAGTACGAGATCCAGCGGTGCGATCTGGAGATGCCGTAGCCCGTCGGGCGGGGCCGGGACAGGAAGATCGAATGGACCCCCACAGAAGATCTCGATAGGATCACGGCTCATCACGGATGTGTAACTTTCCGGCGCCGTCACCTTGACCTGAAGGTCGCGATGGGCTCGAGACCTGAGGAATCGAGGTTTGTCAGAGATCACGCTGTCCTCTACAGTTTTGACCGCAGTGTGACTTGGGGCGGCCTTCCGCGGCCGTCATCGCCGGGTAACGGGGGACGCGAACGCGGACGCCGCAGACGAGAAAGAGAGCATTGTTCATGCGTTTTGTCCCTAGGTTGAGACAGGGCCTGCGCCGGCGCCTGCTCGGTACCGCGGCCGCAGCTCTGGTCCTCCCGGTCGCTGCAGGTCTGGTCGGTACCACCGCAGCAGTCGCCGCTCCGGCCCAGACCGCGCCGGTCGCGCACCGCGCGCCCGCAGGGGGCTTCGAAGAGGTCTTCGTCGATTCCGACATGGGCCCGATCAAGGTGCAGATCCAGTGGGCCGCCCGTGGTGGCGACGCCGCGCTGTACCTGCTCGACGGTCTGCGTGCCCGCGACGACGCCAACGCATGGACGTTCGAGACGAACGCGCTGCAGCAGTTCGCCAACGACAACGTCACGCTCGTCATGCCGGTCGGCGGACAGTCCAGCTTCTACACCGACTGGTACGCGCCGTCCAACCTGAACGGCCAGGAGATCACCTACAAGTGGGAGACCTTCCTGACCCAGCAGCTGCCGGACTACCTCGCCACCCGCGGCGTCTCGCGCAACAACAACGGCATCCTCGGCCTGTCGATGGGCGGCTCGGCCGCCCTGACCCTGGCCGCCTACCACCGCGACCAGTTCAAGTTCGCGTCGTCGCTGTCCGGCTACCTGAACCTCTCGGCTCCGGGTATGCGTGAGGCCATCCGCGTCGCCATGCTCGACGCCGGCCGCTTCAACGTCGACTCCATGTGGGGCCCGCCGTGGAGCCCGGCCTGGCTGCGCAACGACCCGTTCGTCTTCGCCCCGCAGCTCCAGGGCCTGTCGATGTACATCTCGGCGGCCAGCGGCCTGCCCGGACAGCACGACAACCCGCAGGGCTTCGTGGGCTACTACAACACGGTCAACGGCATGGCTCTCGAGGCGCTGTCGCTGGCACAGACCCGCGCGTTCCAGATCAAGCTCGCGACGCTCGGCATCCCGGCCACCTTCGACTTCCCGGCCCGCGGCACGCACTCCTGGAAGTACTGGGAGGACGAGCTGTGGAAGGCGCGGCCGCAGATCCTCGAGGCGCTGAACGCCTGGTGACGTCCGGCCTGCGGTAGCCCATCGGGGATACCGCTCCGGTACGCACTGCTCGACAGGACGCCGCCCGCTCACCCTCGGTGAGCGGGCGGCGTCGCTTTCTGCAACAATTTTCCCACCCGTCACAGCGCGGCTCCGTCGATCCGGGTGCTTCTCCGTGTAGAAACAACACTCGGGACTCCGGTACCTCAGGTCGGCACATCCAGTCGGACGCCAGCCACTGCGCGTCGTCGCGGACCACCCGTCGCCCGCGCCGTGTCAGTGGGAGAAACCGGCAACGCAGAAAGTGAGCGATGCAGATGCGAACTGAGCTCGAGCACGGTGAGCGACGCACCCGGCCGAACGCGACGTCCGCACGCGCAGGTGGTGCGCGTCGCGGCCGCAAGCGTGCCCTCGGCCTGATCGCCGCGGCCCTGGTGTTCCCGGTCGCCGCGGGCCTGACGACCACGGTCTCGGTCGCCGCGGCCGCTCCGGCCGTCGTGCAGACCGGTCCCACCGACACCGCCGGCGCGACCGTCCGTGCCGTCGACTGGCTCACCGACCGGCGCGTCGCCCTGTGGGTCGACTCCCCGTCGATGGGAACTCCGATCCAGGTGCAGCTGCTGCTCGCACGCGACTGGAACAGCAAGCCCGACGCGAAGTTCCCCTCGGTGTTCATGCTCGACGGCATGCGGGCGCGCGACGACGAGAACGGCTGGACGCTCGAGACCGACGCGGAGTCCTTCTTCGCCGACAAGAACGTCAACGTCGTGCTGCCGGTCGGCGGTCAGTCGAGCTTCTACTCCGACTGGATCGACCAGAACAACGGCCAGAACTACAAGTGGGAGACCTTCCTGACGAAGGAGCTCCCGGCGATCCTCGAGCGCGACTGGCGCACCACCGACAAGCGCGGCGTCGTCGGCCTGTCGATGGGCGGCACCGCCGCGATGTTCCTGCCCGCCCGCAACCCGGGCTTCGCACAGTTCGCGGCCTCGCTCTCCGGCATCCTCACCACGACGACGCTGGGCATGCCCGAGGCCATCCACTACGCGATGATGGACGCCGGCGGCTTCGACTCCGAGGCGATGTGGGGTGCTCCCGGTTCGGACACCTGGGAGTCGCACGATCCCTATCTGCTCGCCGACAAGCTCAAGGGCGTCAGCCTCTACATCTCGAGCGGCAGCGGCACCACCGGCCCGTACGACGAGCCGTCGGGCATCATCCCCGGTGTCAGCACCAACTACGCCGGCATGGGCCTCGAGATCCTGTCGCGGCTGACCTCGCAGGCGTTCGCGACGAAGCTGAAGAAGCACGGCATCCCCGCGCAGATCGTGTACCGGCCCTCCGGCACGCACTCGTGGCCGTACTGGGAGTTCGAGCTGCACCAGTTGTGGCCGCAGCTCGCCGGGGCGCTCGGCGTGGAGGTCGACAAGCCCGAGTGCACCGCCACCGGGGCCATCGGTGACCTCGCGGCCGCCAACGGCTGGCTCGGCGACTGCCTGACCCCCGAGTACGACCTCGCGGGTGGCCGGGTGCAGGACTTCCGCTTCGGCCGGGTGTTCTCCTCGGAGGGTGTGACCGTCCCGGTCGCCGGTGCGATCGGTGGCGCCTACCAGAAGGCCGGTGGCCCGGCGAGCACGCTCGGTTACCCGACCACGGAGGAGCGGGGCACCCCGGACGGGCGCGGCCGCTACAACCACTTCCGCGGCGGCGCGATCTACTGGACGCCGCAGACCGGTGCCCACCCGGTGGTCGGCAAGATCTTCGAGGAGTGGCGCAACCAGGGCTGGGAAGGTGGCCCGCTCGGCTATCCCGTCCTCGACGAGGTGCCCACCCCGGACGGTCGCGGCGCGGTCCAGGGCTTCGAGATCGGCGCCATGTACTGGACGCCCGAGACCGGCGCCCACGCCGTGCAGGGCATGATCCTCGGCAAGTACGCCGAACTCGGCTACGAGACGGGTGTGCTCGGCTACCCGACCAGCAGCGAGCAGCCCGCGAGGGACGGCGGTCGTTTCGGTGAGTTCCAGCACGGTCGCATCTACTGGAGCCCGCTCACGGGTGCATGGCCGGTGCGCGGCAAGGTGCTCGAGAAGTGGCTCGCCGAGGGTGGCGACACGGGCCGCCTGGGCCTCCCGATCAGCGACGAATTCCCTGCTGAGGGCGGTAAGGGCATGCAGCAGAACTTCCAGTTCGGCTTCGTCACCGTCGACGGCGACACGGTGACCCTGCACCCGTAGCCGGCACGGTCGAACTTCCGGGCCCGTGCGGCCGGGGGAGCGGATGCGCTCCTACCGGCCGCACGGGCCTCTCTGTAGCCTGGGGCCCATCTGCCCAAGTTCGACTCGACATCCGGATGTGAGGACACCACCACATGCCTGCACGGACCCGTTCGCGTTCGACCCGCGTCCTCGGCGCGCTCGCCGCCGGCCTGACCGCCGCGGCCGTTCTGTCCGCCTGCGGTAGCGACGACTCCACCGCTACCAGCACGCCGACGAGCACCACCGCCGCCGAGACCTCGACGCAGACGTCGACCACCGCGAAGGCCGGGGAATCGACCTCGGCCGCCGCCACGGAGACGAAGGCGAGCGGGGAGAGCAGCGCCCAGTCCACGCCGGAGGTCCCGGCGGGCGTCCCGCCGGTCGGACCCGAGCCGTCGCCGGCCGGCCAGGCCTTCCTGTCGGTGTTGCGCGAGAAGGGCGTCCAGCCGGTCGACGAGGCCGGTGCCGTGAACATCGCCGACTACATCTGCAGCGCGAAGGCCCAGGGCGGCACGGACGAGGAGATCAAGGTGTTCGTCACCGCCCTCGTGGGCAGCGACGCCGCCGCGGGTGGCGTGGAGCTGACGGAGGAGGAGGCCTCGGCCACCGCCGACACCTACATCACCGTCGCCGGCGACACCTACTGCGGCTAGAACGGACAACGGACGGGGAACGACACGACATGGCCAGGACGACGCAGCCGAAACGACGCCGCGCACGCAGGACGGTGATCGCGGGGGTACTGCTCGTCCTGGCCGTCGTGCTGGTGCTCTGGTACCTGCTGGCGGGACGGCTGGACCTGCCTACGCCGATCCCGACGCCGCCCGGCCCCGAGGAGCCGCAGACGCAGCCGGCCTCGTGCCCGGACGTGCAGGTCGTCGCGGTGCCGGGCACCTGGGAGTCCGCCGTGGGCGACGACCCGTACGCCCCGTCGGCCAACCCCATGTCGCTCATGCTCAACGTGACGCGGCCGCTGCAGGAGCGTTTCGACGCGCAGCGCGCCGACGTCTACACCGTCCCCTACGTCGCGCAGTTCTCGAACCCGATCGCGATCCCGCCGGACGGCCAGCAGTCCTACAACAACAGCCGCAGCGCCGGGTTCGCCGCGACCACCGACATCCTGGCGCGCCGGTCCGCGGAATGCCCGCTGACCACCTACGTGCTCACCGGTTTCTCGCAGGGCGCCGTGATCGCCGGTGACGTCGCGGCGCAGATCGGTGCGGGCAACGGGCCGGTCCCGGCCGACCGCGTCCTCGGTGTCGCGCTGATCGCCGACGGCCGGCGCGACGGGGTCTCGGGTACCGACATCGGCCCGCAGGTGGCGGGTGTGGGCGCCGAGCTGTCCCTCGACGGGCTGCGGCTGCCGGGCATCACCATGACCGGTGCGCGGCCCGGTGGCTTCGGTGAGCTCGACGACCGCACGGTGCAGATCTGCGCGCCGTCGGACAGCATCTGCGACGCCCCGCCGAACGCGCTCAACCCGGCGAACTGGATGACCGCCGCGCCGCGCGTCCTGGAGTACGTCAACAATCCGATCCACGCGATGTACAACACGTTCGTCGTCGACGGGAACGGCACGACGGCGACGCAGTGGATCACGCAGTGGGCGTCGGAGAAGATCGAGGCCGCACCGCATCCTGCGGAGGAGTGACGTCCGTCTCGTCCGGCGGTGTGTCCGACTTGGATGTTACCCGGCGGTAGTGTCCGACCTCACCACCCGTTACACTCGATTGACGCTCTGCCTTTAGACTCATCCCTCGGCTGCGTGCCCGGCCGTTCCGGGATCGTGGCGCACGACGACTGCCACAGGAGAAGAGGTTCATGGTGCCTGCGACGGCACGGCGGACGGCCGACCCCCTCGAGGGGTGTCCCGGCGGATCGGGGCGGGGGATGATCCTCGTCACGGGTTCGTCGGTGCGCAGGCCGTCCGCGTTCCGAACCTCCGCTCACCGGGGAGCGCCGGGGGAGTTCCGCGTCCCGAGCTGTTCTTCGCCGAATTTCCGTCGTGCACAAACGAATCGTGCGGTGGTTCCGCTCGGCGGACGCGGAACGGGTGCGTGAACAGCACCGTGCCGTATGTTTGGAACTCCCTTGGACAGGGGGAAGCGCTCGTCCCGATGCCCGCTGCTCGCGAGGGAGTGGACGATGCTGCTCTGTAACATAACCGTGATCTGGGATCGATGTTCACTTTCGACGAGTGGACCGCCGGAAGCCGTGGGGGGCCGTGTCGGTACGACGATCTGCCATCGCGGAGGAAAAGTTGGGGGCGCAACCATGTCGAGTGGTTGTGGGATCGCTTCGACAGGGAGAAGGAATTGAGCGTCGGGTTCGAAGAGTTCATCGATGAGAACGGCGAGATCAGGCTGCCGGAGGGATGTACGCTCCTCGATCACCTCGAGGAGAATTTCGCATCCAACGGCGGCGAACTCGCATACCGCTACATCGACTACTCGCGCGAGCGTGACGGCGAGGTCCACGAGCTGACCTGGGATCAGTTCGGCATTCGCGTCAAGGCCATCGCCGCGCGCCTCCAGCAGGTCACCGTTCCCGGCGACCGGGTGGCGATCCTCGCGCCCCAGGGCCTCGACTACGTCGTGTCCTTCTTCGCCGCGATCTTCGCCGGCACCATCGCCGTGCCGCTGTTCGACCCCGACGAGCCCGGCCACACCGACCGTCTTCACGCGGTGCTGGGCGACTGCACCCCCAGCGCGATCCTCACCGCGACCTCGTCCGCGGCGGGCGTGCGCCAGTTCTTCCGGCCGCTCCCGGCTGCCGAGCGTCCCCGCGTGATCGCCGTCGACGCGATCCCCGACACGGTCGCCGAGTCCTGGACGCGTCCGCCCATCGGCACCGACGACATCGCCTACCTGCAGTACACCTCCGGCTCGACCCGGGTGCCCGCAGGTGTGGAGATCACCCACCGCTCGGTGCTCACCAACGTCGTGCAGATGGCCGACTCGATCGAGCTGAACGAGCACTCCCGCGGCGTCACCTGGCTACCGCTGTTCCACGACATGGGTCTGCTCACCGTGATCCTGCCCGCCGTGGGTGGCAAGTACATCACGATCATGAGCCCCCGGGCCTTCGTCGCGCGCCCGAGCCGCTGGATTCGCGAGCTCGCCGCCGTCTCCGACGGTGCCGGCACCTTCGCGGCCGCCCCCAACTTCGCGTTCGAGCACGCCGCCGCCCGCGCGGTGCCGAAACCGGGCGAGGAGCTCGACCTGAGCAACGTCATCGGCCTGATCAACGGCAGCGAGCCCGTCACCACCTCGTCGATGCGCAAGTTCAACGAGGCGTTCGGCCCCTACGGCCTGCCGAAGACCGCGATCAAGCCGTCCTACGGCATGGCCGAGGCCACCCTGTTCGTCTCGTCCACCCGCCACACCGACGAGGCGAAGGTCATCTACGTCGACCGCAAGGAGCTCAACGCGGGCCGGATCGTGAAGGTCTCGCCCGACGCCCCGAACGCGATCGCGCAGGTCTCCTGTGGCTACGTCTCGCGGGGCCAGTGGGCCGCCATCGTCGACGCCGAGACCGGCACCGAGCTGCCCGACGAGCGGGTCGGCGAGATCTGGCTGCACGGCGACAACATCGGCATCGGCTACTGGGGTCGCAAGGACGAGACCGACAAGACCTTCCGCAACCGGATCACCGCGCGTCTGGCCGAGGGCAGCCACGCCGACGGCACCCCGGACGACGCGAACTGGCTGCGCACCGGCGACTACGGCGTCTACATCGACGGTGAGCTCTACATCACCGGCCGTGTGAAGGACCTCGTCATCGTCGACGGCCGCAACCACTACCCGCAGGACCTCGAGTTCTCCGCGCAGGAGGCGAGCACTGCGCTGCGCCCCGGTTTCGTCGCGGCCTTCGCCGTGCCGGCCAACCAGCTGCCGCGCGAGGTGTTCGAGAACGACGCCTCGGGCCTGCAGTTCGACGCCGACGACGCCTCCGAGCAGCTCGTGATCGTCGCCGAGCGTGCGCCGGGTGCCGGCAAGGCCGACCCGCAGCCGATCGCCGACGCGGTGCGCGCCGCGATCTCGACCCGCCACGGGGTCACCGCGCGCGACGTGCTGCTCGTACCGGCCGGGTCCATCCCGCGTACGTCCAGCGGCAAGATCGCCCGTCGGGCCTGCAAGACCGCATATGTCGAGGGGACGCTGCGCGGTGGTTACCGCCAGCAGGCGTTCCCGGACAGCGTGTAGAAATGTCCTCTGTCCCGGGTAGCGTGGTGGGTTGATGTCTGACACTGAAATGACCGTTGCGCAGCTGCGCGAATGGCTGCGTAACTGGATCGCCGACGCGACCGGTCAGCCGGTCTCCCAGATCTCGGACGACCGTCCGATGGAGGAGTTCGGCCTGTCCTCCCGGGACGCCGTGGCGATGGCCGGTGAGATCGAGGAACTGCTCGGTGTCACCCTCAACGCGACGATCGCCTACCAGCACCCGACGATCGCGTCGCTCGCGACGCGCATCATCGAGGGCGAGCCCGAGGCACCCGCCGACGACGACTCCGCGCTGTACCACGCGGGTGTGCCGTCGGGCTCGAAGGACATCGCCATCGTCGGCCTGTCCACCCGCTTCCCCGGGCACGTCGACACCCCGGAACAGATGTGGGACCTGCTCGCCTCCGGGCGCGACGGCATCACCGACCTGCCCGAGGACCGCTGGGCGGAGTTCGACGCCGACCCCGCCATCCGGGAGTCGATCCGCAAGGCCAACACCAAGGGCGGCTACCTCGACGACGTGAAGGGCTTCGACGCGGAGTTCTTCGCGATGTCGCCGCGCGAGGTCGAGATGGTCGACCCGCAGCAGCGCCTGGCGCTGGAGCTGACCTGGGAGGCGCTCGAGCACGCCCACATCCCGCCGAGCGAGCTCAAGGGCGGCTCGGTCGGTGTGTTCATCGGCAGCTCGGCCAGCGACTACATGCTGCTCGCCGTGGGCGACCCGTCCGCGGCGCATCCCTACGCGCTCACCGGCACCTCCAGCGCGGTGATCGCCAACCGGGTGTCGTACTTCTACGACTTCCACGGCCCGTCCGTCACCCTCGACACGGCGTGCTCGTCGTCGCTGGTCGCGGTGCACCAGGCCGTGCAGGCGCTGCGCAACGGTGAGGCCGACGTCGCGCTCGCCGGTGGCGTCAACATGCTGCTCGCCCCGGCCGGCACGCTCGGCTTCGACGAGCTCGGCGTGATGGCCCCCGACGGCCGCATCAAGGCGTTCTCCGCCGACGCGGACGGCATGATCCGCGCCGAGGGCGGCGGTCTCGTCGTACTCAAGCGGCTCGAGGACGCCGAACGCGACGGCGACGACATCCTCGCGGTCATCGCCGGTTCGGCCGTCAACCAGGACGGCCGCTCCAATGGTCTGGCCGCCCCCAACCCCGAGGCGCAGGTCGACGTGCTGCGTCGTGCCTACCGCGACGCGCAGATCCTGCCGTCCGGGGTCGACTACATCGAGGCGCACGGCACCGGCACGGTACTCGGCGACCCCATCGAGGCCGATGCGCTCGGCCGGGTCGTGGGCCGCGGCCGCGAGGCCGACAAGCCGGTGCTGCTCGGCTCCGCCAAGACCAACTTCGGTCACCTCGAGTCCGCCGCAGGCGCGGCCGGCCTGATCAAGGTCGTCCTCGCGATGCGCAACGACCGGATCCCGCCGACGTTGAACTACACCGCGCCGAACCCGTACATCCCGTTCGACAGCGCCCACCTGCAGGTCGTCCCCGAGGGCGCCGAGTGGCCGCGCTACACCGGCCGGGCCGTCGCGGGTGTCTCCGGTTTCGGTTTCGGTGGCACCAACGCGCACGTGGTGGTCCGCGAGTACACCGGTCCGGAAGGTCAGGAGGCGTCCGAGGCCGAGGTCGAGGTCCTGCCCGAGACCCTCGAGGCCACCGAGACCACCGAGCCGGCCCGGGAGCTGCCGGTGCTGCTGGCCGTGTCGGGCCCGATGCCGTCGCGGCGCCGCCGTGCCGCCGCCGATCTCGCCGACTGGCTCGAGACCGAGAAGGGCAGCACGACCCCGCTGGCCGACGTCGCCCGCACCCTCGCCCGCCGCAACCACGGCCGTTCCCGCGCCGTCGTGATCGCGAGCACCCACGGTGAGGCCATCGCCGGGCTGCGCGCCGTCGCCGCCGGCAAGCCCGCCCAGGGTGTGTTCGTCGCCGACGCTCCCGCCGCGAAGGGCCCGGTGTGGGTGCTGTCCGGCTTCGGTGCCCAGCACCGCAAGATGGCCAAGCAGCTGTACCTGGAGAACCCGGTCTTCGCTGCGGCCGTCGACGAGGTCGACGAGCTGATCTACGACGAGTCGGGCTACTCCATGAAGGAGAAGTTCCTCGACGACGCCCAGAACTACGACGTCGAGACCGCCCAGGTCGGCATCTTCACCATCCAGATCGGCCTTGCCGCGCTGCTGCGCCACCACGGTGTCGAGCCCGCCGCGGTAGTCGGCCATTCGATGGGTGAGGCCGCCGGCGCCTACATCTCGGGCGGCCTGTCGCTCGAGGACGCCGTCCGCGTCATCTGCTCGCGCTCGCGTCTGATGGGCGAGGCCGAGTCCGGCCTGACCGGCGACGACATCCGCCTCATGGCGCTCGTCGAGTACAGCGCCGACGAGATCACCGGGGTGCTGCCGGACTTCCCGCAGCTCGAGGTGTGCGTCTACGCGGCCCCGACCCACACGGTCATCGGCGGCCCGCAGGAGCAGGTCAACGCCATCGTCGAGCGCGCCGAGGCCGAGGAGAAGTTCGCGCGGGTCCTGCAGACCAAGGGTGCGAGCCACACCTCGCAGGTCGATCCGATCCTCGGGGAGCTCGCCGCCGAACTCGCCGGCATCGAGCCGTACCGCCTGAAGGTCGACCTGTACTCGTCGGTCGACAAGGAGACGCTGTACCGCGCCGGCCACGAGGGCATCCACGGCGTCGAGTACTGGACCAAGGGCATGCGGCACAGCGTGTACTTCACGCAGGCCATCCGCCAGGCCCTGTCCGACGGGCACACCACCTTCGTCGAGCTCAACGCCAACCCCGCGACGCTCATGTCGGTGGCGGCGACGGCCTTCGACGCCGGTGTGCAGGACGGCCAGTTCATCCAGACGCTCAAGCGCAAGGAGGACGAGTCCCTCGGCGTCCTCACCGCTCTCGCACAGCTTTACGTGCACGGCCACTCGGTGGACCTGAGGACGCTGCTGTCGGAGGGCGACTACGCCGATCTGCCGCGTACGGCCTTCCTCCGCAAGCCGTTCTGGGTCGAGGCCCGCATCGGCGGGGCCGGCAACGGCCGGGTGCCCGGCGCTCGCGTTGCGCTGCCGGACGGCCGGTACGCCTGGGAGGTGCAGGCCTCGGCCGTCACCGACCCGTCCGAACTCGTCGTCGCGGCCGCCGCGCAGGTGCTGTCGGACGTCACGCTCACCGCGTCGATCCCGCACGCCGAGGTGCCCGCGGCCGGCACCCTCACCACCACGCTCACCCGGCATCCGGGCGGCGCGTCGCTGCAGGTGCACGCCAACACCGGCGACGGCTTCACCCTGATCCACGAGGGTGTCGTCACCTCCGGTGAGCCGCTGCCCGCCCCGGTGGCCACGGTCGCCGCGAAGCCCGCGGCCGAGGTCGAGGAGCAGGCCGAGGTCACCGAGACCTTCGGCGACAAGTGGGATCCGGAGGGTTCACAGACCCTCGAGGAGCGGCTGACGCTGATCGTCGCCGAGTCCATGGGCTACGCGCCGGAGGACCTGCCGGCCGAGATCCCGCTCATCGAGCTGGGCCTGGACTCGCTGATGGCGGTGCGCATCAAGAACCGCGTCGAGTACGAGTTCGACATCCCACAGCTGCAGCTCGCGGCGGTCAAGGACGCGAGCCTGCGCGACGTCGCGAAGTACCTGCGGTACGCGGTGGAGAACCGCGAGGAGGTCGCCAGGCTCGCCGAGCAGCAGGCCGCCGAGAAGGCCGCCGAACGCGCTGCAGCCGAGGACACCACCGACGAGCTGCCGCAGACCGAGGACACCACGGTCGTCGCGGAGGCCGAGAAGATCGTCGTCGAGGCGGAACGGGAAGAGGCGGCCCAGGACGCAGCGGCTCAGGAGAGCGAACAGGAGTCGACCGGTGTCGACGTCCCGCCGCGCGACGCCGCCGAACGCCTGACCTTCGCCTCCTGGGCCGTGGTCACCGGCAAATCGGCCAAGGGCATCTTCAACACGCTGCCGAAGCTCGACCGCGACGTCGCCGAGAAGCTCGCGGCCCGGCTGTCCGAGCGGGCGAACGGCGAGATCACCGTCGACGACGTGCTCGCCGCGACGACCATCGAGCAGCTCTCCGAGACCGTGCGTCAGCACCTCGAGTCCGCCGACCGCATCGACGGCCTCGTGCGGGTCCTGCGGCCGCGGCCCGAGGGTTCGGACGCCGTGCCGGTGTTCGTCTTCCACCCGGCCGGTGGCTCGACCGTCGCGTACGAGCCGCTGCTGCGCCGCCTGCCCGCGACCACCCCGATGTACGGCTTCGAGCGCACCGAGGGCCCGATCGACACCCGCGCCCAGGTGTATCTGCCGCTCATCAAGGAGATCCAGGGCGACGGCCCGTACGTGCTGTGCGGCTGGTCGCTCGGCGGTGTGCTCGCCTACGCGGTGGCCCGGCTGCTGCGCGAGGAGGGCAAGGACGTGCGCCTCGTCGGCCTCATCGACACCGTCATGGCGGGGGAGAAGGTCGAGGACACCCCGGACGAGATCCGTAAGCGCTGGCAGCGCTACTCGGCGTTCGCGAAGAAGACCTACGGCATCGACGCGCCGCTGCCCTACGACCTGCTGGCCGAGGCCGGCAGCGACGAGGAGCAGATCGGCATCCTGATGGGGCTGCTGGAGCTGAGCGGGGCGCAGATCCCCGGCGGCATCATCGAGCACCAGCGCACGTCGTGGCTCGACAACCGCGCCATCCAGACCGCGGAGCTGCTGCCCTACGACGGCAAGGTCGTGCTGTACATGGCCGACAAGTACCACGACGACGCGATCGACCTCGAGCCGGCCTTCGGCACCCGGCAGCCCGACGGTGGGTGGGGTGAGGTCGTCGCGGATCTCGAGGTCGTGCACGTCGGCGGTGATCACCTGCAGATCGTCGACGAACCGTACATCTCGAAGGTGGGGGAAGACCTGTCCCGCAAGCTGGCCGATATCGAGGCCTCGAGGAGCTGAACTGGTAGTGAGCACCACGGCACAGAAGCTGGCCGAGCTGCGCGAGAAGTTGGAGCTGGCGAAGGAACCCGCGGGTGAAGCCGCCGTCGCCAAGCGCGCGAAGAAGGGCATTCCCAGCGCCCGCGACCGCATCGACATGCTGCTCGACAAGGGCAGCTTCGTCGAGATCGGCGCGCTGATGAAGACCCCCGGCCGCGAGGACGCGATGTACGGCGACGGCGTCGTGGTCGGCCACGGCACCGTCGACGGCCGTCCGGTCGCGGTGTTCTCCCACGACCAGACCGTCTTCGGCGGAAGCGTCGGCGAGATGTTCGGCCGCAAGGTCGCCGCGGTCCTCGACTTCGCCCTCAAGATCGGCTGCCCGGTCATCGGCATCAACGACTCCGGCGGCGCCCGCGTGCAGGACGCCGTCACCTCCCTCGCCTGGTACGGCGAGATCGGCAAGCGTCACGAGCCGCTGTCGGGTCTGTGCCCGCAGATCTCCGTGATCGTCGGCAAGTGCGCCGGCGGCGCGGTGTACGCACCGATCAACACCGACGTCGTGGTCGCCACCGAAGAGGCGTACATGTTCGTCACCGGCCCGGACGTCATCAAGGCGGTCACCGGTGAGAACGTCAGCCTCGACGAGCTCGGTGGTGCCCGCAAGCAGGCCGAGTACGGCAACGTGCACCACGTCGCGCCGGACGAGAAGGCCGCCTTCGAGTGGGTGCGGCAGTACCTGAGCTACATGCCGTCCAACGCCCAGGAGAAGCCGCCGATCATCAATCCCGGTCTCGAACCGGAGATCACCCCCGACGATCTGTCGCTGGACACGTTCATGCCGGACGCCGACAACTCCGGCTACGACATGCACGACATCCTGCTCAAGATCTTCGACGACGGCGACTTCTTCGAGATCCGCGGGCAGGTCGCGCCGAACATCATCACCGGCTACGCCCGCGTCGACGGCCGTCCGGTGGGTGTGGTCGCGAACCAGCCGCTGTACCTGTCGGGTGCGCTCGACGCAGCGGCCGCCGACAAGGCCGCCCACTTCGTGCGCGTGTGCGACGCCTACGACATCCCGCTGGTGTTCGTCGTCGACACCCCCGGCTTCCTGCCCGGTGTCGAGCAGGAGAAGGTCGGCGTCATCAAGCGCGGTGGCCGGTTCCTGTTCTCGTACGTCGAGGCGTCGGTCCCGAAGGTCACCGTCGTGGTGCGCAAGGCCTACGGCGGCGGTTACGCCGTGATGGGCTCGAAGCAGCTCGGCGCCGACATCAACTTCGCATGGCCCACCGCCCGCATCGCGGTGATGGGCGCGGAGTCCGCCGTCGCGGTCATCGGCCGCCGGCAGATCGAGGCCGCCGGGGAGAACGCCCCCGCGGTGCGTCAGCAGCTCATCAACTTCTACAACGAGCACGTGGCGACGCCGTACATCGCGGCCGAGCGCGGTTACGTCGACGCGGTGATCGAGCCGTCGACCACCCGCCTCGAGATCCGCAAGGCGCTCACCATCCTGCGCGACAAGCAGGTCTTCAAGAACCCGCGCAAGCACCACCTGCTGCCGCTGTAGAGCAGACCGCTGTAGAGAAGGGCCCGTGCACGGTACTCCGTGCACGGGCCCTTACGCGTACGCCTCCGGTGTGGACGGGAAACGAGCGGGCCGCCGCGCGGTCTCCCGCACGGCGGCCCGGCCGTCGCTCTTCGTGGATCCGGTTCGGCTATCCGCGGATCCGGCTCACTCGTAGACCCGCATCGGTGCGGGCTTCCACAGACCCGAGTGCGTGACCTCGGTGGTGGTCAGCTCGGCCGGCTTCGCGTTCGGGTAGTACCGCACGTAACGCTCGACCGAACCCCAGTCGCGTGCCCAGTCGTTCTCGAGATAGGTCGGCACCTGCTCGGGCCGGGCGAGGACCTCGGTGAAGCCGAGGGGGCCACCGTTCTCGGCCGCCTGCCAGGTATCGGTGGACGACACCGCGAGCGGACGGTCCGGCAGCACGCGGTAGTTCGGCATCTCCGCCACACCGGCCCAGTGGTCGAACGGCCGCTGGCACGGGAACTGCAGGCCCACGGCCCAGTCCAGCAGCAGCGGCTGCTCGGAGCCGAGCTCGTCGTCGAGCCGCTCGAGCGTGGGCACCCGCGGCGGCGTGAACGCCAGCCACTGGTCGCCGGTCAGGTTCGGATCGTTGGCGACGATGCGGACGGCGTCGATGTCGTCGGGCAGGTCCGCGAGCGGGATGCGCAGGTTCCGCCAGGACGGCGCCGGGCCGATGTCGCGGGGCAGGTAGGTGCCTTTCGCTTCGACGCTGCCGTCGGGCTGCCGGGTGCCGTATTCGAGCAGCAGCGACTGCCCGTAGGTGAGGGCGCCGGTGTCGTCGTACGACCAGATGCGGCCCGCCGCGGAGATGACGATCAGCGGGGTGTCCTCGGTGACCTCCGGCAGGGCATACCAGCTCGAGGTGAGCGCGGCGGGTTCCTGCACGCCTTCCTGGTAGCTGCCGAGCACCGGGGTGACGGCCGGGTCGAGCCCGAACGGCAGTTTCACGGTGCTGCCGTTGACGGTCTGCTCACCGGAGCCGCCGGTGGTGCCGCCGCCGGCGCCGGTCTCGAAGGTCGGGCCGACACTCTGGTTGTCGGTGTTGCCCTGGCCCGGCTTGACCTCGACGTAGTCGGCGGTCAGGTCGGACGGAACCCCGTCGGGGGTGAATCCGCGCGGCGCCGCGCCGGCGAGCGCGTCGCCGTTCGCCGGCGGGTTGCCCGGATCGATGATCGGTTCGAGGCGGCCCTGGTTCGGGTCGCTCTCGACGAGCACGTCGTTGGCGAGCCCACAGGTCTGGCCGGCGAGGGCTCCGATGTTGGACCGGGCCAGCGAGTAGGCCGGGTACTGCGAGACGGCGCCCTTGAGCAGCGACAGCACCTCGAACAGCACCATGATCGCGGCGACCGCGGTGAGCGGCGCGGCGGCCAACTTGCGGATACGCCGCCCCTTCTTCGTCTCCGGCGATTCCGGCGGCGGGGCGTAACCCTCCCGCAGGTACTGCCAGGCGACGAGCACCAGGGCGAGGCCGAACAGGACCAGGAACAGCGAGCTGGACTGGTAGCCGCTCAGCGACACCGTCTTGTCGAACCACGGCACGCCGTAGCTCGAGACGTACCACCAGCCGTTGATGCCGGCGAACGAGACGGCCAGCACGAACAACAGCCCGGCCAGGAAGATGGTGCGGTTGCGCCGCGACCGCAGTGCGCTCGCCGAGACCAGGACCGCGGTGACGGTGGCCAGCGACCCGGCGATGCCCGCGTACGCCCCGAAGTGGTGGGTCCACTTCGTGGGGTTGAACATCATGAAGAAGATCGTGCCGAAGACGATGCCGAGCAGACGCCAGGTCGGGCTCACCGCGACTCCCGGGATGCGGCGGCGGCGCAGCAGCACGAACAGCGTCGTGAACAGGCACAGCAGCATCGTGAGGAAGGCGAACCGGCGGGCCAGGGAGCCGTCGACGGTCTGCACCATCAGGTAGTAGTAGCGGAGGAAGTCGTTCCACCACTCCTCGTTGGGGCCGATGATGGTGCGCACGCGGGTGGCCTCGAGCACCGCCGCGAGGGTCTGGTCCGAGAACACCACCACGAGCACGAGCACCCCGGCCGCGCCGATCGGCGCGAGCAGTGGCAACGTGCCCACTTCGCGGTGCCGGCGCACGATGATGCGGGTCATCGGGCGGATACCGGCGATCAGCGCCGCCACACACATCAGGCCCGTCGGGGCCGCGGCCAGCGTGAACGCACCGATGATCACGGCGGTGGCGGCGGGCAGCAACCGGCCCGTCGCGATGGCCCGTTCGATCGAGCACCAGGTCAGCAGCGCACCGAGCGCGACGATCGGCTCGGGCCGCAGACCGTTGTTGTAGGGCAGCCAGAAGGCGAGGAAGACCAGGCCGCCGGTCCACAGCGCGATGCGGTTGGTGCGCACCGCCCGGCCGAGTCGGGGCACCACCTCGCGGCTGATGACCATCCAGCACAGAATCCCGGCGATCAGCGCGGGGATGCGCATCCAGGGGCTGGCCGTGGAGATCTTCGCGAACGCCGCGAGCACGTCGTAGTACCAGCCGAAGGGCGCCTCCGGCACACCGAACCACCGGAAGTAGTTGGCCATGTAGCCGGACTGTTCCGACGCCCGCGCCATCGTCAGCAGGTAGCCGTCGTCCGAGGTGTTGGCGCCGAAGAAGTGCCAGCCGATCAGGGTGGCGACCACGACGGCGTCGACGGCGGTGAACTTCCACCAGCGGGCCGGCAGGAAGCGGCGGTGGCCGCGGCCGTCGGTGCCGTCGAGCTTGGCCAGCGCGCCGAGCGCCAGCGCGGTGGACAGCACCGCGAGGATCATCGCGAGCGACTTGACCAGCGTCGGCGACGAGGTGAACCGCGAGTCGACGTCGACGACGACCTCGAGCCCCGGAACGGCCGAGGGCAGGTCGCTGAACACGCCCACCACGAGCGGCCGCAGGTCGCCGGTGAGCTCACCGGCGCGCGGGTTGCCGTTCTCGTCGGTCAGGCCGACGAACTCGGCGACGGTGCGGTCGGAATCCGAGAGGATCAGCAGTTCGCTGCAGGCACCGGACTCGACCTCGCTGCGCGGCGCGGTCGCGACCACCACGTTGCGGTCGAGGACGTCGACGTTCTCCGCACCCACCCGCACGAACATGCCGTTGAGCGCGGCGTCGCGTCCGCTCGAGGGGGCGGTGGCCAGCAGCATGCCACCCTCGGCGGGCATGTCCGCGACCGCAGCGCACGGCATGGTGGCGCTGAACTGCAGGGGCACCTGCGCCATCAGCGGCATCTCGACGTCCGTGGCCGCGGGATCCTGCGGCCAGGTCATGGTCGCTTCGGTCACCCGCACCGGGAGGAACGGGGTGGCCAGGGCCAGCACCATGCCGAGCAGGCCGGCGACGACGGCGACGAGCCGTGCGGTCCGGTACCGAGAGCGAAGGTCCTCGCCCACGATCCGGGGACCGGTCGTACTGGGCGCGGGTGAGGTCGTCACGTCGTCGGGCACGGGAGTCGATGGTATCCGTCGACCTGCTGTGACGGGACACGCCCTTATTCGAGCAGGACGGGCACTCCGTCACGGATGCGTCCCGGCGACCACAGGCCGGAACGGTTCGTCACCTCGACGGTGGTCTCGGCGGGGACGGCGTCCGGATCGATCGGCCGGTACTTCTCGAGCGACCCCCAGTCCCGATCCCAGTCGTCGCCCAGATAGGTCGGCACGGTCTCCGCGTCGAGCAGCAGCGGGATCCAGCCGAGCGGGCCGCCGCCGATGCTGTCCTGCCAGCCGTTGGTGGCGTCGGCCCCCACCCGGTCCGGCAGGATCCGGTACTCGGGCACCTCGGCGACACCGTTGCGGTGACCGAACGGCTTCTGGCACGGGAAGGCCAGACCCACCGACCAGTCGATCATCGTCGGGGTGTCCGAACCCACGACCTCCTGCAGGGTCTGCATGCGCGGCATGCGCGGCGGGGTCACCGCCACCCACTGGTCGGGGGCGAGGTCGCCGTCGGTGACCACCAGGCGCACGGCGTCGGCTTCGGCCGGGATGGCGTCGCTGGGCACCCGCAGGTTGCGCCAGGACGGGGACGGGCCGATGTCGATCGGGGCGATCGTGGCCAGCGGGGTCACCTCGTCGCCGGAGGTTGCGCCGAACTCGAGCAGCACGTCCTGGCCGGGGGTGATCACGCCGTCCGGGTCGACGTAGTGCACGCGACCGGCGGCCGTCACCACCAGCAGCGGGGTCTCCTCGGTGCGCTCGGGCAGCGCGTACCAGCCGGACTCGAGCTCGGCGGCCTGCTGCACACCGGAGCGGTAGCTGCCGAGCACCGGGGTGGTCTGCGGGTCCAGGCCGAAGGGCAGCTTCACGGAGCTGCCGTTGACGCCCTCCTCGCTGATGCGGCCGCCGCCCGTGCCGGCGCCGGTGGAGGTGGTGGTGCCGCCCTCGTCGTCGTCGACGGTGTTGGCGCCGCCCGTCGTGGTGGTTTCCGCGTCGGCGGTCAGGTCGAGCGCCACCCCGTTCGGTGTGAAGCCCACCGCGGTGCCCGCGCCGAGCGCGTCGGCGATGTTCCCGTCGAGGGGCTGCAGCATCGTGGCGTTGGGGTCGGTCTCGACGAGCACCTCGTTGGCGAGACCGCAGTGGTCGCCCGTAAGGGCCGTCGCGTTCGACTTGGCGATCGAGTAGGCGGGGTACTGCGAGACGGCACCCTTGAGCAGCGACAGCACCTCGAACAGCACCACCGCCGCCGCGACCAGCGTCAACGGCGCCGACGCCAGCGCCTTCACCCGGCCGTTGCGGTCGGGCTGCGAGGCGGCGAACGGTTCGCGCAGATGGAACCATCCGGCGACCAGCAACGCCAGGACGGTCAGCGCCAGCAGCGCGGTGGAGAAGGCGTGGCCCGAGATCGACGGCGGCTTGTCCCACCACGGGATGCCGTAGCTCGACACGTACCACCAGCCGTTCGAGCCGGTGAACGCCATGGTCAGCACGAACAGCACACCCGCGGTGAACAGGGCGCGGTTGCGGGCCGACCGGATGCCGACCGCACCCACCCCGACCGCGGCCAGCGCCGCCACCGATGCGGCCAGACCCGCGTACACACCGAAGTGATGCGTCCACTTCGTCGGCGTGAGCATCATCAGCAGCAGCGACGCGAAGACGATGCCGAGGATGCGCCGCGACGGCCCGATCGCCGTGCCGGGGATGCGGCCCTTGCGCAGGATCAGCATCACGCACACGACCAGGCACAACAGCATCACGAACACACCGAAGCGGCGGGCCAGCGAACCGTCGGGGGACACGGTGAGCAGCGCGTCCCAGCGCAACCGCTCGTCGAACCACGGCACGTTCGGGCCGACGGCCGAGCGCACACGCGTCGCCTCGAGCACCGAGGCGAGGGTCTGGTCGGCGAACACCGCGACCAGCACCACCGTGCCGGAGGCCAGGATCGGCGCCAGCGGGCCGACGATGCCGACGAGATGCCGCCGGGAGACCAGCGTCCTCACCAGTGGGCGAGCTCCGGCGACCAGCGCGGCCACCGCGATCACGCCGGTGGGGCCGGCGGCGAGGGAGAACGCCGCGACGAGCACTGCGATCGCGGCGGGCAGCATGCGGCCGGTCGCGATGGCGCGTTCGATCGAGCACCAGGTCAGCAGCGCACCGACCGCGATGATCGGCTCGGGCCGCAGACCGTTGTTGTAGGGGAGCCAGAAGGCGAGGAAGACCAGGCCCGCCGTCCACAGCGACACGCGGCTGTGCCGCACAGCGACGCCGAGGCGGGGGATCACCTCGCGGCTGATCACCATCCAGCACACGATCGCCGCGATCAGCGTGGGCAGCCGCATCCACACGCTGGCGGTCGATACCTTCGCGAACAGCACGAGGACGTCGTAGAACCAGCCGAAGGGCGCCTCGGGGACACCGAACCAGCGGAAGTAGTTGGCCATGTAGCCGGCGTCGCCGGACACCCGCGCCATGTTGAGGATGTAGCCGTCGTCGGAGGTGTTGGCGCCGATGACGTGCCACAGCAGCAGGGTGCCCACGACCACCCCGTCGACGACGGTGAAGCGCCACCAGTGCGCAGGCAGAAAGCGCCGCGCGCGGCGGCCGTCGATCCCGTCGATCCGGTGCAGCGCGACCAGCGAGATCAGTGTCGACAGGACGCACACGATCATCGCGGCGAGCTTGAACGCGGTGGGGGTCGAGGTGAACCGCGAGTCGAGTTCGGCGCGCACCGACAATCGGTCGGTGGCGTCGTCGCCACCGCCGGCGAAGTCGTCGGCCGAACCGTCGAGGTCGGTGAACACCCCCACCATCTGGGGGCGCTCGTCTCCGTCGAGTTCGGCGGTGGTCGGGGTGGACGCGCCCACGATCTCGGCGGCGGTGCCCTCGGAGTTCGTCGCGACGGTCACCGCGGTGCACGGCTCGTCGAGCGGCGCGGAGACCAGCACCGAGTTGCGCAGCACCGCCTCGATGGTGCCCGGGGCGCCGTCCTCACCGGGGAGCGTGCGGATCACCAGGCCCTTCGCAGTCGCGTCGGCGGCCGACGAGGGCACCGTCGACACGAGGGTGCCGCCGTCCGGGCCGAGGCGTTCCGCCGCCGCGCACGGCACGCTCACCCGTAGCGTCAGCGGGGTGTAGGTGACGAGTGGCGCCTCGATGCCGTCCAGGCTGTTGTTCTGCGGCCAGCTCAGCTCGGCCGACTCCTGCCGCACCGGCAGGAAGGGGAGGCTCAGAGCCAGGACGAACCCGAGCAGACCCGTGACGACGGCGACGATCCGGGCCGTACGGACGCCGGAGGTCGGGTCGGACGGAACGGTCTTCTCGGGCGGCGGGGCAGAGGCTGGCACAAGCGTCGATGCTAGGCGAGTCGCCGCGGAAGACGGGATCTCGCTGTTCACGGGCGGTCGCGACGTCGTTCCTCGGGACCGTCTCCGGCGCTGCACCGACGCCACTAGCATCCCTTCCTATGGAGACCTCGACCCCGATCGGCCACGCCCTCCGCCAGGCGGGGATCGGGGAGGTCCGCGACGATTCGACGACCCGCGCCCTGTACTCCTCCGACGCATCGCTGTACCGGGTGCCACCGCAGGCCGTGGTGCGTCCCCGGTCGATCGACGACGTCGCCGCGACCCTCGACCTGTGCCGGCGTGAAGGTGTGCCGCTCACCTCCCGCGGTACCGGCACCTCCCTCGCCGGCAACGCCGTCGGCCCCGGCGTCGTCCTCGACTTCTCCCGCTACCTGAACCGGGTGCTCGAGGTGGACCCGGAGACCCGCACCGCGCGGGTGCAGCCCGGGGTGGTGCAGGCCGACCTGCAGCGCGCCGCCGCGCCCCACGGCCTGCGTTTCGGTCCCGACCCGTCCACCCACAACCGTTGCACGATCGGCGGGATGATCGGCAACAACGCGTGCGGCGCCCGCGCCCTCGGCTACGGGCGCACCTCCGACAACGTCGTCGCGCTCGAGGTGCTCACCGGCACCGGGCACCCCCTGTCGCTGCGCAGCGGCACGCCGGCGGACGACCCGATGCTCGCCCCGCTGCGGGACCTCGTCGCGCGCGACCTCGCGACCGTCCGCACCGAGTTCGGCCGGTTCGGCCGGCAGGTCTCCGGTTACGCCCTCGAGCACCTCCTGCCCGAGAACAGGTTCGACGTGCGCGGCCTGTTCGTCGGCAGCGAGGGCACCCTCGGGGTCACCACCGAGGCCACCGTCCGTCTCGTCGTGGACGCCCCGATCCGCACCATGGTGGTGCTCGGCTATCCGGACATCGTCGCCGCGGGGAACGCCTCGCACGGCCTGCTCGGTTTCCGTCCCACCGCGTGCGAGGGCCTCGACTCGCGGATCGTCGACATCGTGCGCGAGCGGCGCGGGCCGTCGGCGGTGCCGCCGCTGCCGGGAGGGGCCGCCTGGCTGTTCGTCGAACTTGCCGGCGACGACGCCGCCGAGGTGCGCGACCGGGCCCGCGCGATGGAGAAGGCATCGGGGGCGATCGCCGCGCTGCACGTGGACGACCCGGCGCGCGCGGCCGCGCTGTGGCGGATCCGGGAGGACGGCTCGGGACTGTCGGCCCGCAGCCCCCGCGGTCTGCCCGCGCACGCCGGCTGGGAGGACGCCGCGGTGCCGCCCGAGCGGATCGGCGACTATCTGCGCGACTTCGAGGAACTCCTGGCGGGCTACGGCATCACGGGGTATCCGTACGGGCACTTCGCCGACGGCTGCATCCACATCCGGCTCGACGTGCCCCTCGACGTCCCCGGCCTGTTCCGCGAATTCCTGTTCGAGGCAGGCAGACTCGTCGCGGGTTACGGCGGGTCGATGTCGGGGGAGCACGGCGACGGGCGCGCCCGCAGCGAATTGCTGCCGCTGATGTACTCGCCCGACGCCATCGCCCTGTTCGGGGCGGTGAAGGAGGTCTTCGACCCCGAGAACCTGCTCAACCCCGGTGTGCTCGTCGACCCGCGTCCCCTCGACGTCGACCTGCGGGTGCCCGCCGCGCGGAAGGTACGGGAAGGGCTGGCCTTCCGGTATCCGCACGACGGCGGGGATTTCACACAGGCGGTGCACCGCTGCACCGGCGTCGGCAAGTGCCGCGCCGACAACACCGGCACCGGTGGGGTCATGTGCCCGTCCTATCTCGCGACGCGGGAGGAGAAGGACTCCACGCGCGGTCGAGCCCGGGTGCTGCAGGAGATGCTCGACGGCCGGCTCGTCACCGACTCGTGGAGTTCGCCGGAGGTGCACGAGGCACTCGATCTGTGCTTGTCCTGCAAGGGATGTCTGTCGGACTGCCCGACCGGTGTGGACATGGCGACGTGGAAGTCCGAGGTGCTGTACCAGACCTACAAGGGACGTCGGCGTCCCGCCGTGCACTACAGCCTGGGCCGGCTGCCGCAGTGGGCGGCGCTCGCCTCCCGTGCACCGCGGGTCGTCAACGCGCTCAGCAGGATTCCCGGTGTCGCCGCCGCGGGGCTCACCCTCGCCGGCCTGGACCGCCGCCGTACCGTCCCGGCGTTCGCGCCGCGCACCTTCCGGCGCTGGTTCGCCGACACCCTCCCGCAGCGGTCGGGCACGGGTGGGCCGGTGCTGCTGTTCGTCGATACTTTCACCGAGTACTTCACACCCGAGGTGGGGATCGCGGCCGTGCGGGTGCTCGAGGCCGCCGGATATCGCGTGCACGTCACCGACGAACCCCGTTGCTGCGGCCTGACCTGGATCACCACCGGGCAGCTCGACCAGGTGCGGAAGATACTGGGGCGCACCGTATCCGAACTGTTCCGCGCCGGAATGCCGATCGTCGGCCTCGAACCGTCGTGCACCGCGGTGCTGCGCTCCGACGCCGTCGAACTGCTCGGCTCGCGCTCGGCCCGCGCCGTCGCCGACAGCACCACCACCCTCGCCGAACTGCTCACCGACTGGGAACCGCCCTCGCTCGAGGGCACGCAGGTCGTCGCGCAGCCGCACTGCCACCACCACGCCGTCATGGGCTGGGGAGCCGACGAGACCCTGTTGCGCCGCGCCGGCGCCCGGGTGCAGCGGCTCGGCGGGTGCTGCGGACTCGCCGGCAACTTCGGCGTCGAACGCGGGCACTACGAGGTGTCCGTGGCGGTCGCGGGAACCCGGCTGCTCCCGGCAGTCGAGGCCGCCCCGGACGACGCGGTGATCCTCGCCGACGGCTACTCGTGCCGCACCCAGCTCGGCGACCTCACCACCCGCCGCGGCACGCATCTGGCGGAACTGCTGGCCTCGCGACTGCCCGTGCGATGAGTTTCCGGGTCCTCCCCGGTCGATAGAGGTGACACCCCTCACGACCATTGGAGGACATCATGGCTTCCATCCACACCACCCGCCCCGTGGCCGCCCGGGAGGGCACCGCCCCCTCGCGCACCGCTCGCATCGCCGGCCTGATCGTCAGCGGCCTCGTCGTCCTGTTCCTGCTGTGGGACGCCGTCATCCACATCGCCAACGTCTCGCAGGTGCAGGAGGCCATGGCCGAACTCGGCTTCGACCCGAGCCTCAACCGGGTGTTCGGCGTGGTCCTGCTGATCTGCCTGATCGCCTACGTGCTGCCGCCCACCGCGATCCTCGGCGCCGTCCTGCTCACCGGTTATCTCGGCGGGGCCGTCGCCACCAATCTGCTCACCGAGCAGCCGATCGCCAGCACCACCCTGTTCCCGATCTACACCGGAATCTTCGTGTGGGGTGGACTCTGGTTGCGCGACAACGGTGTTCGCCGGATCATGCCTCTCCGGCTCGGGTGACCACCACGAACGGTCCCACCTCGGTGACGGTGAACCGCGGGTCGTCGAACAGCTCCTTGGGGAAGGTCACCGTGTACCGGCGCACATTGGGATCGTTCGGGTAGACGTCCTCGGCCAGCCGCAGCGTGTAACCCTCGGCGCCCTGCCGGAAGACGACGGCGTCGGGGGCCCGCCACGGCAACGCATCCCAGGCCGCGAGCAGCTCGTCGGGGGAGGACAGTTCCGCCCACTCCTCGATCGCCGTGGCCCGCGCGGAGAACTCCGCCAGCGGATTGGCGTAGTGCGATGTCAGTGCCTGGAACCCGAAGTAGGGGTAGTAGGCCAGGAAGGACGTGTCGGCGGTGAGCACCACGTGGTCCGACCGCTGCCCACCCAGCTGCGACAGCAGCTCCTCGTCCACCTCCGCGTAGTAGGCGGCGGCACCGGCGGGTCGCTGGTCGGCGCGCTCCCCGGCACCGTCGGTGTCGGTGTACGCCACGGTGATCTCGTTGGCGAGCACCTGCGGGATGTTCTGGGTGAACGCCAGCGCGCCGAGCGCGCCCACCGTGACGAGAACCCGGCGGACCCGGCGGCTCTCGTCCGTCGCCAGAATGATCCAGCGGGAGAACTCGACGAACCCGAAGGTGCCCGCCGCGCCGAGTAGCACGAGCAGGATCACCTCGAGGCGGAAGGCCAGCAGCGTGTTGCCCACCGCCGTGAACGCCATCGACGCCAGGTACCACAGGTAGACCGCGACCACACCGAGACCGAGGGCCTGCGCGCGGCGCGAGGAGCTCGCCCGACCCACCAGCCAGACCGTGCCGAGCAGCGTGAGCAGGCCGATCAGCGACATGTGGAACATCGGCAGCGGCAGTCGCGCCCCGGCCTCGGGCAGGTAGTGCGTCGCGGTGCCCGACTCGGACGGTGCGTTGCCGCCGAGCACCTCCAGCACGAACGGCGCCCACACGATCAGCGCCACCAGGCCCGCGATCACCGCGATCGTCACGAACCGCAGCAGCACGGGCAGGGCCGCGCGCCACGATCCGTCGGCGCGACGCACGAGCACCGCCGCGACGACCGCCATCACCGTCACCGCGAAAGCGGCGATGCCGAGATAGAGGGTGTAGAAGGTCGCGGCGAACCCGAGGAACAGGCCGGTGCCCACCACAGCGCCCCAGCCCTGACGGCCGCGCACCCCGGAAGCAGGGAAGAGGCCACCCCACGCCAGCAGCATCGCCGGCGCGATCAGCAGCGCGATGATCGCCCCGTACGGCTCGGGGGAGCCGTAGGCCAGCACGATCGTGGTCGTCGCGGTGGCGACCAGCACCGCCAGATCCGACCGGACCAGCTCGGACCACAACACCAGCGCCAGCACCGCGGCGACGGCCAGCGAGCCGATGGCGTACGGCTTGAACACCTCCCAGCCGTCCATCCCCAGCACGCTCGCGACGCGGCCACCCAGCCAGAACCAGCCCGCGGGATAGAACGACGGCAGATCGGCGTAGGTCATGTCGCGCAACGCCGCGCTGTCGGTCAGGCGGGTGAGGAACTCGGTGCGGAACTCCTGGTCGACGGAGATGCCGTGCAGGTACAGGCGGGTCGCGGCGAGCGGCATCCCGAGCGTCGCGGCGACCAGACCCGACAGTGCCGCCCACGACAGCACCCGCGCCGCGACCACCCACCTGTGGTGCCGCAGCAGGTAGACGGACAACCCCAGCACGCACAGCGCCGCGAACTGCATGACCGTGGTGACGGCCTGCGTGACGTTCGACGAGTTGAAGGCCGGCCACTGCACGCGGGCGAAGGCGAACAACCCCACCGCCGCGACGACCGCTGCGACGAGCCCGGCGCAGACGAACTGCACGAGCGTCGAGACGGCGCGACGTAGCGGGGCCACTGCAACAGGAGTGTCGGCGAGCACCCCACGAGCATAGAGAGACGCCCGTTCACCGAGCGGTTGCCCGCTGCGCTCTGGTGCTCACCCGTGTGCGAGTCGCATCCTGGAAGAAGCCCCGCGAATTCGGGATCCGGAAATTCGGGGGATCCGGGCGAAAGGTGGGAATCATGGTTCGGAATGCGATCCGCACGGCCCTCGCCGCCCTGGCGACGACACCCCTGCTCGTCTTCGGCGCGGCCCAGGCCTCGGCGATCCCGGTGGTCGAAGGCGTGCCCGGCGGCACCGTCGACGGCCGCCTGTACGACCACGCCGGCACCGAGTCCTATCGGTGCGTCATGGTGGGCCAGCCGGGTGTGGGTTACGGCACCAACGAGGCGGGCCAGGACGGCTACGTCAACGGTGTCTTCGTGGGCCCGGGGAACGTCAACCACTTGTGCTACGGATCGGGCGGAACGATCCACAACGGCACCGGTCACGTCTCGTAGGACCCACATATGCGACCGCCCCGCCGGACACGCGGTCCGGCGGGGCGGGGAAACGCACCTGCTCTAGATCGGCAGCTTGCGGAAGACCGCGCGCGGCAGGTGCCGCAGCACGATCATCACGAAGCGGAAGGCGCCCGGCGCCCACACGATCTCCTTGCCGCGATCGGAGGCCGCGACCGCGAGCTTCGCGACGTCCTCCTTGTTCACGGTCAGGGGAGCCTCGTCGACGTGCGCGCTGAACTGCGTGCGCACCTGGCCCGGGCGCACGACGGTCACGCGCGGACCGAACGGGCGCAGCGCCTCACCGAGGCCGAGGTAGAAGCCGTCGAGACCGGCCTTGGAGGAGCCGTAGACGAAGTTGGCGCGCTTGACGCGCTCACCGGCGACGGACGACATCGCGATGATGCGGCCGAAGCCCTGCGCCTTCATCTTCTCGCCCACCAGCACACCCACGGAGACGGCGGCCGTGTAGTTGACCTCCACGACCCGCACGGCCTTGCTCTGGTTCTGCCACAACTCCTCGGCGTCGGCGTCCAGACCGAAGGCGACGATCGCGATGTCGACGTCGCCGTCCTTCCACGCCCGGTCGATGACGGCCGGGTGGCTCGCGGTGTCGAGCGCGTCGAAGTCGATCAGGTCGACCTGCGTCGCACCGGCGGCCTTCGCCTGGGCGACGGCGTCCTCACGACGCGGGTCGCCGGGCAGGGCCGCGAGGATCACGCGGGCCGGGGCCTTGCGCAGGTACTCCTCCACGATGGCCAGGCCGATCTCGGAGGTGCCACCGAGCAGCAGCAGGGTCTGGGGATTGCCGACGGCGTTGATCATCAGTGGAGTTCCAACCTTCTGGACATATCGGAGGCGAAGACGTTCGTGGGGTCGACGGAGCGGCGCACCTTCAGCCACTCGTCGATCCGCGGGTACATGGCGTGGAAGGTCTCCGCGTCGGTCCGCGAATCCTTCGCGGTGTAGAGGCGACCACCGAACTCGAGGACCCGCTTGTCGAGTTCGCGCACGAACTCGTTCAGGCCCGCCTTGATCGGGAAGTCGACGCAGATGTTCCAGCCCTTCATCGGGAAGCTCAGCGGCGCCTTGTTCCCCTCGCCGAACAGCTTGAACACGTTGAGGAACGAGTAGTGCCCGGACTTCTGGATGTCATGGATGATGTTCTTGAACTCGCCGACGGCCTCCGGTGGCACCACGAACTGGTACTGCAGGAAGCCCTTCGAACCGTAGGCGCGGTTCCACTCACCGAACAGGTCGAGCGGGTGGTAGAACTGCGTCAGATTCTGGACCTGGCCCGTGGCGTTCTTCGTCTTCCGGTAGTACAGCTCGCCGACGATGCTGAAGTCGAACTTGTTCGCCAGACCGTTCGGGAAGATGTCCGGGAAGGTCAGCAGCGTCGGGGCGTCGAACCGCAGCGGGTTCTTCTGCAGCTTCTTCGGCAGCTGGTCGAGTTTGGCGAGCGAACCCCGCGAGACGGCGGCCCGGCCGAGCTTCGGCGGCGCCGAGATCGCGTCGAACCACGCGCTCGAGTAGTCGTAGTTGTCCTCGGAGCCGTCGCTGTGGAGGGCGATGGTCTCGTCGAGGGACGAGGTGCGCACGCTGTCGGCGATGAAGTACGCCGTCTCGGTCGGCGTCATCTCGATGGTCGCGCGCAGGATGATGCCCGTCAGACCCATGCCGCCGACGGTCGCCCAGAACAGCTTCGAGTTCCGGCCGGTCGGGGTGCACGTGCGGATCTGACCGTCGGCCGTGAGCAGGTCGATCGACTTCACGTGGTTGCCGAAGCTGCCCGCGCTGTGATGGTTCTTGCCGTGGATGTCGGAACCGATGGCACCGCCGATCGTCACCTGGCGGGTGCCCGGCAGCACCGGAACCCACAGGCCGAACGGCAGGGCGGCGCGCATGAGCTGGTCGAGGTCGACGCCGGCGTCCACCACCACACGCCGCGACTCGCGGTCGATGCTGTGGATCCTGTTCAGCGCCGTCATGTCGACGACGAGCCCGCCGGCGTTCTGCGCCGGGTCGCCGTAGGAGCGCCCGAGACCACGGGCGATGACACCGCGACGCAGATGCGACGGCTTCGAGTCGTTGTCTTCCGCGACCCGTGCGACCGCCTTCGCGATCACTTCGACGTCGGGAGTGGACAGCACCTCTGCGGTGGTCGGCGCGGTGCGCCCCCAGCCGGTCAGGGTGCGGGTCTGGGTGGGGAGCGGCTCGCTCGCCTGCTCCGTTGCTGTCGTGGACATCGGCATAAAGGCTACCCGTGGGTCCTGGTCACCCGGCAAGATGCCGTTCCTCACGGGCGTTACCCTCGTCTGCGTGCCGGAATCCCACGATCACCTGCCGCCGTTGCCGGAGCACCACGCCCCGCTGGCTCCCGAACTGCCGTTGACCGACTCGACGGCCGACGAGGCACTGGACCTGAAGACGCAGGTCGTGCGGTTCGTTCTCGCAGGTGGTTTCTCGGCAATCGTCGACTACGGCCTGTACGTCCTGCTCATGGCTCTGGGTGTGACGCGCGACCTCGCGAAGGCCCTGTCGTTCGTGGCCGGCACCACCACCGCCTACCTCATCAACCGCCGCTGGACCTTCAAGGCCCCGCCGAGTCGTGCCCGTTTCGTCGCGGTCGTGGTGCTGTACGCAGTGACGTTCGCCGCGCAGGTCGGCATCAACCGCGTCCTCAACGAGTCCCTCGGTGACGACTGGTGGGTGATCCCCTTCGCCTTCGTCGTCGCCCAGGGCGTCGCGACGGTGATCAACTTCGTGGTGCAGCGGGCGGTCATCTTCCGCATGCGCTGATCTTCGGTGTTCTCGACTGCGTATGGCGAAGTCGGGAACACCGAATCGTGTATCCGGGGGAACCGGACGACGGCGAGATGCGTCGAACCTGACATGTCACGCCGACGAGTTCACTCGCTCATGTCCGGGCAGGACGGCATCGTCACCCGCCGACAGGCACTCGACTGCGGGCTCGGGGTCGCCGCCATCGACCACTACGTGCACTCCGGGGAATGGCGCTCCCTCGCGCCGGGTGTCTACCTGCGCGCCGACCGGGAACGCACGCCCGCGGTGCGGCTGCGTGGCCGTCTACGCAGCCGGGGAAGGGGCGACGGCGTGGGGTCCGAGCGCCGCGTGGTGGCACGGACTCCTCGACCGCGCGCCGAACGAGCTGTTCGTGACGGTGCCGCACCGTCGGGTGGTCAAGGCGGCCGACGGCGTCCGGATGCGACGACGCGACCTGCCGCCGGAGGACGTGACGTCGGTGCGAGGGTTGTGCGTCACCGGTCTGCCGCTGTCCGTGCTGGAGGCCGCCGTCGAACTGGAGAACGGGTCGGTGTTCCTGGACCGCGCCCTGCAGCGGCACACCATCGAGGTGGACGGTGGGCCTGGCACCGCGACCCGGCTCGGCACCGCCACGATCTCGAACGGCAGAACGTGCTCGTCAACGCGGGCCGGCACGTCCTGCGCTTCACCTGGCACGCCCTCGCCAACGACCCCGAGGGCGTTGTCCGGCAGATCCGGCAGATCCGGCAAGCCTTGGCCTGACCGAAATCTGGTGTTCTCGACTGCCTGTGGGGAAGTCGAGAACACCAGATCCGTCAGAAGTCGGGGAGACGACCCGCTTCCCGGGCTTCCGCGAGGGTCGGGGCCGCCCGATCCTTGGCGGACAGCTCGTAGGTCAGCGGCTGCCCCGACGTGCCGGTGGTGGGCCAGTCGATGCCGATCGCCGGATCGAGGGGGTGGACCTCGTGCTCGCGCTCGGGGTCGTAGCCGGTCGAGCACAGGTAGACGACGGTCGAGTTGTCCTCGAGCGCAAGGAAACCGTGACCGAGGCCCTCGGTCAGGAAGATCGCACGACGATCCTTCGTGTCCAGCAGCACCGAATCCCACCGACCGAAGGTGGGGGAGCCGACACGCAGGTCGACGACGACGTCGAGCACCGCCCCCGACACGCACGTGACGTACTTCGCCTGTCCCGGAGGCACATCCGCGTAATGGATGCCGCGCAGCACCCCGGCGGCGGAGACCGAGCAGTTCGCCTGCGCCAACTCGAGGGGCCGGCCGGTCGCGTCGGTGAAGGTGTCCTGCTTGAACCATTCGAGGAAGACCCCGCGGTCGTCGCCGAACTGCTTCGGGGTGATCTCGAACGCCCCGGCGATCGCCAGCTCGCGGTACTGCATCTATCGGTCCTTTCCTCGTTCGAGCAGGTCGAGCAGGTAGCTGCCGTAGCCGGACTTGACCAGCGGTTCGGCCGCCGCCCGCAACTGTTCGTCGTCGATGAATCCGCGCCGCCACGCGACCTCTTCCGGGACCCCGATCTTCAGGCCCTGCCGCTGTTCGATGGTGCGCACGAAGTTCGCCGCGTCCAGCAGCGAATCGAAGGTACCGGTGTCGAGCCAGGCGGTGCCGCGCGGCAGCACCTCCACGTGCAGCCGGCCGGCCTCGAGGTAGGTGCGGTTGACGTCGGTGATCTCCAGCTCGCCCCGCGCCGAAGGTGTCAGGGAGCGGGCGATCCCGACGACGTCGTTGTCGTAGAAGTACAAACCGGGCACCGCGAAGTTCGACTTCGGATCGGTGGGTTTCTCCTCCAGCGACAACGCGCGACCACTGTCGTCGAATTCGATCACCCCGTAGGCCGTGGGGTCGGAGACGCGGTAGGCGAACACGGCGCCGCCGTCGATGTCGGTGAAGCGGGTCAGCTGGGTGCCCAGGCCGGGGCCGTAGAAGATGTTGTCGCCGAGGATCAACGCGACCGGCTCGTGTCCGATGTGGTCGGCGCCCAGCACGAACGCCTGGGCCAGACCGTCGGGGGAGGGCTGGACGGTGTAGGTGAGGTTCACCCCGAACTGGGAGCCGTCGCCGAGCAGACGCCGGAAGGAGTCGGCGTCGTGCGGGGTGGTGATCATGAGGATGTCGCGGATCCCGGCGAGCATCAACGTCGACAGCGGGTAGTAGATCATCGGCTTGTCGTAGACGGGCACGAGCTGCTTGCTGACACCACGGGTGATGGGGTGCAGCCGCGAGCCGGTGCCGCCCGCGAGGATGATTCCGCGCATGCGGATCATCGTGCCACCGTCAACGTTCACGGCAGAAGGTGGATAGTCTGGCGCCCATGAGGCTGCTCGTCACCGGTGGTGCCGGATTCATCGGCGCGAACTTCGTGCACCAGACCGTCCGGGAACGCCCCGAGGTGCAGGTCACGGTGCTCGACAAACTCACCTACGCCGGCAACCGCGCCTCCCTCGACCCCGTCGCCGACAAGATCGCCTTCGTCCACGGGGACGTCGCCGACGCCGAGCTGGTCGACCGGCTCGTCGCCGACAGTGATCTGGTGGTGCACTTCGCCGCCGAATCCCACAACGACAACTCGCTGGCGAACCCGGCGCCGTTCGTGCAGACGAATCTCGTGGGTACCTTCACGCTGCTCGAGGCCGTCCGCAAGCACGATGTGCGCTATCACCACATCTCCACCGACGAGGTCTACGGCGACCTCGACCTCGACGACCCCGCCCGCTTCACCGAGACCACCGCCTACAACCCGTCGAGCCCGTATTCGTCGACCAAGGCCGGCTCGGATCTGCTGGTGCGCGCCTGGGTGCGCTCGTTCGGGGTCCGCGCGACCCTCTCGAACTGCTCGAACAACTACGGGCCCTATCAGCACGTGGAGAAGTTCATTCCCCGCCAGATCACCAACGTACTCACCGGGGTGCGGCCCAAGCTCTACGGCACCGGCCGCAACGTGCGCGACTGGATCCACGTCGACGACCACAACAGCGCGGTGTGGACGATCATCGACAAGGGCGAGCTCGGCCAGACCTATCTGATCGGTGCGGACGGGGAGGCCGACAACCGCACCGTCGTCGAAACCGTCCTCGAACTGTGCGGCCGGAACAAGACCGAGTTCGATTTCGTCACCGACCGGCCCGGCCACGACCTGCGCTACGCCATCGACGCGACCCGCCTGCGCACCGAACTCGGCTGGCGGCCCCGCTACAGCAATTTCCGGGAAGGTCTGGCGGCGACCATCGACTGGTACCGCAGCCACGAGCAGTGGTGGATGCCACACAAGCAGGCCACCGAAGCCGCCTACAGCCGCACGGAGCGTGTTCTGGGCGAGTGAGCTGCACAAACGACCTACAGGTCCCGAACGGTGCAAAACGCCGCATGTCGGGGGAAGAAGGGCGTCCGCTGCTACTGTCGCATCGAAAAGAGCGGATCGACCATTAGCGGGGAGTAGCCCGATGGAGCAGGCAGCTGCCGGCGACACGACAACGATCGGACACGACGCGGACGCGCTGGACCAGGTCCTCACCGAACCGGTACGCCGCGACCGGCTGATCGTGCAGCGCGGGCTGTTCTCGTCGCTGTCGCCGCGTGTGCCCGAGAAGATGTACGTGCACACGAAGGGCAACGCCGCCGCCGACCGCTACGGCCTGCAGCTCGCCGACGGCGCCACCGCGCACACCAACACCTACTTCGGTCGTTTCCCTGCGACGTTCTGGCAGCGCTGGACCGACGTGAAGACGGTGAACCTGCAGCTCACCTACGCCGGCTCGGGCACCGCGAAGTTCACCGTGTGGGCCTCCGACGCGCGCGGCCGCGAGCGGATCGTGAAGGTCGAGACGGTTTCCGGTTCCGGCGACCTCGACCTGGAACTCCCCATCGAGCGGTTCGTCGACGGCGGTGCGATGTGGTTCTCCGCCGAGGCCAGCCACGGTTCGCTGCTGCTGTCCGACGTCCGCTGGACGGTCGCGGCGCCCGAGCACCTGCGTCCCGCCGCCGTGGTGATCTGCACGTTCAACCGCGCCGACGACTGCACCGTCACCGTCGGCACCCTCGCCTCCGACGACGGTGCGATGGCCGACATCGAAGCGGTGTGCATCGTCGACCAGGGCACCGACCAGGTGCGGTCGCGCTCGGCGTTCGGTGAGGTCGCGGAGAAGCTCGGCGACAAGCTCATCTACCTGACGCAGCCGAATCTCGGTGGTGCGGGTGGCTTCTCGCGTGGTATGTACGAGATCACCGGGTCCGCCGACGCCGAGCACGCCAACGTCATCGTCATGGACGACGACATCCTGTGCGAACCCGAATCGGTGTTGCGCCTCAACGCCTTCGCGAACATGACGGTGCAGCCGACGATCGTCGGCGCCCAGATGCTGTCGCTGAGCAACCCGCAGGTCCTGCACGTCTCCGCCGAGCGCGAGGTGCTCGACGAGATCACCGCCGGCGAACTGACCCCCGGCGCGAAGATGGGCATCGACCTCGTCAAGAAGAAGCAGGACATGCGGTTCGACGCCGGCTGGAACGGCTGGTGGACGTGCCTGCTGCCCGCCGAGGTCATCGCCGACTGCGGCCTGCCGATCCCGTTGTTCTTCCAGTGGGACGACATCGAATACGGCATCCGCGCCCGCTTCGCCGGTCACCCCACCGTCACCCTCCCGAACGCCGGTGTGTGGCACGCCGACTTCTATCTCAAGGACTACGACGACTGGGCGCGGTACTTCAGCATCCGCAACGGCCTGATCGTCTCGTCGATCTACGGACGCTTCGACGGCAACGACATCTCGAAGTACATGTTCCGCAAGATCAGCGAGCTCATCGTCTCGATGCAGTACGGCCTCGCCGCGACCTTCATCAAGGCCGTGGAGGACTTCCTCACCGGACCCGACTTCCTGCACGACGGCGGCCAGTCGGTGCTGAAGGAACTGCGCGAACTGCGCGACCGCTACCCCGAGACGAAGCCGCTGCCCGCGGCGCAGGTGGGCAAGGAGTCCGACCCGCACACGCAGATGTCGGTCTGGCAGTTCGAGCCCGACAAGAAGCGCGAGGGCCTGGTGCTGCTCAAGCGCGCCGTGCAGCAGTTCGCCGGGAAGGTCGATCGCCGGTCGGTCACCGTGCCCGCGCACTTCGCCGACTGGTGGCACGTGTCCCTGTTCGACAAGGCCGTGGTCACCGATGCGTCGCAGAACGCGGTGCGGGTGCGTCGCCGTGACAAGGACACCGCTCTCGAGCTCGCGAAGCAGGCGGCGAAGGTGTGCTGGCAGCTCCGCAAGGAGGCACCGCGTATGAAGACGGTGTGGCAGGAGGCCCTGCCGAAGCTCACCAGCCGTGAGAACTGGGCGCGGTTGTACGGCATCGACGACTGATCGTGAGGACGTGGGCGCTCCCCCTCCTGATCGGGGGAGTGGCGGTGCTCGTCGGGGCCGCGTTCTCGTGGGTGCCGTCGTTCTGGTGGGACGAGGCCGCGACGATCTCCGCGGCCAACCGTCCGCTCTCGGGCTGGGCCGCGTTGCACGCCGACTACGACGCGGTCCACGCCCTGCACAATCTGATCCTGCACGGCTGGTTCTCGCTGGTGGGGATCAGCGAGTTCACCGCCCGCATCCCCGGCGCGATCGCCCTGGGGGCCGGTACGGCGGCGGTGACGGCCACCGGGCAGAGGCTCGCCGGGCGTGGTGCGGGAGTCGCCGCGGGCCTGCTGTTCGTCGTGCTGCCGCGGGTGACCTGGGCGGCCACCGAGGCCCGCTCCTACGCCTTCACCATCGCGTGTGCGGCCCTGCTGACGCTGTGCCTGGTGCTGGCGCTGACCCGCCGACCGGTCTGGTGGGTGCCCTACACCCTGCTGGTCGTCGTCTCGACGCTGATGTTCGTGTATTCCGCGACCCTCCTCGCCGCGCACGCGCTCACGGTGCTCGTGGTGGGGCGGCGACGCGACCGGTGGCGGTTCGTCGCCGCGGCCGTCGTGGGGTTCGCGGCGACGACGCCGTTCCTGCTGCTGACCTACTCGCAGGTGCGGCAGGTGTCATGGATCCCGCCGCTCGACGCCACGGTGGTGTACACGGTCCTCGTCGACCAGTGGTTCCCCGGAGCGCCGTGGACGGCGCTGCTGAGCTACGTCCTGGTGGTCGCTGCGGCCGTCGTCGCCGCGCGCCGCGGGGTCACGCCGGGGGAGCGGCTCCTGCTGTGGCTGGCAGTGCCGGGCTGCACCGTGCCGGTCGCGGTGATCCTCGCCCGGTCGCTCGGCTCCGACAACATGTACCTCGACCGGTACGTCTCGTTCACCGTGCCGTCGGTGGTGCTGCTGGTGGGCTGGGCGGTCACCCGCCTCACCACACGGTGGTGGTCGACGGCGATCCTGCTCGTCTGCCTCGCCGCGACCGCCCTGCCCGCCTACTTCGCGCAGCGGCAGCCGTTCGCCAAGGCCGGTGGCATGGACTACAGCGCGACCGCCGACCGTCTCATCGACATCGCCGAGCCGGGCGACTGCTTGGCCTTCGAACCGGCGGCGTCGTGGAACCCGACGTCACCGCGGTCGCTGGCCGACGCCCGCCCCGACCTCGCCGAACACCTCGACGACGTGGGTCTGCAGCGCAGCGCCGCCGACCGCGACGACCTGTGGTCGCTGGACCTGCCCCCGCACGAACTGGCCGCAGCGGCGGCCGGGCGCTGCGAGGTGCTGTGGGTGGTCGCCGACCGGGACCGCACCGTGGAGACGCGGGTACGCAACTCCACGAACGAATGGACGCGGTTCGAGCCCTACCGGTTCACCGACACCGAGACCTACCGGCAGCTCGAAGCGGCCGGCTTCACGATCGTCGACCGGGAGCCGGTCCACCTCCTCCAGCTGATCCGGATGGTTCAGACCCAGTAGGCGACGCGCGCGCGGTAGTTGCGCATCGCGAGCAGGGCCACACCCCACCCGAGCACCGTGATGATCAGGACGATCACCCAGTGGTAGAGCTGCTGGTCACCGCCGAGCAGCGGGGTGCGCACGATGTCGAGGAAGTGGTACAGCGGGTTGAGCTCGGCGATCTTCGCGCGGCCCTCGTTGCCGGTGCCGACGAGCGTCTGCTCCGTCCAGATGATCGGGGTCATGAAGAACAGCAGCTGCACGATGCTGCCGAGCAGCGGCGCGATGTCGCGGTAGCGGGTGGCGAGGATGCCGAACACCAGCGACACCCACACCGCGTTGATCGCGATCAGCGCCAGCGCGGGGATGGCCAGCAGGGCCGTCCAGTACAGCTGACGTGGGAAGACGATGAAGATACCGATGTAGATGACGATGTTGTGGGCGAACAGGATCATCTGCCGCCACACCAGCCGATAGACGTGCACGCTCAACGGCGTCGGCAGCTGTTTGATCAGCCCCTCGTTGGACATGAACACGTCCGCACCCTCGAGGATCGACCCCTGGATCAGGTTCCAGATGATGAAGCCGAGGGCGACGTAGGGGAGGAACTCACCCACGTCGAGGTTGAACAGCGTGCCGTACAGCAGACCCATCGCGATGGCGGAGACGCCGGTCGCGATGGTGATCCAGAACGGGCCGAGCACCGAGCGCCGGTACCGCTGCTTGATGTCCTGCCACCCGAGCAGCAGCCACAGCTCGCGATGGTTGAAGCCTTCGCGCAGATCCTGGAACGCGCGCCGGAACGAGCGTGAGGACGACTCGATGGGTTCGTCATCGACAGTGAGGGCATCAGACACGGAATCCGAGCCTACCCGCGCCGCAAAACCACCTTCCCCGGGCGCGGGGTGACCGGGAACACGAGCGGTTTCGCGTCGAACCATCTTCGGTGTTCCCGACCGCGTCGACCGCAGTCGGGAACACCGAAGATTTCGTCTCGCTACTCCGTCCACGCCGGCCGCTTCGCGCATATTCTCAGGACAGAGTGCCGCGAGGTATCGCTCAGGGACCGTGGCAAGGGGTGACGGGGCATGACGTCGGGGACGGAACCACATGCCGCGTGGACAGCGGAACGATTGTTCGCGGGGCCGGGGCTGTCGCAGGAACGTTTCCGCAACACCGATTGGGCGTCGACGCCGCTCGGGCCGGTGGAGTCGTGGCCGGCGGAACTGCGGATGGCGGTGCGCACCGTCCTGCCGTCGGAAGTGCCGATGCTGTTGTGGTGGGGCCCGCACCTCATCCAGTTCTTCAACGACGCGATCATCCCCGTCCTCGGCGACAAGTACCCGGCCGCCGTCGCGCAGTCGGCGCCGGAGTGCTGGTCGGAGGTGTGGGACGAGGTGGGGTCCCGCGTCGACCGGGCGATGAACGGCACCGCGACCTTCGCGGAGAACGAGCTGCTGTTCATGCACCGCTACGGGTACGTGGAGGAGACCTACTGGACCTTCTCGTACAGCCCGATCCGCGGGGAGTCCGGTGAGGTGATGGGGGTGTTCGTCGCGACCACCGACACCACCGGGCGGGTGCTCGGCGAACGGCGCCTCGAGGCGCTGAGCCGGCTGGGCACGGTCGCGATCACCGACTCCGGGGCGTCCCTGACGGACACCTGCCGGGCGGCGCTCGACGCGCTGGCACCGAGCCGGTTCGACCTGCCGTTGGCCGCGCTCTACCTCGACACCCACGCCGACGAGGCCCCACCGGAGTGGACGCGGGTCGCGGCGGTCGGCATGCGGGCGGGACGGAACACCGAGCTCCTCGGGCCGGACGAACAGGCCCTGTTGTCGCGGGCGGCGAAGGGATCCGAGCCGATGATCGTCTCCGGGGTGGCCGAGCGCTGCCCCGACCTGCTCGACCCGGCTCGCGCGCTCGGCGACCATCCGGTCGACCAGGTGCTCCTCTCCCCGCTCGTGGTCTCCGGCCGTGACACTCCGCTCGGTGTCCTCGCGGTGGGTCTGAGCCCGTATCGGGGGTTCGACGACGCCTACGCCACCTTCGTCGAACTGGTCTCCACCAAGATCTCGGGGTTGTTGCGGGATGCGTCGGTGATGGACGCCGAGCGTCGCCGCGCCGACGCCCTCGCTGCGCTCGACGCCGCGAAGACCCGGTTCCTGGAGACGATCAGCCACGAGTTCCGCACCCCCCTCACCCTGTTGCTCGGGCCGCTGCAGGAACTGCTCGACGGCGACGACCTGACCGTCGAGCAGCGACGGTCACTGGAGACCGTGCAGCGCGGCGCCCTGCGACTGCGACGGCTCGTCGACGCGCTGCTCGAAGCGACCCGCGCCGAGGCGTATCCGGTGACGGTGCGCCCGCAGCCCACCGATCCCGGTGCGCTCACCGCCGACTGCGTGGAGTTGTTCGACGACGCTGTGCAGCGCGCCGGCCTGACACTGCGGTGCCGGGTGGACGACGAGGCCACCCGTCCCGTCCGGCTCGACCCGCAGTTGTGGGCGCACATCGTGCTCAACCTGATGTCGAATGCCGTGAAGTACACCCCCGAGGGGTCCATCGACGTGGCGTTGCGGGTCGACGACGACCGGCTGGTGTTCACCGTCGCCGACACCGGCATCGGCATCCCGCGTGACGAGCTGGACCGGATCTTCGAGCGGTTCCACCGCGTCGAGAGCCTGTCGGGCCGCAGCCGGGAGGGCGTGGGGCTCGGCCTGTCGCTGGTGTCGGACTGGATCGAGGCGCTCGGCGGAACGATCACCGTCGAGAGCGAACCCGGGCAGGGGAGCACGTTCACGGTGAGTGTGCCGCGGGTGCTCGTCCCGAACTCGGAGGAGATCACCGCGGTGCGCGCCGTGCCCGTCGAGCTGGGTGCCTCTTATCTCGGGGAGGTCCGCCAGTGGGGTGGGACGCCGGACGACGGCACCGCCCCGAAAGGTGCGGAGACGCCGCGGGTGCTCGTCGTGGAGGACAACGCCGATATGCGCGACTACCTCGTCGACCTGCTGCGCCGGCAGAACTGGACGGTCGAGGCGGTGCGCGACGGTGACACCGCGCTCGCGCGGATCCGTGAACGTCCGCCGCACCTGGTGCTCAGCGACGTCATGTTGCCCGGCCGCGACGGGGTCTCCGTGTTGGAGGAGATCCGCAGGGACCCGGTCGTATCGCGCCTGCCGGTGATCCTGCTGACGGCCCGCGCCGGTGCCGAAGCGGCCGTCGACGGCCTGCGGACCGGGGCCGACGACTACATCACCAAGCCCTTCAATCCCGACGAACTCGTCGCGAGGGTGCGCGTCAATCTCGAACTGTCGTGGCTGCGTGAGCAGATGCTCTCGACGGTCGAACGCGAATCCGACCAGTTGAGAACGGCGCTGGAGACACGGTCGACGCTGAGTCAGGCGGTGGGCCTGCTCATGGCGACCTTCCACTGCGACGCCGACACCGCTTTCGGCAAGCTGGTCGGGTTCTCCCAGCACCGCAACGTCAAGGTCCGCGATCTCGCCGAGCAAATCGTCGCCGACTACACGAGTTCGCTGTCGAAGTCGGCGAAGTAGATCAGTTGCCGCTCGAGGTGTTCCGGTTCGACAGAAGATCCTCCCACTGCTCCTGCACCTGCTGGGCGGTCTCCTCGCCCAGCAGGTCCGTGCAGAGGGTGGTCACGCTCGCCATGCCGATCGTCACGGTGTCGAACGGTTCGTAGCCGGCCTTCCGTGCCGGTTCGGTGAATCCGGCGATCATCTCGGCCGCCTCGACGTCCCCGTCCCCGGCGTTGTTGCGCACGAGGTCGCAGGTCTCGTTGCCGACGGCGAGCAGGGCGTCGCGGTCGCCGTCGATCCCGGCCTCGGAGAGCCGGGTGATATAGGTGTCCTCGGTGCCGCTCGCGCTGCTGCCGTCGTCACCGCCTCCGCAGGCCGACAGGGTCAGGGCCACCGCGCCGGTGAGCACGGCCGAGATGAACATGCGCTTCGTCAACGTCTCCGCTTTCGATCGGGGCGGACCGCCCCCGACGGACGGCCCCACGCATTATCCCCACCGGGCGGACACGGTTACGCGCCGCGCGGACGGACACACGGTGCAGAACGTGTGTATGTGTCCGCGCGGCGCGCGCCGACGAGAGCGGATCAGGAACTCGCGTACAGCGCGTCGATCTCCTCCGCGTACTTCGCGTCGATCGGCTTGCGCTTGAGCTTCATCGTCGGGGTGAGTTCGTCGCCGGAGGGCTCCCAGATCGTCGTGAGCACCTTGTACTTCTTGATCTGTTCGACCCGCGACAGCTTCGAGTTCGCCTCCTCCACCGATTTCGCGATCGCCTCGAGCACCACCGGATGCTGGGCCAGCTCCTCGTGGGTGCCGCTGAGCCCGTGCTGGTCGGCGAAGACCGCGAGCGCGTCGGGGTCGAGGGCGAGCAGCGCGACGTTGTACGGCCGGTCGTTGCCGATGGCGACGGCTCCACCGAGCATCGGGCACGCGGCCCGCAGGGCACCCTCGATGTTGGCGGGCGACATGTTCTTGCCCGCCGCGTTGACGATCAGTTCCTTCTTGCGGTCGATCAGCCGCACATAACCGTCGGCGTCGATCTCGCCGATGTCGCCGGTGTGCAGCCAGCCGTCCGCATCGATCGCGTCGGCGGTCTTCTCCGGATCGTTGCGGTAGCCCTTCATGATCAGCGGGCCGGAGACGAGGAGCTCGCCGTCGTCGGCGACCTTGATCTTCGCGGCGGACACGGCCTTGCCGACGGTGCCGATGCGGATCGCGTCCGGCGGGTTCATCGTGATCACGCACGACGTCTCGGACATTCCCCACACCTCGGAGCACGGGATGCCCAGTCCCAGAACGAATTCCAGGACTTCGGGCGAGATCGCGGCGGCACCCGTCACGGCGGCGCGGACGTTGTCCAGGCCCAGCTTGGCGCGGATCGACGACAGCACCAGCCGGTCGGCGATCGCGTGCTGCACCGCGAGGCCGCGGGGGATCGGCTTGCCGTCGGACTGCAGGCGTGCCCGCTTGCGGCCCACGTCGATCGCCCACAGCGCCAGCTTCTTCTTGACCGCGCTCGGCTCCTCGGCGAGCGTCCTGTCGATGGCGGCCTTGAGCTTGTACCAGACCTGCGGGACCGCGCCGAACAGCGTCGGCCGCAGGCTCGGCAATACTGTGATGGCCTGCTTGAGGTCGTCGAGGGTGGTGATCTGCAGGCCGGTGTAGAGGCTGCAGTAGTGGGAGCCCCACCGGTTCGCGATGTGTGCGTCGGGCAGGTACGACAGGATCTTGTCGTCGGGGCCGGTGGGCAGGTAGACGCTGGTCGACTCGATCTCGGTGATCAGGTTCGCGTGCGTGAGCTCGACGCCCTTCGGTGGACCCGTGGTACCCGAGGTGTAGATGAGGGTCAGCAGGTCGGACGGCTGCACCGCCTTCCACGTCGCCTCGAAGTCGAAGGACGGCTCGGCCGCGGCCTCGAGATCGTCGAGCGACAGGGTGCCCTCGGGGTGGGCGTCGATGCAGATCAGGTGTTCGACCTTGGTGTCGCCGATCGCCTGCCGCAGCACCGGGACGAACTGTTCCTCGCAGATCATCACCCGGTTGTCGGCATTACCGAGGACGTACGAGATCTGTTCCGCGGTAAGGGAATTGTAGATCGAGAAGGGGGCCGCCCCGAGGTGCATGGCGGCGGTGTCGAGGAGGTGGAACTCCGGCCGGTTGGTGAGCATCAGGCCGACGGTGTCGCCGCGCTGCACGCCGAGCCCGGCGAGGCCGGCCGCGAGGCGCTGCACACGCTGGGCGTACTCGCGCCAGGTGTAACGGACGGAGTCGTCGGGGGTGCGGAGCGCGACGCGATCGGGGTACGCCGCGGCAGTGGTCTGGAAGGCTTCGCAGAGGGTCGACGGTGTGGTGGAACGTGGGGTCATCACAGCTCCCGTGGTCGAGTGTGGCGAAAGTGTAAGACGAAGTGCCCACACTCGTGGTCGGATTTGCCGGATCTCCTCAGGTCGATGCGGGGGTTGGGGCCGGTCACGTTCGGGTACCGCGAGGGGCATGGGCATCGTGGACCGGATCGCCGAACCGTGGGGGACGCGGACCCCGTACGGGCCGGGGCAGCGCTGGCCGACCCGCGTCGACCGTCACCTGGAACCGGGACTGACCGAGGCGGACATCGACAGGTGGGTACAGTCCGCGTCGGTCCTGCATTCCAACGGCGACGGGCTCGACATCGCGGTCCGGGACGGACGCATCGTCGGAGTCCGTGGACGCGCGGTCGACCGCGTCAATCACGGTCGTCTCGACCCCAAGGATCTCTTCGGATGGCAGGCCAACGGGTCGTCCGACCGTCTCACCACCCCGCTGATCCGGCGTGACGGAGAACTGGTCGAGACCGACTGGGACACCGCCATGAACGCGGTGGCCGGCCGCACGAAGGAACTGCTCGAAGAACGCGGGCCGAGTGCGATCGGCTTCTACACCACCGGACAGTTGTTCCTCGAGGAGTACTACACCCTCGCGCTCATCGGGCACGGCGGTATCGGCACCAACCACATGGACGGCAACACCCGTCTGTGCACCGCGACCGCCGCGGCCGCGTTGAAGCAGTCCTTCGGGTGCGACGGCCAGCCCGGCTCCTACACCGATATCGATCACGCCGACGTCATCGCGTTGTACGGGCACAACATGGCCGAGACGCAGACCGTGTTGTGGAGCCGCATCCTCGACCGGCTCGCCGGACCGAATCCGCCGGCGGTGATCTGCGTCGACCCGCGGCGCACCCCCGTCGCCCGCGCGGCGACCGTCCACCTGGCCCCACGCCCGGGCACCAACCTGATGCTCGTGAACGGCCTGCTGCACGAGATCCTGCGACAGGGCCGGGTCGACGAGAGGTACATCGAGGAGAACACCGTCGGGTTCGACGACCTGCGACAGCACCTGGAGGAGTACCCGCTCGAGAGGGCCGCCGAGGTGTGCGACGTCCCGCTCGCCGACCTCCGCGAGGCCGCCCGCCTGATCGGCACCGCACAACGGTTGATGTCGACGGTGCTGCAGGGCTTCTACCAGTCCCATCAGGCCACCGCGGCCGCCGTGCAGGTGAACAACATCCACCTCGTGCGCGGCATGCTCGGCAGACCCGGTTGCGGAGTCCTCCAGATGAACGGGCAGCCCACCGCGCAGAACACCCGCGAATGCGGCGCGGACGGCGACCTGCCGGGCTTCCGGAACTGGGCGAACGACGCGCACGTCGAGGACCTCGCGAGGGTGTGGAACATCGACCCGATGCGGATCCCGCACTACAGCGCCCCCACGCACCTGATGCAGATGATGCGCTACGTCGAGGACGGCTCGATCCGGTTCCTCTACGTCAACGGCACCAACCCGGCGGTCTCCCTCCCGGAGCTGCACAGGATCCGCGAGATCCTCTCGCAGGACCGGCTGTTCCTCGTCGTGCAGGACATCTTCCCGACCGAGACCACCCGGCTCGCCGACGTCGTGCTCCCCGCCGCGACGTGGGGTGAGAAGACCGGGACGTTCACCAACGCCGACCGGACGGTGCACCTGTCGGAGAAGGCGGTCGAACCACCCGGGCGGGCGCGGCCGGACCTCGACATCTTCGTCGACTACGCCCACCGCCTCGGCCTGCGCGACAAGGACGGTGACCCGCTGGTGAAGTGGTCGACGCCGGAGGAGGCGTTCGAGGCGTGGAAGAAGTGCACGGCCGGCCGTCCCTGCGACTACACGGGCATCACCTACGACAGGCTCCGCGGCGGCAGCGGCATCCAGTGGCCGTGCAACGCCGACGCCCCCGGCGGCACCGAACGCCTCTACACCGACGGGAGGTTCTGGGCCGCGCCCGATCGTTGCGAGGCCTACGGGCGGGACATGGTCACCGGGGCACCCGTCGAACCCACGGAGTACCGGGCGCGGAACCCGCACGGCAAGGCGATGCTCGAACCGGGGGAGTACCTGCCCCCACACGAGACGGTCTCCGACGAGTATCCCTACCTGCTGTCCACCGGCCGCACGCTCTACCATTTCCACACCCGCACGAAGACCGGTCGCGCCCCGCAACTGCAACGCGCCGCCCCCGAGGTGTGGGTCGAGATGTCCGGCGCCGACGCGGACCGACACGGATGGTCCGAGGGCGATCTGCTGAGGATCACCACTCCGCGGGGCAGCGTCACCGCGCGGCTGCGGATCAGCGCCATCAGGTCAGGAGTGGTCTTCCTGCCGTTCCACTACGGCTACTGGGACACCCCGGCCGGGCACGAACCCGCCCTGGAGGGGCGCGCCGCCAACGAGCTGACCTTCACCGACTGGGACCCGGCGTCCAAGCAACCGCTGTTCAAATCGGGGGTGGCGCGGCTGGAGCGGGTGGAGGCCGAGGACGGTACACCTTCGGCGGCGCCGACGACCACCGCCTCCGAACCCGTCGGTGTGACCGTGCCCGCCACTCGCGGTGGACCGGACGCCGAGGCGACCGAGACCCCGGACGAGGGAGAACTGCGATGAACGAGGTCGGGATGGCGATCCGGGAACTGCATCGCTCCGAGAACGCGATCGCCGTCGAACTGCTGCGGATCGCGGATCGGCACAAGACGGACCACGAGGTGTTCCACGTCGCGAGGGACATCGCCCGCTGGTCGCAGCGGCACGTGCGGGAACTCGCCCGGGTCGGCCGCGACTACGGGGTCGACCTCGACGACGAGCCGAAGGAACCCCATGAGCTGCCGGCCGCCCTGCGGCGCCGGGCGAGCGAGCTGCTCGGCCGACGGCACGCCCCGAGCCTGTTGCTGCTCCGGGATCTGCGCACCGCCCACCGTATGGCCGCGGGGGTCTCGCTGGACTGGGAGGTCCTCGCCCAGACCGCCCAGGCCCTGGGCGACCGGGAGCTGCTCGCCGCCTCGCAGCGGTGTCATCCACAGACGCTTCGTCAGTTGCGTTGGGCGAACGCGAAACTCAAGGAGATCGCCGCTCAGGCCGTCGTGACCGCCTGACTCACGGTCGTTCGAACCGCTCCTCGCGTCCCAGCTTCCGCAGCCGCACCCACTCGCGCAGCCCCGCTGGGTCGCGGCGCGTCACCAGGAAGTACCAGCCGAACCGCACCCACTCCTGGGGCAGCAGCCGCCGCAGACCGGGCTGCGACAGCAGGTAGCCGCGGTTGCGGTAGGTGAAGAACCGCTTGGTGTCGTTGTCCGGATACTGCGTGTGCATCCGGCCGCCCAGGATCGGCTTGAACTCGTCGGCGCCGTCGGGATGCAGGTAGGCGGTCTGCAGGCAGGTGCCGAAGGGCAGGCCCGAGCGGACCAGGCGCCGGTGCACCTCCACCTCGTCGCCGCGGACGAACAACCGCAGGTCGGGCACGCCCACCGCGTCGATCGCCGCGGCCGTGAACAGCGCGCCGTTGAACAGTGATGCGATGCCGGGCAGCAGGTCCTCGTCGCCGAGCTCGTGCCGCCACCGCCGCCACACCACGCCGCGGCGCAGCGGGAACGCGAGCCGGTCGGGCTGCGCGATGTCGCACACGACCGGCGACACCTCGGCCAGACCGTTGCGCTGCGCGCAGTCCAGGAGCGTCGCGAGCACGTCCGGTCCTTCGGGGCGGCCGTCGTCGTCGGCGAGCCAGACCCGGTCGGCTCCCAGCGACAGCGCGTAGAGGATGCCGAGCGCGAACCCGCCGGCACCGCCGAGATTGTGCTTGGACCCCAGATAGGTCGTGGGCAGCTCCACCGACTCGACGAGCTCGCGCACCTCCGGCTCGTCGGCGTTGTCCACGACGACGAGATGGTCGAGCGGACGTGTCTGCGAGGCAAGAACTTTCAGGGACTCGGCCAGCAGTTCGCGACGACGATGGGTGACGACGACGCCGATGATCCGTTCGTCAGCCACCGTTGGTTCCCGTCGAGGCCGGGGAACCGGACGCGGCCTTCCGCTCACGCTCGAGCTCGGCGAGGATCGAGCGCACGTGGTCACCGGCCTCGTCGCCCTCGTAGGCGCGCACCACAGGCTCGATGTCGCCCTGTTCGCGGATCTGCCCGTGGTCGATCCACATCGCCTGGTCGCACAGCTGCGCCAGGAACTCGTTGGAGTGGCTCGCGAACACCAGAATGCCGGAGCGTGCGACGAGATCCTGCAGCCGCACGCGGGCCTTCTTCATGAACTCCGCGTCGACCGCACCGATGCCCTCGTCGAGCAGCAGGATCTCCGGGTCGATGCTGGTGACCACACCGAGCGCGACACGCACCCGCATACCGGTGGAATAGGTGCGCAGCGGCATGTTGAGGTAGTCGCCGAGCTCGGTGAACTCGGCGATCTCGTCGACCTTGCCGAGCATCTGCTTGCGGGTCATGCCGAGGAACATGCCCCGGATGATGATGTTCTCGTAGCCGGAGATCTCCGGATCCATGCCCACACCGAGGTCGAACACCGGCGCGACGCGGCCCTTGACCCGGGCGTAGCCGCGGGTGGGTTCGTAGATGCCGGACAGCAGGCGCAGCAGGGTGGACTTGCCGGCGCCGTTGTGGCCGACGAGACCGACCCGGTCGCCTTCCTTCAGCGACATGGTGATGTCGCGCAGGGCCTCGACGACCACGACGTCGGAACTGTTCCGGCCGATCGCTCCGCCCGCCTTACCCAGGAACGCCTTCTTCAGGGACCGGGTCTTGGCGTCGAAGATGGGGAAGTCGACGCACGCGCCGCGCGTTTCGATGCTGACACGACTCACGATGCTGCTCCAGACGCTGACACGGAACCCGAGAGTACCCGTCGGGCTGCTGCCCGGGTTCCGCGCGTCGCCCGACCCGACCTACAGGTACTGGCCGGTACCGGGGTGGCTCTGTCCCTGGATGTGCTGGTCGTGGCCACCGGCCTGACCGTGGGCGAGGCCCGCCGGGAGCGCGCCCTGGCGCATCTGCTCGAGCTGGGCGCGCGCCGCCATCTGCTGCGCGAACAGGGCCGTCTGGATGCCGTGGAAGAGTCCCTCGAGCCAACCGACGAGCTGGGCCTGCGCGATGCGCAGCTCCGCGTCGGAGGGCACCGCGTCCTCGCCGAAGGGCAGGGCGAGCCGCTCGAGCTCCTCGCGGAGCTCCGGTGCGAGTCCCTGGCCGAGTTCGCGGATCGAGGAGCGGTGGATGTCCTTGAGGCGGGTACGGCTGGCGTCGTCGAGCGGCGCGGACTTCACCTCTTCGAGGAGCTGCTTGATCATGGTGCCGATCCGCATCACCTTCGCGGGCTGCTCGACCATGTCGGACAGTGACTCGCCGCCGGACTCCTCGGCCTTCTCGGGCTGTTCGGCGTCGGTCTCGACGCGGTTCGCCTCCTCACGGGAGACGCGGATGGGGCGGCCGTCGGGGCCGATCACGAGAACCTGGTCGTTGTCCGGATGCGTCATGACTCCATTCTGTCCCTTCGCGTCCGTGACCGCCGTGCGGCCCGTGGGCCCGCCGGGTGCGACGGGCTACCCGGTCGAGCCTACCGAGACGGGGCCGGTGGGGGCGGGGTTCGTCCGTCCCGATGACACCTGCACCTCGCGTCCCGATTGACACCTGGACATAGAGTGTCTGCCATGGCTTACGACGTTGCCCGGATCCGGGGGTCCATCCCCTCGCTCGGCGACGGTTGGATCCATCTCGATCCTCGAGCCGGCATGCAGATCCCCGATGCGGTGTCGCGTACGGTGTCCACCGCCTTCCGGAACGCAGCGGCCTCGTCGACCGGACGCCACCTGTCGTCGCGCCGCAGCGCTGCGATCCTCGAGGAGGCGCGCATCGGGATCGCCGACCTCGTGGGGGCCGACCCGGCCGGGGTGGTCCTCGGACCGAGTCGCGCGGTGCTGCTGGCCTGGCTCGCCGAAGCCCTCAGTTCCCGTCTCGGCCTCGGCACCGGCATGGTGCTGTCGCGGCTCGACGACGAGGCGAACATCGCCCCCTGGTTGCGGGTCGCGAGCCGCTACGGCGCGCAGGTGCGCTGGGCCGAGGTGGAGATCGAGACCTGCGATCTGCCCACCTGGCAGTACGAGGAACTCATCACCCCGACGACGCGGCTCGTCGCACTGACCGCCGCCTCGTCGATCGTCGGGACGGCTCCCGACGTCCGGGCCGTGGCGGATCTCGTCCACGAGGTCGGCGGCCTCATGGTGGTCGACGCCGCCGGTGCCGCCCCCTACGCCCACATCGACATCGCCGATCTGGGGGCCGACGTCCTCACCGTCGACGCCGCGATGTGGGGTGGGCCGCAGATCGGTGCCCTGGTCTTCGCCGACCCGGCCCATCTCGAACGCGTGCCCACGATGGCGCTGAACCCGCACGCCCGCGGCGCGGAACGGCTCGAAGTGGGTGGGCACCAGTTCGGCCTGCTCGCCGGCATCCCGGCATCCATCGACTTCCTGGCCTCGCTCGACGACTCCGCCACGGGCACCCGCCGCGAGCGGCTCGAGATCTCGATCAGCGCGATGCAGAACCACCAGGACGTGCTGTTCGACCGGCTCATGCGCCATCTCGACAGCCTCACCGGTGTGATCGTGCTGGGCCGCGCGTCGAGCCGGGTCCCGACCCTGAGCTTCACGGTCGACGGGGTGCCCGCGGAGAAGGTCGCCGCGCAGCTCGCCGACCGCCGCATCGCGACGGTCGCGAGCACCCGCGGATCGAGCCGGCTCCTCGATTCCCTCGGTGTCAGCGACGAGGGCGGGGCCGTGAGCGTCGGTCTCGCTCCCTACACCACCGGCTTCGAGGTCGATCAGCTCGTCCGCGAGCTCCGCAACCTCTAGTTCCGCTCGATCCGCAGCACGACCTTGCCGACGGTCTCGGGGCTGTCGAGCATTTCGTGGGCCCGCGCGGCCTCGGTGATCGGCAGCTCGGCGTGCACGACCGGCTGCACCTTCCCCTCCTCGACGAGCGGCCACAGACCCGCCCGCACCGAGTCGACGATCGCGCTCTTGCCGGACGGCCCCGAGTCGGGACGGCCGCGCAGACCGGTCGCGGTGACGTGCCCGCGCTTGGCGAGCAGCTTGCCGAGGTGCAGTTCGCCCTTGGTGCCGCCCTGCATGCCGATCACGACGAGACGCCCGTCCGGGGCGAGGACGTCGATGTTGCGCGAGAGGTACTTGGCGCCCATGTTGTCGAGCACCACGTCGGCGCCGCCGAAGGCGTTGCGGACCTCGGTGACGAAGTCCTGCTCGCGGTAGTCGATCGCCAGGTCGGCGCCGAGTTCGCGGCAGCGGTCGAGCTTGCCGGCGGAGGCGGTCACGGCCACCTTCGCGCCGAGCGCCTTACCGACCTGGATGGCGTGCGTGCCGATGCCGCCGCCACCGCCGTGGACGAGCAGCACGTCGCCGCGGGTCAGGCCGGCCGTCATCACGACGTTCGACCACACGGTGCATGCGATCTCGGGGAGCGAGGCCGCCACGACCAGGTCGACGCCCTTCGGCACGGGCAGCAGCTGCGAGGCGGGGACGACGGCCTTCTCGGCGTAACCACCGCCGGTCAGCAGGGCACACACGCGGTCGCCGATGTTCCAGCCGGTGACGCCCTCACCGAGTTCGGTGATCACCCCGGAGCACTCCAGGCCCAGGATGTCGCTGGCTCCGGGCGGGGGCGGATAGAGCCCGCGGCGCTGCAGGAGATCGGCGCGGTTGACCGCTGTCGCCGCGACGTCGAGCATCACGTGGCCCGGGAGCAGTTCCGGGTCCGGCTGCTCGGTCCACCGAAGAACTTCAGGACCACCGGGTTCGGTGGCGACGATTGCATGCATGTGTCCGACGCTATCGTGTGCGGCCCTTCGTTGTGATCTGCTCCTCCCGCGTCGCCACCCTCCGGGGGCGCTACCACGAAGTAATATGCGCCGCCCGCGCGGCACTAGACTGCCTGCGTGACCAGCGAACCGGATGAGCCCAGGTGGTTGACCGCGAAGGAGCAGGAGGCCTGGCGTCTCTACCTCGACGGGAACAACCGTCTGATGAGCGCCCTCAACCGCAGCCTGAACGATCGGCACGACCTGTCGCTGGCGGAGTACCGCATCCTCGTCCTGCTCTCCGAGGCACCCGACGGGTCGCTGCGGATGAGCGATCTCGCCGACGGCGTGCTGTCCTCGCGCAGCCGCCTCACCCATCAGATCCGCCGCATGGAGCAGGAGGGGATGGTCGAGCGCAGCTCGTGCCCCGAGGACGGCCGCGGGGTGCTCGCCGCCATCACCGACGAGGGACGGCGACGGTTGAAGGAGGCCGCTCCCACACACGTCGGCGACGTGCGCGCCCACCTCGTCGACCTGCTGTCGGCGGACGAGCTGGAGACGCTGGGCCGCATCTTCGCGCGTGTCGAGGAGAGCCTGACCGACGACTGAGTGCGGGGCGGCATTGGCACCCCTCCCGGCGCAGCGGTTACGATCTGCCTCGGAAGCGTGGCAGAGCGGCCGAATGCACTCGCCTTGAAAGCGAGCTTGGGTAACACCAACGGGGGTTCAAATCCCTCCGCTTCCGCCATCGGGACTCACGGCCCCCGGAACGGAATCTGCGGGTCCGGTGCGTGTGCACCGGGCCCGCAGACCTGTTTCCGCCCCTGCCGAGGTTCAGCTGGGACCGGTCGCGACCGCCTGTTCGACGGCTGCGGCGACGCCGCCGTGCCAGGGTTCCCCGTGGCCCGGCAGCAGGTGGGTGGCACCGGTGTCCGCGAGCGCGGTGAGCGATGCCAGTGCGGTGACGCTGTCGGCGGTCGCCGCGCCCGACACGATCTGCGGTCCGCGTCGGCCGGTGTAGGGGTCGAGGGTGACGATCGCGTCGCCGGCGATCACCGTGTCCCGGTCCGCCAGGTGCAGGACGCAGTGCCCGAATGTGTGCCCCGGGGTGTGGACGGGGACGGGTCGGCCGGGTACGTCGAGGGGCTCGGTAGGGCGGGAATCGGGGGTGTGGAAGAGGGCCACGTCTTCGATGCCCCGCACCCACAACGCGCCGGCGACCGTCATCCGGGCCAGCACCGGGATTCCCGCCGGATACCGTACGGGATAGAGCACGCGGTTGCGTTCGTGCCGGTAGCGGTACGGATGGGCGGCGAGGAATTTCTCGTCACGATGCGCCCACACCGGAACGTGCCAGCGTTCGTGCAGCCTCTTCGCGGATCCGACGTGGTCGAAGTGGGCGTGCGTGAGGATCACGGCCTGCACGTCGTCCACCCGCCGGCCGATCCGGGCGACCGCCTTCTCGATCCTGCCGCTCGTCGACGGGAAACCGGTGTCGACGACGGTGATGCCGTCGTCGTCCTCGATCAGGTACAGGTTGACGTGGGCGTGCTCGAGGCGATGGACGCCCCGGGAGACATCGGGGTGGAACATGAGGTCCCTTCCGTCGGCGGTGCTCCTCGGGTCCGGTGGTCCTCGGAGCTAGCTGTGCCCTTCGATCTCGTCGGCCACGAGCGACACCCACGACTGCACCTCGTCGTCCTCGGTGGTGGGAGAGAAACTCTTGTAACCGGACGCGGCCAGGTGCCCGACCAGTTCCGGACATTCGTCGGCCTCTCCGCTGCCCACCCCGAAGAGCCACACCACCTGCTGTCGCAGCACGGTCCGGCGGGACTGCAGCTCCTCCTGCGTGTCGGGGGAGTACTCGCCGTCCTCGACCTCTGCGCCGAAGACGATCCCCTCGAACTCCTCGGCGCGTTCGAGATCCGACGCATCGCCCAGCGTGACGTCGATGTCCCGTCCCTCCAACGCCGCGGCGACCGACTCGGCGACCGTACGGACGGGGCCCTCGGAACTCTCGGTGGCGACGAGAACGGTCATGACGGCTCCTCTTTCGACGACTCGGTGCATCCTGCGTTCCCGGTCCCCGGAAGTGGGAAACATGACCAGGGGGGCGACAGTGGGAGATGCTCAGCGGGAGGCGCTCAGCGCTCGCACCCCGGGCGCCCCCGAGCGCCGGACGAACTCGCACTCACCGAGTCGCTCGGCGGCACCGAGGTCGAGACCCAGGTCGACGGCGTCGGCCAGCCGGTAGGGCTTGCTCTCGATCACGGCCCCCACGGCGCGCCGTAACCGCGACACCTCGGCGCGCACCGCTACGGCATGGTCGTCGTCGCCGTACAGCGCGCGGCTCAACGCCGCGACGGTCGTTCCGTCCCTGCCGCATTCGTGCAACAGCAGCAGGATCTCGGCCTGCCGCAGGGTGATCGCGCTGCACCACGAGTCCTCGGGCCCCAGCACCTCGACGACCGGGGTCGACGACAATCGCAGGACCATTCGGACCGTCGCCGCCGACGCCGATCCACGCAGCAGCCATCCGTGTGAAAGCCGTTCCGGGACACACAGTCCCAGCCCGGGTACGGTCAGCGGCCGGTCGGGTCGGGGAACCGCGACCCGCTTGGTCGCGACACCCGAGGCGTGCGCCACCCACCCGTCCTCGTCGACGAGGAGCACCGGCCCGCGCGCCGACGCCAGCAGCGGCGCCGCCTCCGCGCGCAGCTTCTCGAGGCGCACCTCGTGCCGGCGCCACAGCTGCGCCTCGGCGAGCCGGACGGCGGTGTCGACGAGCGCGCTGATCGTCGGGTGCAGGGTCAGCGCGGGACCGCTCACGTCCACGATGCCGAGCAGGTCGCCGCGGATCGGGCCGTGGATCGGCGCGGCGGTGCAGTACCAGGGGTGCTGGGTGGTCTCGAAGTGCTCCCCGGAGAACAACTGGACGGGCGCGGCCTCGGCCAGTGCGGTGCCGATCGCGTTGGTGCCGACCGTCGACTCCGTCCACACGGCTCCCTCCTGGAAACCGAGCACATCGGCGCGTGCCTTGATCCGGGCCGAGCCGCTCCGCCACAGGATGATCCCGTCGGCGTCGGTCACCACCAGCAGCAGGTGGGAGGCGTCGGCGACGGGGGAGATCACCTGCTCGAGCTCGCCGATCACCGCGGCCAGGGCGGACTCGCGCCGGCGTCGTTCGACCTCGGGCAAGGGGACCCGGCTGCGGGCGTTGCTGCCGGCCGGGTCGAGGCCCGTGCCGAGCACCCGCGCCCAGGACCGTGCGACCAGTGCTCGCGGCCGCATCGGCGGACGTGCACCTCCGATCACCGCCTCGTGCATCCGCATCAGCTCGCGTGCGTGACGCGACAGGTCGGTGCCGGGCGCGATCGCGCTGAACGTGGTCACGGTCCCCTCTTCGTCGTGGTCCTCGGAGCATAGGTGCCGGATGTGTCCCGCGCCACATTCTCCACCCGTGCAACGTGACGCAACGCTTGTTCCGAGCGTTGCGTCGGAGTGTCCTGGATCACATCAACCGAGTGAGAGGAACCCGGCTATGACCGACATGCTCGAGCAGGCCACGACCACCGGCGCGACCCCCGACCAGCGCGTGGACGCCTGGCTGCGGAAGTTCGAGACCGCGCTGGCGTCCCGGGACGTCGCCGCCGCGGCGGGACTCTTCGGCATCGAGAGCTTCTGGCGCGATCTCGTCTCCTTCACCTGGAACCTGAAGACGGTCGAGGGCCGCGAGGGCGTGACGGACATGCTGACCGCCCGGCTCGACGACACCGACCCGAGCGGCTTTTGCACCACCGAACCGCCCACCGAGGACGACGGGGTGATCACCGCCTGGCTCGAGTTCGAGACCGCCGTCGGCCGCGGTTCCGGGCACCTCCGGCTGCGGCGCGACGACGACGGTGAGGACCGCGCATGGACCCTGCTCACCACCCTGCAGGAACTGAAGGGCCACGAGGAACCGCGCGGCACCCGGCGCCCGCGCGGCACGAAGCACGGCGCCGACCGTCAGCGGGTGACCTGGTCGGAGCAGCGCGAGGCCGAGGAACGCGAGCTCGGTTACACCCGCCAGCCCTACGTCGTCATCGTCGGCGGCGGCCAGGGCGGGATCGCGCTCGGTGCCCGCATGCGGCAGCTCGGTGTCCCGGCCATCGTCCTCGACAAGCGCGACCGTCCCGGTGACCAGTGGCGCGGCCGCTACAAGTCGCTGTGTCTGCACGACCCCGTCTGGTACGACCACCTGCCCTACATGCCCTTCCCCGACAACTGGCCGGTGTTCGCGCCGAAGGACAAGATCGCGGACTGGCTCGAGATGTACACGAAGGTGATGGAGGTCCCCTACTGGTCGAAGTCGGTGTGCACCTCCGCGAGCTACGACGAGGAGGCGGGGGAGTGGACCGTCCACGTCGAACGCGACGGTGAACCCGTCGTCCTGCGGCCGAAGCAGCTGGTGATCGCCACCGGTATGTCGGGAAAGCCCAACATGCCCGAGTTCCCCGGCATGGACCGCTTCCGCGGCGAACAGCACCACTCCAGTCAGCATCCCGGCCCGGACGCCTACGTCGGCAAGAAGGCCGTGGTGATCGGCGCCAACAACAGCGCCCACGACATCTGCGGTGCGCTCTGGGAGGTCGGCGCCGACGTGACCATGGTGCAGCGGTCCTCGACGCACATCGTGCGCTCGGAGTCGCTCATGGAACTCGGCCTCGGTGACCTGTACTCCGAGCGGGCCCTCGCCGCGGGGATGACGACCTACAAGGCCGACCTGACCTTCGCGTCCCTGCCGTACCGGATCATGCACGAGTTCCAGATCCCGATCTACGAGAAGATCCGCGAACGCGACGCCGACTTCTACGACCGGCTGGAGAAGGCCGGCTTCATGCACGACTGGGGCGACGACGGCTCGGGTCTGTTCATGAAGTATCTGCGCCGCGCCTCCGGCTACTACATCGACGTCGGGGCCTCCGAGTTGGTTGCGAACGGGGACATCAAGCTGGCGCACGGCAACGTCCGCGAACTCACCGAGACCTCCGTGATCCTCGAGGACGGCACCGAACTCGAAGCCGATCTCGTCGTCTACGCCACCGGCTACGGTTCGATGAACGGCTGGGTCGCCGACCTGATCTCGCAGGAGGTCGCCGACAAGGTCGGCAAGTGCTGGGGCCTGGGCTCGGACACCACCAAGGATCCGGGGCCGTGGGAGGGCGAGCAGCGCAACATGTGGAAGCCCACCCAGCAGGAAGGTCTGTGGTTCCACGGCGGCAACCTGCACCAGTCGCGCCACTACTCGCTGTACCTCGCGCTGCAGCTGAAGGCACGCTACGAGGGCATCCCGACCCCGGTCTACGGCCTGCAGGAGGTCCACCACCTCCGCTGACACCCGCGCCCGTCGTCCCCGTCGCACCCTTCCCCGGCGCGGCGGGGACGACTTCGTCCCACGGGAACGCCGAATCGGCACGAATCCGGCGAAGAGCTATTAGGGTCGCGTCCAGATCCGCCCGACGGTATGCGCCGTGGGCGGACGTGATCGCTCCAGGACGTCGGGGGGACGAGGGTCCGATGGTGAGAAGACTTGCGGCAGCGGTCGTGGCGGTCCTGGCGATGTCGCTGATCGGGGCGGTGTCGGCGCAGGCCGAGCCGGTGGCCACGATCGAGCACACCGAGCGGGTGAGCGGCACCCAGACGAAGCTCTCCGTGTTCTCGCCGGCGATGAACCGGGTCGTGACGGTTCAGGTGCTGCACCCGGCACGGTCGGGTTCGCGTCCCACGCTCTATCTGCTCGACGGTGTCAGCGCGGGTGAGGAATCCGACTTCCGCGAGAGCACGTGGACGCAGCGCACCGATATCGAGGAGTTCTTCGCCGACAAGAACGTCAATGTCGTCCTGCCCGTCGGTGGCACCGCGAGCTACTACACCGACTGGAATGCCCCCGACCCCGTGCTCGGGGTCAACAAGTGGGAGACCTTCCTGACCCGGGAACTGCCCCCGGTGATCGACGCGAACTTCGGCGGCAACGGCACCGACGCCGTCGCGGGTCTGTCCATGGGAGCGACCGCCGCGATGGCGCTGATCACCCGTCATCCCGACCTCTACGAGGGGGTCGCCGCGTTGAGCGGATGCTTCGACACGTCCCAGGACCGCTCCCGCGAGTCGGTGCGCGGCACCGTCGCCTACAAGGGCGGCAATCCCGACAACATGTGGGGGCCGCCCGGCGATCCCCGCTGGACCGAACACGATTCGTACCTGCTCGCCGAACGGCTGCGGGGGAAGAAGATCTTCCTCAGCACCGGCAACGGTGTGCTCGGTCCCTACGACCTCGACGCCGGGCAGGACGTGCTCACCGTCGGCGCCCCGCTCGAGATCGGCACGCTCGCCTGCACCCTGACCTACGACCGGCGCCTCCGCGAGCTGGGCATCCCCGCCCAGGTGGTCTACCGGCCGTGGGGCACCCACTCGTGGGGGTACTGGCAGGACGACATCAAGACGGCGTGGCCCACGCTCGCGGAGGCGCTCGGACTCCGGTGACGCCCGGACTCCGGTGACGCCCGGCTGGAGCGGGTCGGGGGATCAGACGATTCCGGCGACCTCCCGGCCCTGCTTCGTGGCGAAGTCCAGGAACAGGTCGTTCTCGTGCGGGTCGCCGATGGTCACGCGGGTGCCCTCACCGGTGAAGTTACGCAGCACCACACCGGCCTCGGCGGCGGCGTCCGCGAACGCGGCCGAGCGCTCACCGAGCGGCAGCCACAGGAAGTTGGCGTTGCTCTCGGGCACCTCGTAGCCCGCGGCGGTCAGGGCGGCGTGCACCCGCTCGCGCTCGGCGACGATCCCGTCGGTGCGGGCCAGCAGCTCCGGTGCCGCGGCGAGCGACGCGATCGCGGCGGTCTGGGCGAGGGAGTTGACCGAGAACGGGGTGTGGACCTTGCTCAGCGCCGTCACCAGGGACGGATCGGCCACCGCGTAGCCCACCCGGATGCCGGCGAGACCGTAGGCCTTGGAGAAGGTGCGCAGCACCACGACGTTGCTGCGGCCCTCGGCGATCTCGAGGCCGTCTGGCAGATCCTCACCGGGTGCGGGCCGGACGTACTCGAAGTACGCCTCGTCGAGCGCGACGACGATGTGCTCGGGCACCGCGTCGAGGAACTCCTCGAGCTCGGCCCTGCTCAGGAGCGAGCCGGTGGGGTTGTTGGGATTGCACACGAAGATCAGGCGGGTGCGGTCGGTGATCGCCGCGAGCATCGCCTTCAGGTCGTGACCGTGATCGGGGGTGTTCGGGACCTTCACCGCCGTCGCACCTGCGACCGCCGTGATGATGGGGTACGCCTCGAAGGACCGCCAGGCGAAGATCACCTCGTCGCCGGCGTTGCAGGTGACCTGCACGAGTTCCTGGCACAGGCTCACCGAGCCGCAGCCCACTGCGATCCGGTCCGTGGGGACACCGAGCCGCGCCGACAGGGCCGCGAGCAGTTCGGTGGCGCCGTTGTCGGGGTAGCGGTTGAGACCGGCGGCGGCCTCCGCGATCGCCTCGCGCACGCTCGGGAGAGGACCCAGAGTCGTCTCGTTGCTGGCGAGCTTCACCGCTCCCGGGAACGAACGGCCGGGAACGTAGGCGGGAACTGATTCGAGATCGGGGCGGGTCCGTGGAGTCACGACCCCGATTATGCGCCTCGTCCGGCTCTCCATCGGACATCCGTCCAACACGCCACCGCCGCCGGAAGCTCGTCCGCAAGCTTCTGACCAGGCGTTTTGCGTTTTCCCGCCGGGCATGTGTAATGTTTCGATCCGGCGGTTCGAGAGCAATCGAATCCCCGAGGAGGCGTGCCAGAGCGGCCGAATGGGACTCACTGCTAATGAGTTGTCCCCCTTACCGGGGACCGGAGGTTCAAATCCTCTCGCCTCCGCCAGTTGGTGTAACGTCACCAGCGACCACAACTGAACACCGCATGCGCCCGTAGCTCAACGGATAGAGCATCTGACTACGGATCAGAAGGTTAGGGGTTCGAATCCCTTCGGGCGCACACACGAAAACCCCGCCGGTTCGCCGGTGGGGTTTTCTCGTTTCCGCATATCCTGCACTCACTGTGATGCTCCTCTCGGCGTCGGCCCGAGCTCGGCTCGCCCCCACCTGGACGTTCCCGGACGAGTGAACGCCCCGTCTCCGATTTCGTTCCTTTCTCCGGTGCCGTACTTCCTCCGGGGGCGTGTGCGGGCACGACGATAACGCAGGAGAAACCCCCTATTGACGAGCCGCGCGGCCGGACGTACATTTCGAGTCACTCTCGAAAAGTTAACGACGATTCGCACGACCGGCCGGCAACGGCAGTCGAGCTCTGCTGGGAGAAGACATGGAACTAGCGTGGTCAGAGGCCGACGCCGCCTTCCGGGACGAGGTGCGCTCGTTTCTCGAGGAGAAGCTGACGCCCGAACTGCGACGAGCGGGACGGCTCGCCACGAGCGTGTACTCCGACCACGAGGCGAGCATGGAGTGGCAGCGGATCCTCCATGAGCGCGGATGGGCCGCACCGGCGTGGCCGGTCGAGTACGGCGGATGCGACTGGACGCAGACGCAGCACTACATCTTCAGTCGGGAGTCGATCCTCGCCGGCGCCCCGAACCTGTCGCCGATGGGCATCCGCATGGTCGCGCACGCGATCGTCGCCTACGGCACCGAGGAGCAGAAGAACTACTTCCTGCCCCGGATCCTCACCGGGGAGGTCTTCTTCTGCCAGGGCTACTCCGAGCCCGAGGCCGGCTCCGACCTCGCCTCGCTGAGCATGGCGGCGGTCGACGACGGCGAGGACCTGATCGTCACCGGCAGCAAGATCTGGACCACCCACGCCACCGAGGCGAACTGGATGTTCGCGCTGGTGCGCACGTCCAAGACCGGGAAGAAGCAGGAGGGCATCACCTTCCTGCTGATCGACATGACCTCGCCCGGCATCGAGATCCGCCCGCTCGTGATGACCTCCGGCGAGGAGGTGCAGAACCAGGTCTTCTTCGACGGTGTGCGAGTGCCCAAGAAGAACGTCCTCGGGAAGATCGACGAGGGCTGGACCGTCGCCAAGTATCTGCTCGTCTTCGAACGCGGGGGAGCGGCGGCCGCGCCGGCCCTGCAGGTGATGGCCGAGCGGATCGCCGAGAAGGCCGCCGAACAGCCCGGCCCCTCCGGTGGCACCCTCATCGACGATCCGGTGTTCTCCGCCAAGCTCGCCGAGGCCCGCATCCGCACCGAGGTCCTCGAGATCCTCGAATACCGCACGCTCGCGGCGCTGTCCGAAGGGAAGAATCCGGGTCCCGCGTCGTCGATGCTCAAGGTGCTCGGCACCGAGCTCAGCCAGACGCTCACCCAGCTGGCCCTCGAGGCCGCGGGTCCGCGCGGCCGCGTCTACCAGCCGCACATCACCGCGCCCGGTGGTCCGGTGGCCGACTACGTGCCGCCCGCCGACGGGTACGTCAGCGGTGAGGACTGGCAGGCCGTGGCGCCGCTGCGCTACTTCAACGACCGTGCCGGATCGATCTACGCCGGCAGCAACGAGATCCAGCGAAACATTCTCGCCAAAGCAGCATTGGGGCTCTGATGGACTTCGGTTTGAGCAAGGAGCAGGAGCTCCTTCGTGATTCGGTCACCAAGTTCCTCGCCGGTCGCTACGACCTGGCGGAAAGCCGGAAGGTAGCGACCACCGGCGAAGGATGGCAGCCGGAGGTGTGGCGCGCGTTCGCCGAGGAACTCGGCATTCTCGGCGCCACGCTGCCGGAAGCCGTGGGGGGGATGGGCGGCGGCCCGGTCGAACTGATGGTCGTGGCCGAGGCACTCGGGCACGCCCTCGTGATCGAGCCGTTCGTCGACACGGTCGTCCTCGGGGGCGGTCTTCTCGGTCGTGCTGGGGGCGACCGGGCCGAAGCCGTCCTCGAGGCGATCGCCGCCGGGGAAGCGATCACCGCGTTCGCGGCGATCGAACCCACCTCCGGGTACGTCTTCCACGACGTCACCACCACCGCCCGCCGCGAGGGCGACGAGTGGGTGCTCGACGGCGAGAAGACCGTGGTCACCAGCGCGCCCCTGGCGACGCACCTGATCGTCACGGCCCGCACCTCGGGTGAGCGCACCGATCGGGCCGGAATCTCGCTGTTCCTGATCGACTTCGATCCCGCGAACCCGCCGGCCGGGGTTGAGATCCACTCCTACCGCACGATCGACGACCGCCGCGCCGCCGACCTCGTGTTCTCCGACCTGCGTCTGCCCGCCGACGCGCTGCTCGGCGAGGAGGGTGCCGCCTGGCCGTCCGTCGCCCGGGCGGTCGACGAGGGCATCGCCGCGATCTCCGCCGAGGCCGTCGGCCTCATGCGCAAGGTGCTCGCCGACACCGTCGAGTACGCGAAGCAACGTCAGCAGTTCGGGCAGCCGATCGGCCGCTTCCAGGTCCTCCAGCACCGCATGGTCGACATGTACATGGAGGTCGAGCAAGCCGTCTCCGCCGCCTACCTCGCGATCCTCAACCTCGACAGCGACGAGACGACCCGGGCCCGCGCGATCTCGGCCGCGAAGGCGACGATCAGCCGTGCCGCCCGCTTCGTCGGCCAGAACGCCGTCCAACTCCACGGCGGCATGGGCATGACCGAGGAACTGGCCGTCGGCCACTACTTCAAGCGCCTGACCGCCATCGAGTACGAGTTCGGCACCGCCGAGCAGCACATCGCGCGGTACGCGCAGCTCACGAAGGTCTGAGCGACGAGACGACCCGGGGCCGGTAGGACATCACTCCCGTACCGGCCCCGGGCTCTGCGTGTCCGGAGATCGTGGGCCGGGAGCCGTCAGGGCATCCTCCACCCGGGTCGCGGCGACGATCGGGTCCTCGTGCTCCCACACCCGCACCACCGTCCAGCCGGCGGCCCGCAGCCGCGTGTCGGTGTCCCGGTCGCGCCGCACGTTCGCGGCGAGCTTCGCCGCCCACCACTCGGCGTTGTTCTTGGGGTGGGTCGCATGCAGGGGGCAGCTGTGCCAGAAGCATCCGTCGACGTAGACAGCGACCCGGAGACGGGGGAAGAGCAGATCGGCTCGTCGCCGCATCCCGGGCAGGGGAGCCTTGTCTACGAAGAAACGGCGGCCGCGACGATGCAGTTCCTTGCGCAGCGCCACCTCGGGCGCGGTGTCGCGTCGACGCTGCCGGCTCATCCGCGCGCTCGTGCGCGGATCGGTCGGAGGTCGATCGGCCGCTGCCATCGTGGCCTCTAGGCCGCCACCCGCGGGAAGCCGCCCATGCGTTCGAGGTGGTTCTCCACGTCCTCGAGGAAACCGGGCAGGAACCGGAGATTGCCGGAGCGGGCCCGTCGCAGGAAACCGGCGGTCGCGCGGGCGGACAGCAACCTCGCGTCGAGGAGGAAACCACCCAGGTCCTCGTAGGGTGCCTGAACCGGCCACTGCGACTCGTGGACCCGGAAGGCGCGACGGTTCATGCCCCACGCCGCGGTCGGCCAGGGGTCGCCGGGCACGAGAGGGCTCTCGTGATCGGAGGCGTACTCGATCGGGTTGTTCAACCGATGACCCACCCACGACGCCATCCGCACACTCACGGCATTGCCGACCAGACGCCAGCGGTGCCCGGAACGGACGCCGGGGGCCTCCGTTGCGGGAGCCGTCCAGCCGGCCTCGAAGCCCTGGAGACGTTCGGCGTCGGTGAGGCCGGGGGTGACGATCTCACCGGAGGGCAGGCGCACGGCGGGCGGGCTGGCGATACCGAGGGTCGAACCGCCCTTGAGGGTGGGCACGGCATTGACCGCCCAGCCCAGGCCGCGCACGCCCTCGGTCCAGTAGAAACCGCACGGATACAGATCGGGGTTGCCCTCGGCGGGCATGCCGGCGTCCTCACCGAACAGCACCGCGCGGGGATCCTCGGTGCGCGACGCGAGCATGAGGACCCGGTGCCGACGCTGGGGAAGACCGAACGCGCGCGCGTCCACGACGCGATAGGCCCACGCGTAGCCGAGGTCCTCCAGCGCGTGGGTGATGTGCCGCATGGCGGCGCCGCGGCCGAGCTGGAGCATGAACGGCACGTTCTCTATGACGAGCCAGCGCGGACCGTTCTTACGGCGGACGAGACGGAACACCTCGTCGACGAGACCCGACTTCGAACCGGTGATGCCGGCGGTGCGGCCCGCTTGGGAGAGGTCTTGGCAGGGGAAGCCGGCCGCGACGAGTTCCGTGTCGCGGGGGAGGGAACGCAGACGCGTGACGTCCGCGTGTAGAGGGATGTCGGGGAAGCGCGTGCGCAGGACCGCCTGCGCGCCCGGTTCGATCTCGCAGAGGAGCTCCGTGTTCCATCCGTGACGACCGAGCCCGAGCTCGAGCCCGCCGATCCCGGCGAACAACCCCACCATGTTCCCCGTCGACGTCACGGCACCCTTCCTCGCTCAACTCCTCGATGAACGTTACTCGAGAAGTGGGACGATCCGTGAGCGGACGCGACGAGTGCCACGATGATGGGCCGCCCGGGGCACCCCGAACCGCCTTTCGATGCGTAGAAACGTGTCCTGACCTGGCGATTTGGTTTTCTGCGTCATGTTCGCGTAACTTATTCCAGGTCAGAGCGACACGGACACCGACCCGGACCGCGAGGTACGGGACAACGAGGTTGGACGAAGGCGCCTGCGAATTTCACTGGTTCGAAACCTTCTGGTAAGGTTTTGAGCCGTGCCCGAGAGCCGCGAGGCCCTCGGATGAACAGTCACCCCGGAGTGAACGGGCCGAAAGGTTCGGGATCGATGGTGTGTGCGTGTTCTTTGAGAACTCAACAGTGTGCCGATGAATGTCAGTGCCAAATTTTTTTTGGTGCAGCCACTTCTAGCGGAGTGGTTGTTTGCTGGTCGTCTCGTTCTTCCGTCTGGGGCGATCGGTATTTGAGTTTTTACGCTAGTGATTTGGCTCTACGCTTATGGCTGATTACCCCTTCGGGGGGATCGAGAGTCTTTAACGGAGAGTTTGATCCTGGCTCAGGACGAACGCTGGCGGCGTGCTTAACACATGCAAGTCGAACGATGAAGCCCAGCTTGCTGGGTGGATTAGTGGCGAACGGGTGAGTAACACGTGGGTGATCTGCCCTGCACTCTGGGATAAGCCTGGGAAACTGGGTCTAATACCGGATACGACCTTCTGCTGCATGGCAGGGGTGGAAAGTTTTTCGGTGCAGGATGAGCCCGCGGCCTATCAGCTTGTTGGTGGGGTAATGGCCTACCAAGGCGACGACGGGTAGCCGGCCTGAGAGGGCGACCGGCCACACTGGGACTGAGACACGGCCCAGACTCCTACGGGAGGCAGCAGTGGGGAATATTGCACAATGGGCGAAAGCCTGATGCAGCGACGCCGCGTGAGGGATGACGGCCTTCGGGTTGTAAACCTCTTTCAGCAGGGACGAAGCGCAAGTGACGGTACCTGCAGAAGAAGCACCGGCCAACTACGTGCCAGCAGCCGCGGTAATACGTAGGGTGCGAGCGTTGTCCGGAATTACTGGGCGTAAAGAGCTCGTAGGCGGTTTGTCGCGTCGTCTGTGAAAACCCGCAGCTCAACTGCGGGCTTGCAGGCGATACGGGCAGACTTGAGTACTGCAGGGGAGACTGGAATTCCTGGTGTAGCGGTGAAATGCGCAGATATCAGGAGGAACACCGGTGGCGAAGGCGGGTCTCTGGGCAGTAACTGACGCTGAGGAGCGAAAGCGTGGGTAGCGAACAGGATTAGATACCCTGGTAGTCCACGCCGTAAACGGTGGGCGCTAGGTGTGGGTTTCCTTCCACGGGATCCGTGCCGTAGCTAACGCATTAAGCGCCCCGCCTGGGGAGTACGGCCGCAAGGCTAAAACTCAAAGGAATTGACGGGGACCGCACAAGCGGCGGAGCATGTGGATTAATTCGATGCAACGCGAAGAACCTTACCTGGGTTTGACATATACCGGATCGCCTCAGAGATGGGGTTTCCCTTGTGGTCGGTATACAGGTGGTGCATGGCTGTCGTCAGCTCGTGTCGTGAGATGTTGGGTTAAGTCCCGCAACGAGCGCAACCCTTGTCCTGTGTTGCCAGCACGTAATGGTGGGGACTCGCAGGAGACTGCCGGGGTCAACTCGGAGGAAGGTGGGGACGACGTCAAGTCATCATGCCCCTTATGTCCAGGGCTTCACACATGCTACAATGGTCGGTACAGAGGGCTGCGATACCGTGAGGTGGAGCGAATCCCTTAAAGCCGGTCTCAGTTCGGATCGGGGTCTGCAACTCGACCCCGTGAAGTCGGAGTCGCTAGTAATCGCAGATCAGCAACGCTGCGGTGAATACGTTCCCGGGCCTTGTACACACCGCCCGTCACGTCATGAAAGTCGGTAACACCCGAAGCCGGTGGCCTAACCCCTTGTGGGAGGGAGCCGTCGAAGGTGGGATCGGCGATTGGGACGAAGTCGTAACAAGGTAGCCGTACCGGAAGGTGCGGCTGGATCACCTCCTTTCTAAGGAGCACTTCTCCCGGTGAGGGTCCACACAGGTGGATTCGTCCCGGGCAGAGACTGTTTCGTTCCCGTAGGTGGAACGGCAGGAGCTCATGGGTGGAACGCTGACAACCATCACCGTGTATGCATCATCCAATAGTGGTGGTGTGCGGTGGTTATATCGGTGCACTGTTGGGTCCTGAGGGAACACGCGAGTGTTTTTTCAGCGACGATGTCGGAGAAAGGTCCATTTCGGTGGAGTGAGTATTCGGTGTTGTGTGTTGTTTGAGAACTGCACAGTGGACGCGAGCATCTTTGTTGTAAGTGTTTATGAGCGTACGGTGGATGCCTTGGCACCAGGAGCCGATGAAGGACGTGGGAGGCTGCGATATGCCTCGGGGAGCTGTCAACCGAGCTGTGATCCGAGGATTTCCGAATGGGGAAACCCAGCACGAGTGATGTCGTGTTACCCGCACCTGAATATATAGGGTGTGTGGAGGGAACGTGGGGAAGTGAAACATCTCAGTACCCACAGGAAGAGAAAACAACAGTGATTCCGTGAGTAGTGGCGAGCGAAAGCGGATGAGGCTAAACCGGGCACATGTGATACCTGGCAGGGGTTGTGTGTTCGGGGTTGTGGGGTTCGATATGTCGACGCTGCCGAGTCGGCCGACAGTCAGAAATCGTTGTGTTAGTCGAAGTGGTCTGGAACGGCCTGTCGTAGAGGGTGAGAGCCCCGTAGACGAAAACATGGCGACTGTCGAATCGGATACCCGAGTAGCACCGGGCCCGTGAAATCCGGTGTGAATCTGTCGGGACCACCCGATAAGCCTGAATACTCCCTGGTGACCGATAGCGGACTAGTACCGTGAGGGAAAGGTGAAAAGTACCCCGGGAGGGGAGTGAAATAGTACCTGAAACCGTGCGCTTACAATCCGTCAGAGCTGGTGCATGATTTGGTTCATGGCTGGTGATGGCGTGCCTTTTGAAGAATGAGCCTGCGAGTTAGTGGCATGTCGCGAGGTTAACCCGTGTGGGGTAGTCGTAGCGAAAGCGAGTCCGAACAGGGCGGTTGAGTGGCATGTTCTAGACCCGAAGCGGAGTGATCTACCCATGGCCAGGGTGAAGCGATGGTAAGACGTCGTGGAGGCCCGAACCCACTTAGGTTGAAAACTGAGGGGATGAGTTGTGGGTAGGGGTGAAAGGCCAATCAAACTCCGTGATAGCTGGTTCTCCCCGAAATGCATTTAGGTGCAGCGTCACGTGTTTCTCACCGGAGGTAGAGCTACTGGATGGTCTAGGGGGCCCACAAGCTTACCGAAATCAGCCAAACTCCGAATGCCGGTGAGTGAGAGCGTGGCAGTGAGACTGCGGGGGATAAGCTTCGTAGTCGAGAGGGAAACAGCCCAGATCGCCGGCTAAGGCCCTAAGCGTGTACTAAGTGGAAAAGGATGTGGGATCGCTGAGACAACCAGGAGGTTGGCTTAGAAGCAGCCACCCTTGAAAGAGTGCGTAATAGCTCACTGGTCAAGTGGTTCTGCGCCGACAATGTAGCGGGGCTCAAGTACACCGCCGAAGCCGCGGCATTCACACAACACCTCGGAGGGATTACGGTTTCTCCGGCAGTGGTGTGGATGGGTAGGGGAGCGTCGTGCAGCCGTGGAAGCAGCGGGGTGACCCAGTTGTGGAGGCTGCGCGAGTGAGAATGCAGGCATGAGTAGCGAAAGACGAGTGAGAAACTCGTCCGCCGGATGACCAAGGGTTCCTGGGCCAGGTTAATCCGCCCAGGGTGAGTCGGGACCTAAGGCGAGGCCGACAGGCGTAGTCGATGGACAACGGGTTGATATTCCCGTACCCGTGTATCCGCGCCCAATGGCGAGGCAGTTGTGCTAACCGTCCAAAAGTTCTCTTTGTCCCTTCGGGGGCTCTGGGGATGGCTGCACGGGACCCTGGCTGTAGTAGTCAAGCGATGGGGTGACGCAGGAAGGTAGCTGGGCCAGGTGGTGGAATACCTGGTGTAAGCCGGTAGGGCGAATGGTAGGCAAATCCGCCATTCATGGAGCCTGAGAGGTGATGCGTACCCGTTGAGGGAATTCAGTGATCCTATGCTGCCGAGAAAAGCCTCTAGTGAGTTGGTACACGGACGTACCCCAAACCGACACAGGTGGTCAGGTAGAGAATACCGAGGCGATCGAGAGAACTGTGGTTAAGGAACTCGGCAAAATGCCCCCGTAACTTCGGGAGAAGGGGGACCAGCCCTGGTGATGAGTCTTGCACTCTGAGCTGGGGGTGGTCGCAGAGACCAGAGAGAAGCGACTGTTTACTAAAAACACAGGTCCGTGCGAAGTCGTAAGACGATGTATACGGACTGACGCCTGCCCGGTGCTGGAAGGTTAAGAGGACCGGTTAGCGGGGTTTACTCCGCGAAGCTGAGAATTTAAGCCCCAGTAAACGGCGGTGGTAACTATAACCATCCTAAGGTAGCGAAATTCCTTGTCGGGTAAGTTCCGACCTGCACGAATGGCGTAACGACTTCTCTGCTGTCTCGACCACAGACTCGGCGAAATTGCATTACGAGTAAAGATGCTCGTTACGCGCGGCAGGACGAAAAGACCCCGGGACCTTCACTATAGCTTGGTATTGGTGTTCGGTTCGGTTTGTGTAGGATAGGTGGGAGACTGTGAAGCGGTGACGCCAGTTGTCGTGGAGTCGTTGTTGAAATACCACTCTGATCGTATTGGACATCTAACCTCGGACCATGATCTGGTTCAGGGACAGTGCCTGGTGGGTAGTTTAACTGGGGCGGTTGCCTCCCAAAATGTAACGGAGGCGCCCAAAGGTTCCCTCAGCCTGGTTGGCAATCAGGTGTCGAGTGCAAGTGCACAAGGGAGCTTGACTGTGAGACTGACAGGTCGAGCAGGGACGAAAGTCGGGACTAGTGATCCGGCACCGGCATGTGGAAGCGGTGTCGCTCAACGGATAAAAGGTACCCCGGGGATAACAGGCTGATCTTCCCCAAGAGTCCATATCGACGGGATGGTTTGGCACCTCGATGTCGGCTCGTCGCATCCTGGGGCTGGAGTAGGTCCCAAGGGTTGGGCTGTTCGCCCATTAAAGCGGCACGCGAGCTGGGTTTAGAACGTCGTGAGACAGTTCGGTCTCTATCCGCCGCGCGCGTTAGAAACTTGAGGAAGGCTGTCCCTAGTACGAGAGGACCGGGACGGACGAACCTCTGGTGTGCCAGTTGTCCCGCCAGGGGCATGGCTGGTTGGCTACGTTCGGAAGGGATAACCGCTGAAAGCATCTAAGCGGGAAGCCTGTTCCAAGATGAGGTTTCTCACCCCCTCGAGGGGTAGGCCCGGCAGACCACCGGGTTGATAGGCCGGAACTGGAAGCGCAGTAATGTGTGGAGGTGACCGGTACTAATAGGCCGAGGACTTACCATGAAGGTGTTACGCGTCCACTGTGCGGTATCTGAAACAGCACACACATCAGATGTCGGGCCCGGCGGTGTTCGGGTGGTCGATTCTGGTGCGTGAAGTTTCATAGAGTTACGGCGGCCATAGCGACAGGGAAACGCCCGGTCCCATTCCGAACCCGGAAGCTAAGCCTGTCTGCGCCGATGGTACTGCACTCGACAGGGTGTGGGAGAGTAGGACACCGCCGAACACCCGTTACCGGAGACCCCCGACATCAGTCGGGGGTCTCCGTGTTTTCCGGGGTGGTGCGGGCCGGATAACGTACGCCGGCCCATCGCATTCGAATTCCCGGAGAGATACCGCGAGACGCTGCTTCCCGGTGCTCGGAATGCACCGGGAAGCAGCAGAGAAGAACGATGAGCGCGGAATCTACGGGCGCGAGGCCTTCGGACGCGCCACCGGCCGCGGCAGCGCACGCGTCAGACGCGGCGCCCAACCGTGCGACGGCCACCGCTTCAGACCGAGACGATCCGGCGTCACACGCGTGTTGACGAACTTCTCCTCCAACTCGGCGTCAGCCTCCCCGACGAACCGGTACAGGATCGTGCCGCCGTTCTCCTCGCTGCGGCCCGCAGCCTCCCATCCGGTGGCGCGGTAGACCGCGCGCACGATGTTGTCGGCGACCACCACGATGGGAAGCCCGTCCACCCCGCGAGCAGCAGTGCCGGCGGGCCAGGGCTTCGACGCCAGTTCCCGCACCGCTTCCGGTGAGGCCTTCTTCGCCTCGTTGATGCGCAGCACGACGCAGGGCGTCGGCAGTTCGGGTGCGGGCGCCGCCGAGTACTGACGCACCAGCTCGGCGATGGGCACGGCGGTGCGGTCGGCTTCCGACTCCTCGGTCGTTCCCGCCAGGTTGGTGAGCACACACTCACCGCGGTGCGGCTCGACCAGACCCAGCGCGGCGATGACGGCCTCGGCGGTGACCGCCGCGGTGTGGTCGGCGTCGGACCTGGGGTTCAGCGCGTCGGAGACGACGTAGTGTTCCACCGCGTAGCCCGCCTCGTAGATCGCCTTGATGCGACGCAACGCGGCCTCGGTCTCCGGGGTGGACAGCGGAGCCTTCTCACCGGATTCGGTGAGCTTGTCGTTCTCGCCGAGCGCCGTCCACACGAGGGTGAAGATGCGATTGCCCCGGCCGGCCCCCACGTAGAAGATGCTGCGGTCCCGGGGATCGAACAGGGCGTAGACGTAGGAACCGAGCTGGTCGGTGACGTTCTTGGGGAGCAGCTTCGGAGTGGGTGCGCGATCGTCGACCTTGCGCACGAGGGCGCGCAGGACGGTCAGCCGGAGAGCGACGGGGACCTGCCCGGCCGAGCCGCCGAACAGTTCGCGGTTGGCGGCATCCACCGAGCCGAAGGTACGCCCGATGTGCCGGCTGAGCGCGCCGAGTGCGGTGGTGAACTCCTCTAGTCTCTGGCGTGGATCGTCCGCGGTGTCCGGCAACTCGTTGCTGGTCAGGAACATCTGGATCTCGGGAGATTCCAGCAGAGTTTGGGCAATGTTCGGAGGAACTGTCCACACGGTGCGCATAAGGCGACTCTAGGCCACACCGCAGCCCGGAGCGCCGCTCCGCAGTGACTGGGCGCGCTGGTGGATGCCGTGGATGCGCCCGGGGTGCCGGTACGACCGATAGGCTCCCGATCCGTGACCACGGTCGTACCTCGCTCCCGTGCCCGGATGTTGCGGGACACCACGTCGTCCGCCCAGGTCGAGGCGCTGCTGATCCTGGCCGTCGCGACCGTTCTGGTGACCCGCCTGTACCTGCATCTGACGGGCTATCCGCAGGTCGGCGGAGCCAACCTCCACATCGCGCACGTGCTGTGGGGCGGGTTGCTGATGGTGATCGCGCTGTTCGTGTCGCTCACCTTCATCGGCCGCGGCCCGCACCGGGCGGCGGTGCTCCTCGGCGGGATCGGTTTCGGTCTGTTCCTCGACGAGGTCGGCAAGTTCGTCACGAAGACCAACGATTACTTCTACAAGCCGGCCGTGGCGATCATGTACGTCGTGGTCGTGCTGTTGCTGGTGCTGAACCGCACGATCCATTCGCGTCGCGGGCTGACCACCGACGAGTACCTGACCAACGCGGCGTTGACCGTGACCGAGGGCCTGGCGCGGGGCGTCACACCGACCGCCCGCGACCAGGCGATGGTGCAGCTCGACCGTGCCCGGGAGGGCGGTGCCGACCCGGTGGTGGTCGGGCAGATAGAGGCGTTGCTGGAGCGATGCCGGGAGGCACGGCCGTCCTCGTCGGTGCTGGTGTCGGCGATGCCCCTGCGGATGCCGGAGCGGTTGCAGGGCATCCGCGGTGTCCGCGTCGCCGCGGCTCTGCTGACCGTCTTCTCCATCGGCATCCTGCTCAACGCCGCCGTCACCCTCGAACGCGACCTCGCGGCGCGGTCCGCCGATCTGATGACGCTGATCCAGCTGGTCGCCTCAGCGGTCACCGTGCTGCTGTGCGTGACGGGGTCGATCGCGTTGCGGCGCGACTACCGGTGGTCGATACGGGCCCTGCGCGCAGCCGCGTTGATCACCGTGTTCGTCGTCGACGTCATCGACTTCGCGATCGAGGAGTTCGGGGCGCTCGTCAACGTCGCGGTGGGGGCGGCGGCCCTGTCGGTCTTCTCCCACTACCAGCGACAGGTCTCCCGCCACGAGGCGTTGGCGGATACGGCCTAGTCGCAGAGTGAATCGCGGCACCAGCACCCCCTGCGTACGCTTCGTCGCCTACGGTATACAGCGTGAGCATCCCAGCTTCTGATGTCACGGGCTCCGCGTCGACCTGGCCTGCCCTTCTGACCTGGCAGGCCGTCGATGCGCCTCGGATGGAATCGGTGCGAGTGCAACTGTCCGGGCGCCGAATCAAGGCGTCGGGGCGGATCGTCGGCGCCGAGTGCGCGGAGCATCCCGCCTTCAGCGCGTCCTACGACCTCGTGACCGACGAGAACGGGGTGACGCGACGCCTGTCGGTCCGCACCACGCAGGCGGCGGGAGAGCGTCACATGTCCCTCACCCGCTCGGGTGAGGGCATCTGGATGACCGACAACGGCACCGACCACCACCGCTCCGCGTTCGGCGGTGCGCTGGACGTGGACGTCGTGTTCAGCCCGTTCTTCAACGCCCTGCCGATCCGCCGCTACGACCTGCAGCTCGGGGCCGACGACGTCGAGGTGCCGGTGGTGTACCTCAATCTCGTCGACCTGCGGGTCGAGGAGGCCACCGTCGTCTACAGCAGCGCGTCCGACGGCATCCACGTGCTCTCGCCGGTGGCGTCGTCATCGGTGACGGTGGACGAGGACGGCTTCGTGCTGGAGTACCGCGGTCTCGCCAAGCGGATCTAGGCAGAAGCGGATCTAGGCAGAGGATTCCACCGCCATGGCCACGGCGAGAGCCGTGGACTCGGCGGGATGGCTGCCGTGTCCGTGGGTGCCGCCGGTGAGCCCCACGATCTGCAGGCCGACCGGGCAGCTGTCGCCTTCCGGTGCGGGCACCGAGATCGCCGGCACCCCGAGGACGCTGAACGGGATGCAGCGCTGCAGCAGGGGTGCGCGCAGTTCCACCGGATCGCTGGTCAGCGGAGCCGACCGGACACCGGTGGTGACCGTGATCAGGGCGTCCAGCTTCTCCACGGTCCGCAAACGGTGCACGACCTCGCGCCGCAGTCTCCCGGCCGCGCGGGCCGCCCGGACGTACTCGTGGGCGAGACGGTCGCGCTGTGCGGCCAGCAGAGCGGCCGTGGGGGTTCCGTAGCGGCCGGGGTCGGCCTCGAACCACTCCCGGTGCGTCTCGTAGGCCTCCGAGCCCGTGACGACCGGATACACCTCGAGCATCTCGTCGGTCTCCGGCAGCTCCACGTCCACGAGGCGGGCCCCGAGGTCGGACAGGGTGCGGCAGGCGGTCTCGACGGCTTCGGCGAACACAGGGTCGGTCTGCTCCCAGATCCCGCCGCGCAACCGGCCGATGCGCAGTTCGGAGACCGGGGTGCGCAGGTGGGCGATGCCCGGCAACGCACCCCAGGCGAGCGACGCGTCCAGCGCGTCGCCGGTGAGCAGGCCGATGTGGTCGAAGGTCGTCGACAGGGGGAACACGCCCTGTTCGGGCAGCGCCCCGAAACCGGGCTTGAATCCGACGATCCCGCACAACGCCGCCGGGGTGCGGACACTGCAGCCGGTGTCGGTGCCCAGCGCCACCGGCACGATCCCGCGCGCGACCAGCACGGCCGAACCCGACGACGACCCACCACTGATCAGGCTCGGATCGTGCGGATGCGCTGCGGGCCCGGACGCGTTGACCAGACCCGTCGGGCCGTAGGCGAACTCGTGCAGGTGTGTCTTCGCCACCACGATCGCGCCGGCCTCGCGGAGCTTCTCGACGATGCGGGCATCGCGCCGGGCCGGGGGAGCGTCGGCGAGCACCGCGCTCCCGCACCGGGTGGGGAAGCCGGCGACGTCGATGTTGTCCTTCACCGCGACCGCCACGCCGTGCAGCGGTCCGATCCAGTTCCCCGCCGAGATCTGCTCGTCGGCCAGCGCGGCCGCCTCGAGTGCTGCCGCGTCGTTGCGGGCGGCGACGGCGTTCTCCCAGGGAGTGCCGGTGAGGGCGTCGAGTTCGGCCAGCACCGAGCGGACGTGCTCGGTGGACGTCGTCCTGCCGGTGGTCAGCGCGGAGGCGGTGTCGCGCAGGTTCATCGCGCCCACACCCGGCCTTTCCGTCCGGCCTCGCGGAAGGTCTCGATCCAGCCCTCGTCGCCCGGCTGTGTGCCGGTGATCGGGTCGCGTCGCCGCTGTTCGTAGCGCTGCCGGGCGGCGTGACCGGCGCGGGTGAGCTCGGAGGTGCTGCCGGCCGCGAGCTGCTCCCGGGCCGCCGACAGCACCCGCAGGGTCTCGTCGAGCACGTCCAGCAGGGCGACGGCGTTGCCCTCGCACATCGCATCCACCAGCGCGGGGGCGGTGGCCGCGACGCGGGTGCCGTCCCGGAATGAACCGGCGGCCAGACCCAGCGCGAGGTCGCCGCCCTCGGCGCCGGACAGCGCCAGCGCCTCCGCGAGCACATGGGGGAGATGCGAGATCCGTGCGACCGCCGCGTCGTGCTCCCGCGATTCGGCGGGGACCACGACGGAACCACAGTCGAGGGCCAGTTCGGCGACCTGCCGCCACGCCTCGGGGTCGGTGCCGTCGTCGACGGTCACCACCCATACCGCGTCGCGGAACAGGTCGGCGTCGCCGGCGGTCCAGCCGGATTCGGCGGTGCCGGCCATCGGGTGACCGCCGACGAAGCGGCGGGAGAGCCCGTGTGCGGCGACCGCCGCCGCGACCTGTGCTTTCACACTCACCACGTCGGTGAGCGTGACGTCGGGTGCGTGCTCGGCGATCGCCGCGAGGATGCCGTCGACCGCCGGCATCGGCACCGCGATCACCACGAGGGCGTCGTTCTCGGCGGCGCGGCGGAGAGTCGCGGTGAGGTCGGTGGATGCGTCGAAACCGTCGGCGACCGCGCCTTCCACGGCTTGCGACGAGCGGTTCCAGCCGAAGGCCTGCCGTCCCGTCGCCACCGCCGCGCGGAGGAGCGACCCTCCGATCAGACCGAGGCCGAGGACACAGACGGGCGGGGTGGACGGCTCTGAACTCACCACATCAGGTTGACATATCGCCTACTGGGCTTCATTCACCGGACGGAGCCGACTACCGTTGCGCCCATGGCTGCACAGCGTGTAGGGAAAAAGAGCCCTTCCGTGAATCCGAGCGGAAAGTCCGCCGTCGGTTCCAGTGACGACCTCGACGGCTACGCCGTCGCCGTGACCCGCGAGGACGGCCGTTGGAAGTGCCGGGCACTGTCCGGGGCCGCCCTGACGAGTCTCGACACCGCGGTCACGGAACTGAGGGAGCTGAGAAGCTCCGGCGCAGTGTTCGGTCTGCTGAACGTGGACGACGAGTTCTTCGTGATCGTGCGTCCCGCACCCGTCGGGAACGGGCTGTTGCTGTCGGACGCGACGATGGCCGTCGACTACGACATCGCAGCCGACGTCCTCGACGCCCTGAACATCGAGATCCCCGACATCGACCCCGACGAGCTGGACGAGATCGAGCCGTGGGAGGAAGGCGACCTCGGCATCCTCGCCGATCTCGGTCTGCCGGAACCGGTGCTGTCGGTGATCCTGTCGGAGACCGACCTGTACCCGGACGAGCAGATCGAGGAGATCGCGGAGCGTCTCGGTTTCGACGACGTGCTCGCCAAGACGTTGGGCTCGCTCCGTTAGATGGGGCTGCGCGAGGACGAGGAGCTCATCAGGGTCGCGTTGGAAGCCGCTGCTGCCGCGCCCGCCGGGGACGTCCCGGTGGGCGCGGTGGTGTTCGGGTCCGACGGCCGCGAGCTGGCGCGGGCCGCGAACTCCCGTGAGGCGACCGGTGATCCGACGGCCCACGCCGAGGTCCTGGCGTTGCGGGCCGCCGCGAAGGTGTACGGGGACGGCTGGCGGCTCGAAGGCGCGACCCTGGCCGTGACCCTGGAGCCGTGCACGATGTGCGCGGGTGCGCTGGTGTTGTCCCGGGTGTCGCGGGTGGTCTTCGGGGCGTGGGAGCCGAAGACGGGAGCGGTGGGGTCGTTGTGGGACGTCGTGCGCGACCGTCGGCTCACTCACCGTCCCGAAGTGCGGGCCGGGGTGCTCGAAGCCGAGTGTGCGGCCGTGCTCGAGGAGTTCTTCCGGGAGCAGCGAGGCTCCATTTCGGAGCTCTGACCAGGCGATTTCAGGATGAGGTGTGCGATCCGCTAGAGTCGACAACGGTGGCGTGACCGAGCGGCCGAAGGAGCGCGCCTCGAAAGCGCGTGACGGGTAACCCCCGTCCGTGGGTTCAAATCCCACCGCCACCGCCAGAGGGCCCCTCACCTGTTCATCCAGGTGAGGGGCCCTTTCTCTGTCCGCTCCCCGGAGACGTCTTCCGCCCGCAACGTAACTCTGGTTGTGTAGCGGTCGATAGGCGCGGTAAAGGTTTGTCGATGGAAAGGTAAAGCGGAATATGACGACTCCTGCCGGGTGGTATCCGGACCCCGAAGGTTCCGGGCAGCTCCGATGGTGGGACGGGCAGCAGTGGACGTCGGCGCTTCAGGCCGCGCCGCCTTTCCCGCCTTCCGATGCGCCCACCCAGGTGTTCTCGGCCGTGGGGTCGGAGCCCGGTGGCGGTCGGCCGGGAAGTGGTGATCGCAAGAAGTGGCCGTGGATCGCCGGTGCGGCTGCGGTGCTGCTCGTCGTCGTCGCGGTCGTCGGGACCGCCGGGAACTCCTCCGACGAGACGTCGACGGCCCAGGTGACCAGCACGACGAGCGCGGCTCCCGTCACCACGACGACCACGGCGACGACGACGACCACGCCGCGGTCCACGACCGTCACCCCGACACCGTCGACCACGGCGACGACCCTCACCGAGACGGTGACGGTTCCGGCGACCCTCGAGACCCGCACCACGACGCGGACGTCGTCGAACTCCGGGATGACGATGGCGCAGAGCAACGCGGTGCGCTCGGCACAGGACTACCTGAGTTTCTCGGCCTTCTCACGCTCGGGTCTGATCGAACAGCTCGAATACGAGGGCTACTCGACGGACGACGCGACGTTCGCGGTGGACTACGTGGACCCCGACTGGAACGAGCAAGCCGCGAAGTCGGCCGAGATGTACCTGGAGTTCGCCGCCTTCTCGCGTCAAGAACTGATCGAGCAGCTCGAATACGAGGGCTTCACCCCCTCGCAGGCGGAGTACGGGGTCTCCCGGGCCGGCTACTGACCCCGGTGGTTCCGCCTTCGGGGAGGTCGTGCACGGATTTCCGCGAATACGCGCACACAACCTCCCCGAAGTTCAGTCGGTGCGGGTCAGTCTGCGGACCACCGCGAGCAGGTCGTCGACGTCCTCGGGGGGCGTCGTACTCGTCTCGCCCGACATCGCGGCGCGGTAGTAGAGACCGTCGCCGATGAGCGCGACCGCGCGGGCCGTCGCGTGGTCACCGATCTCCTCGGCGAGGGCGTCGAACCAGCCCTGATGGATCCGTTGCAGGGCCTCGCGGGCGCGCGGGTTCGCGGTCTGGCTCAGGCGGGTCAGGGCGACGCCGGCGCGGTCGAGCGGGGTGTCGGTGAAGACCGAGGTGCGGATGTAGTACTCCACCGGGCCCTCGGGTGCGGCGCGCATGAGGTCGACGTCCTCGGCCGCGAGCTTCTCGACGTGCTCGGCGAGGCCCTCGACGAGGGCGTCCTTGGTGGGGAAGTGGTAGAGCAGGCCGCCCTTGGAGACACCTGCGGCGGCGGCGACGGCCTCCAACGTCGCGGCGCGTTCGCCCTGTTCGAGCAGGATCGTCACGAAGGCGTCGAGGAGTTTGGCGCGAGCGGCGGGAGCGGGGGGCACGACGCCGATCGTACGATCATCGTTACCGTACCGTCCAGCTGGTACAGTAACGACGGTTGGATCCCGACTCCCCGAAAGCTCGATATTCGTGGCGACCTCCGCGCCTCATTCCGAACTCGCCTCGCCGGCCCCGAAGGCCGACGCCCGGCACTGGGCTGCCCTCGCGGTGCTCATGCTGCCGGTACTCCTCGTCTCGGTGGACAACACGGTTCTCGCCTTCGCGCTGCCGGAGATCTCGGCGGCGCTGCAACCGACCGCCACCCAGCAGTTGTGGATCGTCGACATCTACCCGCTGGTGCTGGCCGGTCTGCTCGTCCCGATGGGCAGCCTGGGCGACCGCATCGGCCGCCGGCGACTGTTGCTCGTCGGCGCGACCGGCTTCGCCGCGATCTCGGCTGCCGCGGCCTGTGCGCCCTCGGCCGAGTGGCTCGTCGCGGCCCGCGGTGCCCTCGGCATCTTCGGTGCGATGCTCATGCCGTCCACAATGTCGTTGCTGCGCAACATCTTTCTCGATGCCGGTCAGCGGCGACTCGCCATCGCGATCTGGGCGTCGTGCTTCGCCGCCGGCGCGGCGCTCGGCCCCGTCGTCGGTGGTTTCCTGCTCGAACACGCGTGGTGGGGTGCGGCCTTCCTGCTCGCCGTGCCCGTGCTGATCCCGCTGCTCGTGCTCGCTCCGATCTTCGTGCCCGAATCGAAGGACCCGAGCCCGGGCCGCATCGACGTGGTGAGCATCGCCTTGTCCATGCTCGCGATGGCCCCGATCGTGTTCGCCGTCAAGGAGTTCGCGCACGACGGGTTCGGTCCCGTCGTGGCGGTCGCGGCGGCGATCGGTGTGGCCGCGACGGTGACGTTCGTGCGACGGCAGCTCGGCCGCCCGGATCCGATGCTCGACGTCCGCCTCTTCACCGTCCCCACCTTCTCCGGGGCGGTGGCGGTGAACCTGTTGTCGGTCATGTCCCTGGTCGGCTTCCTGTTCTTCGTCTCCCAGCACCTGCAGCTCGTGATCGGGCAGAGCCCGATGCAGGCCGGGCTGAGCCTCGTGCCGGGTCTGGCCGTGATGGTGGTCGCGGGGATGTCGGTGGTCGCGGTGGTGCGATGGGTGCAGCCGTCGGCGGTCGTCGTCGCCGGGCTGCTGGCCTCCGCGTCCGGCTACGCCCTGGTGTTCCTGTTCGCCTCGCCCACGGCGGTGACCCCGATCATCGTTGCGTTCGCCGTGCTCGGTGCGGGTATCGGTGCGGCCGAGACGTTGTCGAACGACCTCATCGTCTCGAGCGTGCCCGCGACGAAGGCCGGTGCGGCCTCAGCGGTCTCCGAGACGGCCTACGAGATCGGCGCGGTGCTCGGCACGGCGGTGCTCGGCTCGATCCTCACCGCCTCCTACCGGACCCACCTGGAGTTGCCGGCCGGGCTGGATGCGGGTCGGACGGAGGCCGCCCGGCAGACGCTCGGCGGAGCCCACGCCGTCGCCGAGACCCTGCCCACCGGATCCGCGGACGCGTTGCTCGCGGCGGCGGGGGAGGCCTTCGACAGCGGCGTCACGATCACCTCGCTCGTCGGCGTCGTGCTCATGGTCGTCTCGGCGGTCGTCGCGTGGCGCACCCTCTCCGAGCACCGGAACGACGGACCCCACGGAGAAGCCGAGATGGTTTAAGTTTCCACCATGCGAAAACTGGTGTGGGCGCTGGTCGCCGTCGTGGTCGTGGCTCTGCTCGGCTTCTTCGTTGCCCCATGGGTGTACGGAACGTTCATCGCGGAGGACGATGCACCCGCCGCGACGGTCTCCACCGAGGGCGCCGAAGCCGCGACCGGAACGCTCGACGGTGAGTGGGCCGTCGTCGCGGGCACCGGCCCCAACCGCACCGCCGCCGGCTACACCGTGCACGAGATCCTCCGCGGCGCCGACGTCACCGTCGTGGGCAGCACCGACCGGGTGACCGGTGCGGCGACCATCGTCGACGGGAGCCTCACCGCCGCCGAGGTCGTGGTGGAGGTCGACGGCATCACCACCGACAGCGGTCAGCGCGACAACCAGTTCCGCACCCGGGTGATGGACACCGCGAACTTTCCGACGGCGACCTTCCTCCTCACCGAACCCGTCGACCTGTCCTCCGTGCCCACCGACGGCACGACCGGCACCGTCACCGTGACCGGCACGCTCACCCTGCGCGGCGAGGAGCGTCCCGTGACGGTCGACGTCGAGGTGCTGCGCAGCGGCGAGGACATCGTCGCCTCGGGCAGCGTGCCCACCACCTGGACGGACTTCGGTGTGGAGCCCCCGGACCTCGGGTTCGTGACGGTCGACGACGCGGGCAGCGTCGATTTCCTCGTCACCCTCGAGAAGCAGTGACCTCCGCGGTCACGCCCGGGACGGCGTGACCTTCTCGGAGCCGGTGGTCGCGCTGCCGCCGGTCCGCGGGGTCCATCCGGGCGGCCCGAAGACGTAGCCCAGTTTGTCGCGAAGGGTGCCCGCGTTACGCCAGTCGCGGGCGATCGCCCGGTACTCGTGCGTCTGCAGGTCCCAGATGTTGAAGGTGCCCACCGGCTTGGTGAGGCCGTAGGTGGGCCGGTGTTCCTCTTCCTTGAAGGTGCCGAACATCCGGTCCCAGACGATGAGGATCCCCGCGTAGTTCTTGTCGAGGTAGTCCGGATCGGAGCCGTGGTGCACCCGGTGGTGCGAGGGCGTGTTGAACACGAACTCGATCGGCGGGGCCAGCTTGCCGACCCGTTCGGTATGGACGAAGAACTGGTAGACGAGGTTGAACGAGAACCCGACGAACACCATCCACGGCGGTACGCCGAGCAGCGGCAGCGGCAGCCACATGAGGATCTCGCCGCTGTTGTTCCACTTCTGCCGCAGCGCGGTGGCGAAGTTGAAGTACTCGCTCGAGTGATGCGCCTGGTGGGTGGCCCACACGAGCCGCACCCGGTGTGCCATCCGGTGGTACCAGTACCAGAGGAAGTCGATCCCGAACAGCAGGATCACCCAGGTGTACCAGGCGTCGGCAGGCAGATGCCACGGCGCGACGTAGACCCACAGTGCCGCGTACCCGACCAGCGCCAGCACCTTCCACAGGGCACTGGTGACGATCGAGATCAGGCCCATCGACAGGCTGGCCCGTGCGTCGCGCATCTCGTAACCGCCGCGTGGCGGACGGACGCGTCCGTCGGGACCGGGTTCGACGTGCTCGAGGGTGCGTGCCGCGACCCATTCCAGGATCAGGAAGGTCAGGAAGGCGGGAATCGCCAGCGTCACCGGGTCGTGCAGCGGTTCGAGCAAGGACTCCCACGACCGCACCAGGGTCTCCCACATCGCGACACCCTTTCGGATAGGTGTGAACAACGGTCCACATTACCCGCGGTGTGTTCGGGATCACCAGCCCCGTCGGTGGCCTGCGGGCTTCGGACCTTCACCCCTCTCCTGGTAGGAATTGAGGGTCCCGTCCGCAGCGTTGCGAGAGGCCTGGCATGCACATCACCGCAAGGGTCGACTACGCCGTGCGGACCCTGCTCGAACTCGCGGCGATCGACGACGCGCGCCCGGCGAAGGCGGAGACCCTCGCGACCGCCCAGTCGATCCCGCACAAGTTCCTCGAGGCGGTCCTCGCGGATCTGCGCCGCGGCGGACTGGTCCGCAGCCGCCGGGGCCCGGAGGGTGGTTACTGGCTCGCGCGCCCGGCGGCGGAGATCTCCATCGCGGACGTGATCCGCACGGTCGAGGGCCCCCTGGCGTCGGTGCGCGGGGAGCGGCCCGAGAGTGTCGCCTACACCGGTGTGGCCGAGAAACTGCAGGACGTGTGGATCGCGGTGCGGGTGAACCTGCGGGCGGTGCTCGAGGAGGTCTCGCTCGCGGACGTCGTCTCCGGACGCCTGCCGGGCTTCGTGGAGGACCTGACGAAGGATCCGGGTGCCTGGGAGCGCCGGCAGGTGTGACGCCGGCAACGTATGCCGCGGCCGTGTGAGGCGAAACATGAAATTGCACATCTCTGCAAAGTTTCAGAGATCTGCAATTTCTGTAACGTAGTGGAGTGACCACTGCTCCAGGCCTGCGCGACCGCAAGAAGGCCGCCACCCGCGCCGCTCTTGCGAACGCCGCGGCGGAACTCGCCCGCGACCACGGCCTGCACGCTGTGACCGCGGACGCGATCGCAGCCCGCGCAGGCGTCTCGACCCGCACCTTCCACAACTACTTCGCGAGCAAGGAAGAAGCGTTCCTCGTCCACCTCGAGACGAGGGTCGAGGAGTGGATCGAACTGCTCCGCGACCGCCCGCGGGACGAGCACATCCTCGACTCGCTGCTCGAAACCGCTCTGGCGATCGTGTGCAGTTCCGAATGGCAGTTCGACGAGATCGTCGCGTGCATCGCCTTCATCGAGGAGGGCAACGTGCTCTCGGCGCACCGGATCGAGGTCGAACGACGCTCGTCCCGGAAGCTCATCGAGATCATCGCCGAGCGCACCGGCACCGACCCCGTCACCGATCTCCGGCCGTCGCTGCTCAACTACGCCGCGATGGGGGCGATGCGGGCCGCGATGGAGATGTACCTGGAGGGCAGTACGGGACGGTCGGCCGAGGATCTCGTGCGCGACGCGTTCACGCAGCTCCGCCGCGGGTTCCCGTAGGCACCCGCACCACCCACCCCCATCCCCGCAACATCCGACAGAGAAAGGGTGCCCCGTGGCGACCTACCTGTATCGGCTGGGCAAGTTCGCCTACCGGCGAAAAGGCGCAGTCCTGTCCGTATGGATCGTGATCCTCGTGCTCTTCGGAGTGGGTGCGGCGACGCTGGCCGGTCCCACGACCGACTCGTTCTCGCTGCCGGGCACCCCGGCCCAGAAGACGCAGGACCTGATGGCGGAGCGTTTCCCCTCCGCCGACGATCCGATGAACGCGCTCAGCGCCCGCTACGTCTTCGCCGCGCCGGAGGGGCAGACGCTCGACGAGCCCGCCAACATGGCCGCCGTCGACGAGGTGCTCGCCGCGATCCGCGGCATCGACAAGGTCTCCGCGCCGGCCAAGGTCGACCCGGCCACCGCCACGCCCGAGGAACAGGCCGGTGCCCTGGTCAACCCGGTGCTCGCCGACGCCGGTCTCGTCGAGCAGATGAAGGCCGCCGGGGCGGAGCAGGGCCTGCCCGAGGAGGCCGCGCTCGCGAACGCCGCCGCGCTGTCGCCGCTGAGCGCCGACCGCACCGTCGGCTTCGTCACCGTCCCCTTCGACGGTGGGATCACCGACGTCGACGACACGATGCGCGAGCAGATCGCCGCTGCCGCGGAGGTCGGCCGGGACGCCGGGCTGACCGTCGAGGTCAGTGGCACCGCCGCCGCCGAGATGGAGACCCCGGGTGGTTCCTCCGAGCTGATCGGCATCGTCATCGCCGCGATCGTCCTCACCCTGACCTTCGGCTCGCTGGTCGCCGCGGGCCTGCCGCTGATCACCGCGCTGGTCGGTGTCGGTATCGGCAGCATGGGCATCACCATCGCCACCGGTTTCGCCGACCTGAGCTCGATGACCCCGACGCTCGCGATCATGATCGGCCTGGCCGTCGCGATCGACTACTCGCTGTTCATCGTCTCCCGGTTCCGGCACGAGATCACCGTCACCGACGACCGCGCCGAGGCCGCGGGCCGGGCCGTGGGCACCGCCGGTTCCGCCGTCGTCTTCGCCGGCCTGACGGTCATCATCGCCCTGGCGGCGCTGAGCGTCGTGGGCATCCCGTTCCTGTCCGCCATGGGGTACGCTGCGGCGTTCACCGTGTTCATGGCCGTGCTGATCGCCATCAGCCTGCTGCCCGCCGTGCTGTCGCTGTTCGGCGAGAAGGTCTTCGCCGGCCGCATCCCCGGCCTGAAGTCCACCGACGCCGAGGGCGACTCGGACACCCCGCGCGCCGCGGTGAAGTTCGCCGGCCTGCTGACCCGCCGCCCGCTGGTGCCGCTGCTCGTCGGTGTCCTGCTGCTCGGTGCGCTGGCCCTGCCCGCGACCGCGCTGCGCCTGGCACTGCCGACCGAGGCGACCGGCGATCCCGCGACCAGCGCCCGCAAGGCCTACGACCTGGTCGACGAGGGCTTCGGCCCGGGCCGCAACGGCCCGCTGATCGTCGTCGCCGACGCCCGCGACGCGAACGTCGAGGCGCCGGTGGCGTTCGGGGCGGTCGTCGCCTCGCTCACCGAGCACGACGAGGTCGTCAACGCGCAGATCGTGGCGGTCGACGAGGCGGGCGACACCGCCCAGATCCTCGTCACCCCGCGCAGCGGCCCGAGCGACGAGGCCACCATGGAACTCGTCGACTCCATCCGCGGCGAGGAGGCGCAGCTGCAGGACGAGTACGGCGTCTCCTACGGCATCACCGGCCAGACCGCACTCGAGGGCGACATCTCCGAGAGCCTGCAGAGCGCGCTCGTGCCGTACCTCGCGGTCGTGGTGGGCCTCGCGTTCATCCTGCTCATGCTGGTGTTCCGTTCGATCCTGGTGCCGCTCACCGCGACGCTCGGGTTCCTGCTCAGCGTCCTGGCCACCTTCGGTGCGACCGTCGCGGTGTTCCAGGAGGGCTGGGGCGGCCTGATCGCCAACCCGCAGCCCATCGTCAGCTTCATGCCGATCTTCCTGATCGGTGTGGTCTTCGGTCTGGCCATGGACTACCAGGTGTTCCTGGTGACGCGTATGCGTGAGGAGTTCGTGCACGGCGCGTCCGCGAAGGACGCGGTGGTCGCCGGCTTCGGTCACGGTGCCCGCGTGGTCAGCGCCGCTGCGATCATCATGATCTCGGTGTTCGCGGCCTTCATCGCCGAACCGAACTCGCTGATCAAGTCGATGGGCTTCGCGCTCGCCGCCGCCGTCTTCTTCGACGCCTTCGTCGTCCGCATGGTGATCATCCCGTCGGTGATGGCGCTGCTCGGCGACAAGGCGTGGTGGCTGCCGAAGTGGCTCGACCGGGTCCTTCCCAACGTCGACGTCGAGGGCGAGAAGCTCACCCGCGAACTCGCCGCCGACTCCGCCGGCTCGGAAGCCGCGCGGGTGTGACGACCTGCGGGGCGGTCACGGACCCGGTCCGTGACCGCCCGCCCGTCGATGAACCGTCCCGTCCGAGCCCGCAGGTAGCGTGATGCCCATGTTGCTACGGCTGTTGCGCCGCTTTCTGGCGCCGTATCGGGGTGCCCTGCTTGCAGTGGTGCTCCTGCAGCTCGTCGCCACCGGGGGGATGTTGTTGCTGCCGAGCCTCAACGCCGACATCATCGATCGGGGCGTGGCGGTCGGGGACGTCGGTTACATCACCCGCACCGGCATGACGATGCTCGGCATCAGCGCCGTCGAGATCGCGGCGTCGATCGGTGCGGTGTACTTCGCGGCGCGCGCCGCCATGGGGTTCGGCCGCGACGTGCGGCTCGCGCTGGTGCGCAGCGTGGGCCGGTTCTCCGCCCGCGAGTTCGGCACCTTCGGTGCCCCGTCGCTGATCACCCGCAACACCAACGACGTCCAGCAGGTCCAGATGCTCGTGCTGGTGACCTGCACGATCGTGGTGACCTCCCCGATCATGGCGTTCGGCGGTGTGATCATGGCGCTGCGCGAGGACGTGGGCACCTCGCTCGTGCTCGTCGTCGCGATCCCGGTGCTGATCTTCACGATGGTCACGCTGATCGCGCTCATGCTGCCCGGCTTCCGGGTGATGCAGACCCGCATCGACGTCGTCAACCGGGTGCTGCGCGAGCAGATCACCGGTATCCGGGTGATCCGCGCGTTCGTCCGCGACGAGACCGAACGTGGCCGCTTCGACGTCGCCAACGACGACCTCACCGCCACCGCGCTGCGTCTGGGGCGGGTCAACGCCGTGCTGTATCCGGCGGTGCTGCTCATCTCCAATGTGAGCACCGTGGCGGTGCTGTGGGTGGGTGGGCACCGCATCGCCGACGGGCAGATGGAGGTCGGCTCGATCACCGCGATGATCACCTACATCGCGCAGATCCTCATGGCCGTGCTCATGACGGCCTTCGTCGCGATCCTCGCGCCCCGCGCGTCGGTGTGCGCCGAGCGCATCCTCGACGTCCTCGAGACCGAACCGACCGTCACCGCCCCGGCCGACCCGGTCCGCGGGCTGCCGCCTCGCGTCACCCTCGAACTGCGTGAGGCCGGCTTCTCCTATCCGGGTGCCGACGCCCCCGTGCTCAGCGGGGTGTCGTTCCTCGCCGATCCCGGCTCGACCACCGCGATCATCGGTGGCACCGGATCGGGCAAGAGCACCCTGATGCGGCTCGTGCCCCGCCTGATCGACGTCACCGCCGGCCAGGTCCTCGTCGGCGGCGTCGACGTGCGCGCCCTCGACCCCGAGGAGCTGCGTGCGCGGATCGCCGTGGTCCCGCAGAAGGCCTATCTGTTCTCCGGCACCGTCGCCGACAACCTCCGGTACGGCCGCGCCGACGCCACCGACGACGAACTGTGGCACGCCCTCGAGGTCGCGCAGGCCGCCGACTTCGTGCACCGGATGCCCGAGGGGCTCGGCACCGTCCTGTCGCAGGGCGGCACCACCGTCTCCGGTGGGCAGCGGCAGCGGCTCGCGATCGCGCGGGCCCTCGTCCGCCGGCCCTCGATCTACCTGTTCGACGATGCGTTCTCGGCGCTCGACCCCGCCACCGACGCCCGGCTGCGCGCCGCGCTCGAACCCGAGACCCGCGACGCCTGCGTCCTCATCGTCGCGCAGCGGGTGTCGACGGTGCAGGACGCCGACCGCATCGTGGTGCTCGACAACGGCGTCATGGTCGACGTGGGCAGTCATCTCGGTCTGCTCGGCCGTTGCGAGACCTACGCCGAGATCGTCGAATCGCAGAGGATGGCCACGCTGTGACGACTCCCGAGGCCGCCGCTCCGTCCCGTCTGCGCACCGTCGGCCGGGTGCTCGGCATGCTGCACCCGCACCGCTACGCCGTCTACTCGGTGCTGCTGTCGGCCCTGCTCGGTGTGGTGAGCATGTCGATCGCACCGTTCGTGCTCGGCCGCGGCACCGACATCATCTTCGACGGCGTGATCGGCATGCAGCTGCCCGCCGGTCTCTCCAAGGAGCAGGCGGTCGCGGAACTGCGCGCCGACGGCCGCGACCGGTTCGCCGACATGGTCTCCGGCATGGACGTGCTGCCGGGTGCGGGCATCGACTTCACGGCGCTCGGCCGCACCCTGGTCATCGTGCTCGCGCTGTATCTGCTGTCGTCGGGCCTGATCTGGATCGCCGCCTACGGTCTCAACGAGATCGTGCAGCGCGTCGTGCGCGACATGCGTGCGAGCGTCGAACGCAAGATCCATCGGCTGCCGCTGCGCTATTTCGACACGCATTCGCGCGGCGACCTGCTCAGCCGGGTCTCCAACGACATCGACAACGTCGCCGCCGGTATGCAGGAGTCCATCTCACAGCTGGTCCTGGCGGTGATGACCCTGCTGGGGCTCGTGGTGATGATGCTGATCATCTCCCCGCTGCTGGCGCTGATCGCGATGCTGATCATCCCGGCCTCGGTGGTGGTGACGATGCTGGTGGCCCGCCGTTCCCGCAAGCACTTCGCGGCGCAGTGGGAGACCACCGGCGCGCTCAACGGGCAGATCGAGGAGGCCTTCACCGGGCACGAGCTCATCACCGCCTACGGCCGTACCGAGGAGGTGCAGCGCCGCTTCACCGAGACGAACGAGTCGCTGTACCAGGCGTCCTACCGCGCCCAGTTCGTGTCGGGTCTGGTGATGCCGTTCGTGACCTTCCTCGGCAACATCGGCTACGTCGTCATCGCGGTGCTCGGTGGTCTACGGGTCGCGTCGGGCACCGCGACGCTCGGCGACGTGCAGGCGATGATCCAGTACTCGCGGCAGCTCACCCAGCCGCTCGCGCAGATCGGCGCGATGGTCAACCTGCTGCAGTCCGCGGCGGCGTCCGCGGAGCGGGTGTTCGCGGTGCTCGACGAGCCGGAGGAGGAACCGGAGGCGGCGGTGCCGACGATGCCGTGGAGCCGTCACGGTCTCGTCGAGTTCGAGGACGTCTCGTTCTCCTACGTCCCCGACCGGCCGCTCATCGAGAACCTGTCGTTGCGCGCCGAGCCGGGCCAGATGATCGCGATCGTCGGCCCCACGGGCGCCGGCAAGACCACCCTCATCAACCTGATCCTGCGGTTCTACGAGGTCGATTCGGGACGCATCCTCGTCGACGGTGTGGACATCAGGGACATGTCCCGAGACGAACTGCGTTCGCGCATCGGCATCGTGCTGCAGGACACCTGGCTGTTCGGCGGCACCATCCGCGAGAACATCGCCTACGGCAATCCGGACGCCACCGAGAACCAGATCCTCTCGGCGGCGCGGATGAGTTACGTCGACCGGTTCGTGCGGGCCCTGCCCGAAGGTTACGACACGATCATCGACGAGGAGAGCGGCGGCAGCCTCAGCGCCGGTGAACGCCAGCTGATCACGATCGCGCGGGCGTTCGTGTCGAAGCCGTCGATCCTCATCCTCGACGAGGCCACCAGTTCGGTGGACACCCGCACCGAACTGCTCGTCCAGGAGGCCACGGCCCGGCTGCGCGACGACCGCACCAGTTTCGTCATCGCCCACCGCCTGTCCACCATCCGCAACGCCGACCGCATCGTGGTCATGGAGGACGGGCGGATCGTCGAACAGGGCACGCACGAGGCGCTGCTCGAGGCGGACGGGGCGTACGCGCGGCTGTACGACGCGCAGTTCAAGGCGCTCGTGGACTGATCACCGGACCGGCTCCGGCACGGCCCGCGCGGACTTCTGCGCGCCGTGACGAAAACCGTTCCCCTCGCGGCGTTGACGCGGCACACTCCGGTGCATGACGAGCCTGATCGGGGACGCTGCACCGGCACCGACAGCGCCGGCGGGGCCTGCGCGAGTCGACGAGACCACCGCGGCGGGACGCATCCTGCAGGAGCTGCGTCGGGGCGGTCCGGCGACCCGCACGATGCTGGCCACGGCCACCGGGTTCTCCGCGTCCACCGTCAACCGGGCGGTGGCGGAACTGCTGGCCTACGAACTGCTGTGCGACCGGCCCGATCTCGCTCCGCGCGGGCGGGTGGGCCGCCCCCACGTGCCCGTCGACCTGAACGCCGACCGGTTCGTGCTCGCCGGTGCTCACGTCGGTGTCCGCGACACCCTCGTCGTGGCGGGAGACCTGTGGGGCAGGGAGCTGCGCCGCACCACCTTCCCCACCCCCTCGCGACCGGACGAGCTGTTCACCCGGATCGGGGAGACGATCCGCGCCCACGAGCGAGTCCTGCCGGAGCGGGTTCCGGTGCGCGCCGGGCTGGCGGTCGGCGGCCGGTACGACCGCAGCCGGGGGATCGTCGACCACTCCCGGCTGGGCTGGGCACAACTGCCCGTCGACGCGCTGTTCGGGTCGGTGGTAGCCACGCCGTACACGGTGGTGCCGCAGGTCGAGGCGATGGCGGAGGTCGAGTACCGGCGTTACGAGGCGACCTTCCGGCACCGCCCCGCGAGCTGGCTGTACGTCTACGCCCGCGAGACGGTGGCGGTGGCGTGGCTGGTGGACGGGGTCGCGCGGTCGTCCGTCGACGGACCGGGCACCGTCGCGCATCTGCCCACCGAGTGGCGGGTGCAGTGCGAGTGCGGCCGGGTCGGGTGTCTCGAGGCCGCGGTGGCCGACAGCACCGTCGTCGACATCGCGGTGCGGTCGGGTGTGCTGCCCGCCGTGGACGGCATCGGGTCGGTGTACGCGGCGGCGGAATCCGGCAACCGGGTGGCGGCCGAATTGCTCCGGCACCGGTCGCAGGTGCTCGGCCGGGCGGTGGCGCTGGTGCGCGACATCGTCAATCCGGAGGTGGTGACGGTGGGCGGGCAGGCGTTCACCCGCTACGCACCGGCCCGCGCCCATGTGCTCGACGGCTATCGCCGGTCGTCGTCGTATCGGGATGTGCCGCTGCGGTTCTCGGACCACGGCGACGAGATCCAGTCCGCGGCGGGGCTGAGTGCGGCGTCGAGTGCGGTGTTCACCGACCCGATCGGGGCGCTGCAGGCGGTGTGAGGCTGCACCCGACGGTCGGCGTCCCGAACGTCAATGCCCCGAAGGCCGGTGCAGGATCTCGCCGGCGGTCCGCCGCACCGCGTCGGTGAGGGCGTCGAGCACGGGGGAGTCCAGCCGCCACCGCTGCCAGTAGAGCGGCACGTCGAGTGGATCGTCGGGGGTCAGGTGCACCAGGTCGGTGGTGTCGGCGACCATCGCGTCGGGCAGCATCGCCCAGCCCAATCCGAGCCGCGCGGCCTCGACGAACTCCACCGCACCCGGGACGTAGTTGCGCGGCGGGTTCATCCGCCGGCGGGTGCGCCTGCGGACGAAGCGGTCCTGCATGTCGTCCTTGCGGTCGAAGGTGAGCATCGGTGCGTCCTTCAGCGCGGCGGCGGTCATGCCGTCGGGGAACCACCGTTCGGCGAAGTCCACGCTCGCCATCGCGTGATAGCGCATGGCACCGAGTTTCTCGGAGGTGCAACCCTGCACCGGTTCGGGGACGGAGGTCACCGCCGCCATCGCGGTGCCGTCGCGCAGCAGGTCCGTCGAATGGAACTCGTCCTCGCGGTGCAGTTCGAACAGGGCCCGGTAGCGCACCGGCATCCGCGCGAGGGCGCGCAGCATCCAGGTGGACATCGAATCCGCGTTGACGACAAGAGGAATCGTGGTGTAGTTGCCCTCCGTCGCAGCCAGCCCGAGTTCCTCCGAGGTGTCCTGCTCGAGCCGCGCCACCTGCCGGGCGAGACGCATCACCACCTCGCCGGCCGGGGTCGCGGTCACGGGTCGGGTCCTCCGCAGCAGCACCTGCCCGACGTGTTGTTCGGGCGACTTGATTCGCTGACTCACCGCGGAGGGTGTGACGCGGAGAACAGCGGCCGCACCCTCGAAAGTTCCCTCGTCCAATACCGTTGCGAACGTGCGCAGTTGAGCGAAGTCCAGGTCCATATCAAGAAACTCTAATGCAGCTTCAGTAAAACCAACTGTTCTTACGGAGCCGGTCTTCCTAACGTCTACGCCATGTCCCTCGTCGTCGCCGGTTTCGTCACAGGTCTGTCCCTCATCGTCGCCATCGGTGCGCAGAACGCCTTCGTCCTGCGCATGGCCATCGCGCGACGATACGTGCTGCCCGTGATCGCGATCTGCGTGCTCTCCGACGCGATCCTCATCACCGCCGGCATCGCCGGGATCGCGACGATCCTGGACCGCGCACCCGGCGCGATCGACGTGATCCGCTGGACCGGAGCGGCATTCCTCATCTGCTACGGGCTCTTCGCGGCGCGGCGTGCCCTGAAGCCGTCGGCGCTGTCCGCCGCACCGGGCGGTGCCGTCACCATCGGTGCAGCCCTGCTGACCTGCCTCGCGCTGACCTGGCTCAATCCCCACACCTATCTCGACACCGTGCTCATGCTCGGCTCGGTGGCCAATCACTACGGCGATCCGGGACGCTGGTGGTTCGGCGCCGGCGCGATCACCGCGAGCATCGTGTGGTTCACCGCGCTCGGCTACGGCGCCCGCTATCTGCGCGCCTGGTTCGCGAAGCCGTCCTCGTGGCGCATCCTCGACGGCGGTGTCGCGGTGCTCATGCTCGGTCTCGGCGCGGGACTCGTGGCGTCGGCCTGACGGCGCGATCCGGTTCGAGGTGCGTGAACACCACGACCCCCGGCAGGGCCTCGGCGAGATCGGCCTCGATACGATCGAGCAGGTCGTGCCCGGCCCGCACCGTCCAGTCGCCCGGCACCCGCACAACCAGGTAGACGAACCGCTGCCGTCCCGACTCGCGGGTGCGCGGTGGCAGGATCGTCACCGTCCCCGATTCGCGGTAGCGGTCGAGCACGGCGTTCACAGCCGCCACGTCCTCCGGCGGCAGCACCGCGTCGAGCATCCCCACGACCGCCTGCCGCACCAGACCCAGACCGATCCGCAGGATGTTCAGCGCGACGAGGATCGCCACGATCGGGTCGAGCACCGTCCATCCGGACACCGCGACCAGCGCCACCCCGATCAGCACCCCCACCGATGTCCACACGTCCGTCAGCAGGTGCTTGCCGTCCGCGACCAGCGTGATCGACCGGTGCGCGCGGCCCTGCCGTATCAACACCAGCCCCACGACCAGGTTGAGCAGCGACGACGCCGACGCCAGCACCAGGCCCAGTCCCGCCTCCGTCACCGGCTGCGGGCTCAGCAACCGCTCCACCGACGTCCACAGGATCGCCGCCGCGGCGGCGAAGACCATCGTCCCCTCGACCGCCGCCGACAGGTACTCGGCCTTGCCGTGCCCGAAGTCGTGGTTGGCGTCGGCCGGTTTCGCCGCCAGCCGCAGTGCCGCGAGGCCGACGAGGGCCGCGACGAGGTTGACCCCGGACTCGAGGGCGTCCGACAACAGACCGACCGACCCGGTGATCCACGCCGCTGCAACCTTGAGCAGCATCGTGGCGAGCGCCGTCGCCACCGACAGCAGCATGAACCGCGTCAGCAGCCGGTGCTGCGGCGAGGTCGCCACGGGGTCAGCGCTTGACGAGGGCGAACTGCCGTCCGGTGACCTCGTGCGCCGTCAACGCCACGTAGTCGTACTTCGGGGTCGGCACCCACGGCGCGAGCCCCAGGGCGTCGAGCCTCGCCGCGTCGTCGAAACTCTGCAGGATCCGGGCCTGCCCGTGCAGCACCACGCTCCACGCCGCGTCCTCACGGATCTCGTCGACCTCGAACGCGACCTCCCGGTGCACCGCCAGTTCGGAGAGCTTGCTGCCCGGCCCGCTGCGGAAGTACACCGTGCGGTCGTCCGCCACGAAGTTGACGGGATAGATCTCCGGCCGTCCGTCCACGACGGTGACGAGACGACCCACCCCGCCCGAGGCGAGCAGTTCCCAGCACCGGTCCTCCTCGAGCGTGACGACCGGATCGTCGACGTTCGGGTTCTCGCTCATCGCGTTCCCTCCTCGGAAGTGATGTGGCATCCGCCCTGCGGTCCCTCCAGAACATCACGAATCCGCTTCCGGCGCAGGGGAACGCTCCGGCGGTTACGGTGGGGTCGGCCCACCCTCGCACCGCAGGAGTGCCGATGTCCTCACAGACCGCAGCGACCACCCCGGGATGGCACACTCGGGAGGCGACGGAGGTCGCCCGTGCGTTCGGCGTCGACCCGCAGCGGGGACTGAGCGCGACCGAGGTCGAACGGCGCCGCGCCGAGCACGGCCCCAACCTCCTCGAAGAGGCGCCGCGGCCACCCACCTGGCGGCGACTGCTCGCCCTGCTCGCCGACCGGATGACCCTCGTGCTGGTCGTGGCGGCGGTGGTCAGCGCCACCGTCTCCCGCGAATGGGAGACCCCCGTCGTCATCTTCGCGGTGATCGCCCTCAACACCGTGCTGAACTACGTGCAGGAGTCCCGGGCAGAGAACAGCCTGCAGGCGCTGCGCACGATGTCGGTGTCCACCAGCCGCGTCCTGCGCGACGGCCGCACCGTCGAGATCCCGCGGGCCGAGCTGGTGCCCGGCGACGTCGTGCTCGTCGAAGCGGGGGACACCGTCCCGGCGGACGGGCGTCTCGTCACCGCGGTCCGGCTGCAGGTCGCCGAGGCCGTGCTCACCGGGGAGTCGCAGCCCGTCGACAAGCAGGCCGAGATCGTCGCCGATCCGGACGCCCTGCTCGGTGATCGCTCCGACATGCTGTTCATGAACACCGAGATCACCCGCGGCCGTGCCACGATGCTCGTCACCGGAACCGGGATGCGCACCGAGATGGGGGCCATCGCCGCCCTTCTCGAATCGGCCGGGGTCGAACGCACACCCCTGCAGCGGCGCATCGGGCAGCTCGCGCAGACCCTGACGATCGTCGCGATCGTGACGGTCGCGGTGGTGTTCGCCCTCGGGCTGCTACGGGGACAGTCGTGGTCGGATCTGCTGGTCACCGCGGTGTCGCTGGCGGTGGCGACGATCCCCGAGGGACTCACCGCGGTCGTCGCGTTCACCCTCGCGATGGGTGCCTCCCGGCTCGCCGCGCGCGGCGCGATCGTCAAACGGCTCGCGGCGGTGGAGACGCTCGGCAGCACCACGCACATCTGCACCGACAAGACCGGCACCCTCACCCTCAACGAGATGACGGTCCAGCGGCTGCTCGTCGCCGGCCGGACCTTCCGCGTCACCGGCACCGGGTACGGCACCGACGGCAAGATCCTCGTCGGCGACGGCCTGCCCGCACCGGATCTCACCGAGGCGCTGCTCGGCATGAGTCTGTGCAACGACGCGTCCGTGCGCAACGGCACGCTCGTCGGCGACCCCACCGAAGGTGCCCTCGTCGTGCTCGCCGAGAAGGGTGGCATCGACGTCGACGGGGTCCGCACGGCGTTGAGCCGGATCGCGGAGGTGCCCTTCGATTCCGACTACAAGTACATGGCCACCTTCCACACCCTGCCCGCCGGTGGCTACCGCTGCTACGCAAAGGGTGCCCCGGGGGTGCTGCTCGAACGCGCCGCGGCGGTCACCGGTTCCGGCGGGACGGTCCCGCTCGACGACGCCGCGCGGGGGCGGATCCGGCAGGCGGTGGAGGCCCTGGCGTCGGAGGGGCTGCGCACCCTCATGATCGCCGGCCGCGACCTCGACGCCGTGCCCCGAGGAGACGCGGAAGCGCTGCAGCAGAAGGTGTCCGGGCTGACGGTCCTCGCGGTCGTCGGCATCGTCGACCCGCCGCGTACCGAGGCCGAGAACGCCATCGCCTTTGCGCACGAGGCGGGGATCTCCGTGCACATGATCACCGGCGACCATCTGGTGACCGCCTCGGCGATCGCCGGGGAACTCGGTATCCGCGGCGCGGCCGCCTCCGGCGCCGACCTCGACGGCCTATCCGACGACGAACTGCGGCAGCGGGCAAAGGAATTCGGTGTTCTCGCGCGGGTCTCTCCCGAACACAAGATCCGCTTCGTCGAGGCGTTGCAGGCCGACGGGCAGATCGTCGCGATGACGGGCGACGGCGTGAACGACGCTCCCGCCCTCGAGCAGGCGGACATCGGTGTCGCGATGGGCATCACCGGCACCGACGTGTCCAAGAGCGCCGCCGACATGATCCTCACCGACGACAACTTCGCGACGATCGTCGCCGCGGTCGCCGAGGGCCGCGGAATCTACGACAACATCGTCAAGTTCGTGAAATTCCAGCTCACCACCGCGTGGGGGTTCGTCCTGGTCTTCCTGACCGCGGGGGCGCTCGGACTGGCGGGCGGCGCACCCTTCAGCGCCCTGCAGATCCTGTGGGTGAACATCATCATGGACGGCCCGCCCGCGCTGTCCCTCGGCGTCGACCCCGCCGAACCCGACGCCATGAAGCGGCCGCCGCGTCCCGCGCGGGAAGCCCTGCTCGACCGGCCGCGGGTGCGGCGCATCCTCGGTCTCGGGGTGGTGATGACCGCGGGCACCATCGCCGTCCTGCACTTCGGGCCCGAACTGTTCCCCGGCAGTGCGGCCGATCCGCTGTTCGCCACCACCCTCGCGTTCACGACCTTCGTCTTCTACCAGGTCTTCAACCTGTTCAACGTGCGCTCGAACCTCGGGTCGGTGTTCTCGGCGCAGACATTCACCAACCACACCGTCTGGATCGCGATCGGCGCCGTGATCGCCCTGCAGATCTGCGTCGTGCAGCTCGGGGCGCTGCAGGGTGTCATGGACACCACCTCGCTCACCTCCGAGCAGTGGCTGTTCGCGGTCGCGGTCGGCTCGACGGTGCTGTGGGTGGACGAGGCCGGCAAGTTCGTGGCGCGCCGCCTCGAGGCCCGGCGCACTGCCCGGGCGATCGCGCCCGCGCTCACCTGACGGTCCGGCGGGATGGTGCAACTCACGCCGCCACGGCTGGGGCCGGGGGCCCCGCCTGCACCACAATGGACGCTGCCCCGGGGCACACGACCGTCGGTTCCGGGAACACCCACGATCGAAGGTTCCCTCCCGATGACCACCACGGCTTCCGGCCGCCCCCTCGACGATCCCGCGGCCCCGGCGACCGGCCGGCGCGTCCGCACCCTCGTGATGTGGGCACTCGCGCTCGGCGGGTTCGGCATCGGCACCACCGAGTTCGTGGCGATGGGCCTGCTGCCGGAGATCGCGGCGAGCGTCGGCGTCTCCGAACCCACCGCCGGGCACGTCGTGTCCGCCTACGCGGCCGGCGTCGTCGTCGGGGCGCCGCTGATCGCGACGATCGCCGCTCGCGTCCCCCGCAGGACCCTGCTGGTCGCGCTGATGGTGGCGTTCACCCTCGGCAACGCGGCGACCGTGCTGGCCCCGAACTACGGGCTGCTGGTCGCCTCCCGCTTCGTCGCGGGCCTGCCGCACGGCGCGTACTTCGGGGTCGCGGCACTGGTCGCGGCGCACCTCGCCGGGCCCGGCCGCCGCGCGCAGGCGGTGGCGCTGGTGATGACGGGCCTGTCCGTCGCCAACGTCGTCGGGGTGCCGGCGGCGTCGTGGCTGGGCATGGCTCTGGGCTGGAGATCGGCGTTCGTGCTGGTCGCGGTGATCGGCGCGGCCACAGTGGCCGCCCTGGCCGCGTGGGTGCCGTCGTTGTCGATCCCCACCACCAGCGTGCGGATCGAACTCGGGGCGCTGAAGAGCGCGCGGGTGTGGCTGACCCTGGCCACCGCGGTCATCGGCTTCGGCGGGGTCTTCGCCGTCTACACCTACATCAGCACCACCCTCACCGACGTCGCGGGCGTACCGAAGTCGCTGGTGCCGGTCGCGCTGATGCTGTTCGGTCTCGGCATGGTCGCCGGGAACATGGTCGGCGGGCGTCTCGCCGACCGCGCCGTGGTCCCCGCCGTCTTCGCGACCGTCACCGCCCTCGCGGTGCTGCTCGCCGTCTTCGTCGCCGCCGCGCACAATCCGTATACGGCGTTCCTGCTGGTCTTCGGGCTCGGGATGGGCTGCGCCGCCGTCGGGCCGGCCCTGCAGGTGCGGCTGATGGACGTCGCCGAGGACGCCCAGACCCTCGCCGCCTCGCTGCACCACGCGGCGTTCAACCTCGCCAACGCGTTCGGCGCGTGGATCGGGGGCGTGGTGATCGCGGCCGGTCTCGGCTACACCGCTCCCGCCGCGGTCGGGGTGGTGCTCGCCCTCGCCGGGGTCGCCGTGTTCGCGGTCTCCATCCGGGGACGTGATTGGATACGGTCGTGACCGATCCCAGCATTCCGTCCCCGCCCGACCCGTTCTTCTCCGTCGGTGCGCGTCTCGACAACGGACTCGGGCGCACGGGCACGATCCACACCCCGCATGGCGACATCCGCACCCCGGCGTTCGTCCCGGTGGGCACGAAGGCCACGGTCAAGGCCGTGCTGCCCGAGACCATGGCCGACCTCGGGGCGCAGGCGCTGCTCGCCAACGCCTACCACCTCTACCTGCAGCCGGGATCGGACATCGTCGACGAGGCCGGTGGGCTCGGCAAGTTCATGAACTGGTCCGGCCCGACCTTCACCGACAGCGGCGGCTTCCAGGTCATGTCGCTCGGCGCCGGGTTCAAGAAGGTCATCGCGATGGAGGCAGTCGGCGAGCAGAACGACGACGTCATCGCCAAGGGCAAGGAACGGCTCGCCCACGTCGACGACGACGGGGTGACCTTCAAGTCGCACCTCGACGGCTCGCGGCACCGGTTCACCCCCGAGGTGTCGATGCGCATCCAGCACGAGCTCGGCGCCGACATCATGTTCGCCTTCGACGAGCTGACCACCCTGATGAACACCCGCGGCTACCAGGAACGTTCCCTCGAACGGACCCAGGCCTGGGCGGTGCGGTGCATCGCCGAGCACGAGAAGCTCACCGCCGAACGCGCGCACCGTCCCTACCAGGCGCTCTTCGGCGTGGTGCAGGGCGCGCAGTACGAGGACCTGCGCCGGCAGGCCTGCCGCGGGCTCGAATCCATCGTGGGGGAGACCGGGCGCGGTTTCGACGGCTACGGCATCGGCGGGGCGCTCGAGAAGCACAATCTCGGCACCATCGTGCGGTGGTGCACCGAGGAACTGCCCGAGCACAAGCCGCGGCACCTACTGGGCATCAGCGAACCCGACGACGTCTTCGTCGCCGTCGAGCACGGGGTCGACACCTTCGACTGCGTCAATCCGTCGCGGGTCGCGCGCAACGCCGCGATCTACCATCCGGACGGCCGGTTCAACATCGACACCAGCCGCTTCCGCCGCGACTTCACGCCGATCGACGAGAACTGCGACTGCTACACCTGCCGGAACTACACGCGGGCGTACATCCACCACCTGTTCAAGGCGAAGGAGATGCTCTCGTCCACTCTGTGCACGATCCACAACGAGCGGTTCACGGTGCGCCTCGTCGACGACATCCGGACGAGCATCGAGAACGGCACGTTCGAGGAGTTCAAGACCGAGACACTGGGCCGTTTCTACAGGAACCGGCGTCAGGCCTGAGCCGTCACGCGTAGGTGGGTTCGCGCTTCTTGACGTACGCGATGACGCGGTAGGTCACGGGCAGCACGACGATCTCGACGAGGGTCTTCCACAGGAAGCCGACGAGCACGTAGTTCACGAAGTCCGCCCAGGTCGCGATGCCGATGACACCCGCGGCGATCGAGCAGAAGATCAGGGTGTCGGCGAACTCGCCGACCACCGTGGACCCGATCAGGCGCGCCCACAGGTGCTTCTCCTTGGTGCGTTCCTTGATGCGCACGAGGACGTAGGCGTTGAGCAACTGTCCGACCACGTAGCCGGCGAGGCCGGCGAGCAGCATCCGCGGCACCACGCCGAGCACGGTCTCGAAGGACTCCTGACCGGCGTAGAAGTCGGCGGCGGGGAGCTGCTGGGTGATCCAGAAGCACAGCGCCGACAGCGCCACCGCCCCGAAGCCGTAGAACACGGCGCGGCGGGTGGCCGCGAAGCCGTACACCTCGCTGAGCACGTCGCCGAGGATGTAGGCCAGCGGGAACAGGAAGAACCCGCCGTCGGTGATGATCGGCAGGATCTGCAGCGGGCCGAGGGAGAACTCCGCGCTCTCGAAGAAGGCGATGCCCTTCGTCGCGCAGATGTTGGAGATCATCAGCACGGCCGTGAACAGCACCAGGATCCCCGGATAGGAGCTGCGGCCCACGTGCGCGAACGCCACGTGGTCGGTGGTCGGGGTGGTGGTCGGTCCGTGCTCTGTCACCCGGATATCCAAGCACTACCGCGCGCGGATCGCGAAGTTGCGGACCCTCCGTACGCTGCGAACTTCGCATACACGACGAACGGGCCCCGTCCGAGGACGGAGCCCGTTCGTGGGTGCGGGTCAGGACCTGACGACCCGCGTGCCGCCTGCGAAGACGTCGTGGAATCCCTGTCTGCTCGGGTTCTGCCCGATGGTGACGGCGATTCCGATGCAGACGATCAGATAGATCAGGTCCGCCACCCATCCCAGGAGCGGGACACCTGTGAGGATCTGCAGCGCCTCGAACGCATTGCGCTTGGCGGCCTGCTCGAAGGTGGGACGGCCCCCATCGGGTGCGACGACCGACAGGCCGAGGAGCTTCTTCCCGGGCGTCGTTCCCCGAGTCGACTCGAAGTACGTCCAGTACCCGAACGCGACGGCACCCGTCAGCGCCGACATCAGGAGGTCGTAGACGAAGCTGTGCGTCGAGAGGGCCACCACGAAGGTGAGAAGTCCCATCGGGAGACCCACCACGAGCGAATCGAGCATGCGTGCGCCCAGGCGTGGCAGCAGCCCGGCGGGAGTCCTGCCACCGAATCCCTGGTCGCCGAATCCCCGGTCGCCGAAGCCCTGGCCGGGAAAGCCGTAGGGGCCACCCTGCGGCGCACCGTACCCGGGCCCGTCCGGGAGGTGGGGGTTCTGCGGAGGTGGTGGGTATCCGTCCGTCGTCAAATCGTCTCGCCTCCTGTTCATGATCGAATACGGCAACGCGCCACGGTACAGAGTGCCGTGGCGCGTTGCCGTATTCGGTTGTGTCGACGAGCAGGTCAGGGAGCGACCGGACCGCCGGTGGTGACGCGGTAGGCATAGGTGACGGCGATGATCGAGACCGGGACGCTGACCAGCAGGCCGAGACCGCACAGCAGGGCACCGACCAGGTTGATGCCGAGCAGCGCGAGGGCCAGCAGCAGCAGCGTGCCGGCGTTCGACTTGATCGCGTTGAAGCTCGACTTGATCGCGGTGACCGCGTCCTGGTTGCGGTCGATGACGAACTGCATCGTCCACCAGGTCAGGAAGGCGAACGCCAGGCCGGGGATGATGCACAGGAACAGGCCGATCGTGGTGCCGATACCCACGAGAAGACCCGCGACGATCACGGCGCCGATGGGGCCGATCTGCAGGAACGTGCCGAAGGCGGGCTTCTGTCCGTCCGTCTCGGCCAGCGCCCCGCGCACGAAGGCGGCCTGGATCAGGTAGCCGACGATGGTCGTGACGACGGTGCCGATCGCGTTGGTCGCCGAGAACGAGGCGCTGAAACCGTTGTCGTCGGGCGTGAAATCGAAACCGTTGAAAATGCCGCTGATCAGGGCCTGGATGATGAAGGCCGCAACCATGAACAGGATCCACACACCGGCGTTGCCGCTGAACTTGGCCCAGCCGTAGGAGAGTGCATCACCCACGCTCAGCCGGCTCGTCGGCGCCGGACCGTAGCCGCCCGCGCCGTACGCCCCGCTCGCCCCGTACGCCCCAGGCGGAGGCGGGTAGTTACCGGGCGGCGGCGGGTAGCTGCCCCCGGAAGGCGGCGGGGTGTATCCGCCGGACTGCGGCGGAGGGTAGTTGCCCGGAGGCGGGTAGCTGCCACCGGAGGGCGGCGGGTAGCTACCACCCGAGGGCGGGGGGTAGTTGCCGGGCGGGGGATAGCCACCCGGATTCTTGGGGTCCTGGTTCGGGTCGGAGCCGCCGGTGGTCATGAAGTGCCTCTCGCCGGTAGGTCTGATCTTGTCTTCCAGGGGAGAGTACGTGCACCACACCGGATCTGCACCCTTGACACGACCGTCGGAGCGCCCCGTTCCGAATCGGAACCGCTGAACGGATTGTCCGATTCTCAGGACGGGACGAACACCCAGGGGTCGCGGGGCAGCCGCACGGGATTCCAGCGGTCCAGCAGCAACTGCATCGAGACGGGCTCACCCGGGTCCGCCAGACGCAGCGACACCGCGATCGTGCCGAGCACGTCGGCCGGGGTGTCTCCGAGCGCGATCCGGTCGGCCATCGTCACGGCACCGTCGCGCTTGGCGAGGCGTTTGCCCTCGGCGTTGAGCGCCAGCGGGACGTGGGCGTAGACCGGCACCGGCAGGCCGAGCAGGTGGGCCAGATAGGCCTGCCGCGGGGCGGAGGTGAGCAGGTCGTCGCCGCGTACCACCTGGTCGATGCCCTGCGCGGCGTCGTCGACGACGACGGCCAGGTTGTAGGCGGGCTTGCCGTCGTTGCGGCGCAGGACGAGGTCGTCGACGATGCCGGTGAAGTCGCCGTGCAGCAGGTCGTGGATGGTGTACCACTCCTCGGTGGCCCGCAGCCGGATCGCGGGTGCCCGGCCCGACTCGCGTTTCTCCGCCCGCTGGGCCTCGGTCAGATCACGGCAGGTGCCCGGATAGGCGCCCGCCGGCGCGTGGGGAGCGGAGGTCGCCTCGAGGATCTCGCGGCGCGTGCAGTAGCACTCGTAGGTCAGGCCCGCGTCGTGCAGACGGTCGATCGCCTCGTCGTACAGGCGGGTGCGGCGGGACTGGTGCACCACCCGGTCGTCCCAGACCAGGCCGAGGGCCTCGAGATCGGCGAGCTGACGCTGCTCGGCACCGGGCCGCACCCGGTCGAGGTCCTCGACACGCACGAGGAACCGGCGGTTCGTGGACCGCGCGAACAGCCACGCCAGGACCGCGGTGCGCAGATTGCCGAGGTGCAGATCGCCCGAGGGGCTGGGCGCGAAACGACCCGCTCCGGCCACGTCCTCGTCCGAAATCGACACCCGTGAACTCTAACGAGCGGACGCCGGCGCACCGTCACCGGCGGGTCTGCCCAGCAACGCCGCCCGCTGCGCGTGGGCGACCTCCCGGATCGCGGTGACGACCGCGCCCACCTCCGGGCGGCGCAACGTCTCCGTCCGCGCGACCAGCCAGTAGGTGAGCCGCGCCTCGACCTCGGTCGGCAGGAGACGGACCAGATCGGGGTGCCGGTCGGCCATGAAACAGGGCAGCAGTCCCAGCCCCGCCGCCGCGCGGGTCGCCTCGACGTGCACGAACACGTTCGTCGAGCTCACCGAGTCCTGCATGGCCGGGGCGAGCCGACGCGCGGCGTCGAGGTCGTCGACCTGCAGCATCGAGTCGATGAAGTAGACCAGCCGGTGGTTGCGCAGGTCGCGCACCGAGGCGGGGCTGCCGTGCGCGGCGAGGTACTCCCGCGAGGCGTACAGGCCGAGGGTGTAGTCGGCGAGGCGGTGCGCCTCGGCGCGGTGCACCTGCGGCTGCCCCACGACCACCTCGACGTCCATCCCGGAACGCTGCTGCGACGCGCGCCGGGTGGTCGCGACGATCTCCACGGTGATCCCCGGATGCCGCTGCCGGACGAGCGCACCGGCCGGGGCGGCGATGTAGGCGCTGAACCCGTCGGTGGCCGACACCCGGACCACACCCTCGAGGCGGCGCTGGCCGCCGGGATTGCCGAGACCGCGGATCGCGGACTCGATGCGTTCGGCGGCGGCGAGCGCGTCCCGGCCGAGGTCGGTCAGCTCCCATCCGCCGGCGGAGCGGGTGAGCACGCGCCCGCCGAGGCTGCGCTCGAGGGCGGCGATGCGCCGCGAGATGGTCGTGTGGTTGACGCCGAGCTCGTCGGCGGCGCTGGTGAACCGGCCGCTGCGGCCCACGGCGAGCAGGACGAGGAGGTCGTCGGCCGACGGAACGTTCATGTGTGCAGTTTTGCAGATCTGCTCTGCGAATCGCGTCATTGTTTACGCAGATGTGCGCACGGATACTCGGCGTATGCGATTGCGAGTGGTCCCCATCACAGACGAGGTCGGGAGGGTGCAGGGATGAGCGTCGATCAGGCACGAACGGACGGGCCGGAGAGTTCGTCCTCCGCCCTGCGGAGGGTCGTCGGTGCGTCCATGGCGGGCACCGTCGTCGAGTGGTACGAGTTCTTCCTCTACGGCACCGCCGCCACCCTCGTCTTCTCGAAGATCTTCTTCCCCGAGGGCGGCAACGAGCTCGACGCGATCATCGCGGCCTTCGTCACCTACGCGGTCGGCTTCGTCGCCCGGCCCCTCGGCGGCATCGTCTTCGGGCACTTCGGAGACCGCTTCGGCCGCAAGCAACTGCTGCAGACCAGCATCATCATGGTCGGCGTCGCGACCTTCCTCATGGGCTGCCTGCCGACCTTCGGTGCCATCGGATACTGGGCCCCGGCGCTGCTCGTGACGCTCCGGTTCGTCCAGGGCTTCGCGGTCGGCGGCGAATGGGGTGGCGCGGTGCTGCTGGTCGCCGAGCACAGTCCCGACCGGTCGCGCGGATTCTGGGCCTCGTGGCCGCAGGCCGGTGTGCCGATGGGCAACCTCATCGCCACGGTCGTCCTGCTCGTGCTCACCACGACGCTGCCCGAATCGGCCTTCCTGTCGTGGGGCTGGCGCGTCGCGTTCTGGTTCTCGGCCGTCATCGTGCTGATCGGCTACTACATCCGCACCAAGGTCACCGACGCCCCGATCTTCCTCGAGGCGCAGCAGGAGGCCGAGAAACTGAAGGAGACCTCCTTCAACGTCTTCGAGGTGCTCAAGCGTTACCCGCGCGGCGTCTTCACCGCGATGGGCCTTCGGTTCGCCGAGAACGTCATGTACTACCTCGTCGTCACCTTCTCCATCACCTACCTGAAGGTCGTCGTCCACGCCGACACCAGCCACATCCTGTGGTGGATGCTCGCCGCGCACGCGGTGCACTTCCTGGTGATCCCGGTGGTCGGGCGGCTCTCGGACCGCCTGGGACGCAGGCCCGTCTACATGATCGGCGCCGTCACCGCGGGGGCGTGGGGTTTCCTCGCCTTCCCGATGATGGACACCGCCAACAGCGCGCTGATCGTCGCGGCCATCGTCATCGGCCTGGTCTTCCACTCCTTCATGTACGCCGGGCAGCCCGCGATCATGGCGGAGATGTTCCCGACCCGCATGCGGTACTCGGGTGTCTCCCTGGGCTACCAGGTCACCTCGATCGTCGCCGGGTCGCTCGCGCCGATCATCGCGACCGCGCTGCTCAGCCGCTACGCGTCGTCGGTGCCGATCTCCTTCTACCTGCTCGCGTCGTCGCTCGTGACGATCGTCGCGGTGGTCGTCGCCCGCGAGACCAAGGGTGTCTCGCTGCGCGACATCGACGCCGCCGACGCCGAGGCCGTCGCCCGGGAGAAGACCGTCACCGATCGGGTGTCGGCATGAGAGCCCGCCGCGCACTCGTGACCGGCGGCGCCGGCGGGATCGGCGCGGCCTGCGCCCGGACCCTCGCCGACGCCGGGATGCACGTCACCGTCGCCGACGTCGACGAGGTCGCCGCCAAGGCCGTCGCCCACGAGATCGGCGGGGAGGCCTGGGGCGTGGACCTGCTCGACACCGACGGGCTCGACGGGCTCCGTCTCGACGTCGACGTCCTCGTCAACAACGCCGGCATCCAGGTGGTCCGGCCCGTGGAGGACTTCGCGCTCGCGGACTTCCGCCGCATCCAGACCCTCATGGTGGAGGCGCCCTTCCTGCTCGTGAAGGCGGCGCTGCCCGGGATGTACGAGCGGGGATTCGGCCGCATCGTCAACGTCTCGTCGGTGCACGGCCTGCGCGCCTCGGCGTTCAAGGCCGGCTACGTCACCGCCAAGCACGGTCTCGAAGGGCTGTCCAAGGTGGTCGCGCTCGAGGGCGGGCCGAAGGGCGTGACGAGCAACTGCGTCAACCCCGGCTACGTGCGCACCCCGCTGGTCGAGCGGCAGATCGCCGAACAGTCCCGTGTGCACGGTATCCCGGAGGACCGGGTGCTGTCCGAGGTGCTGCTCACCGGCCAGGCCGTGCCGCGGATGGTCGAACCGGAGGAGGTTGCCTCGCTCGTCGCCTGGCTGGCCTCCGACGAGGCGGGCATGGTGACCGGCGCGTCGTACACGATGGACGGCGGCTGGTCGGCCCGGTAGTCCCGGGGGCGGGTCAGTGCACGTCGGCGCCGGCGAGCGCGAGCTGGACCTGCGTGTGCAGGGCGTGGGTGAGGTACTCGCGCGGATACAGCTCGGGGCTCGCCGCAGCGTCGAGCGCGAGTCCGTTGACCGCGGCGAGCAGCAACGCCGCGCGGGTCTCCGCGTCGGGTGTGCCGGCCTCGAGCAGCAGGCGGGAGATGCCGGTGCGGATCGTGAACAGGGTGGCGCTGCGGACGGCGCTCAGCGACGGGGAGGTCACCGCCCGCACGGTGAACGCCGACATCACGTGGACCTCGTTGCCGCGCGTCTCGTCGAGCGGCAGCAGCTGGCTGAGTGCCGCGAACAGGGTGCGTCCCGGATCGATGTCCGGGTCGACGTTGCTCAGCCGGTTCAGGACCCGGTCCGCGAGGGTGCGGAACGAGAACGCGAGCATCTCGTCCTTGGTGGGGAAGTGGTGCTGTACCGCACCGATCGACACTCCCGCCTCGTTCGCGACCTCGCGCACGCTGGCCGCGTCGAGACCGCTGCGTGCGGCCACCTCGAGGAGTGCCGCAGCGAGCCTCGTGGGGCTGGTGGTGGCGTAGGGACGCGTCCGCATGTGATGCACCGTAGCCGAGCTACCCAGCGTACGAGCGTACGGGGATGGTCGTTTTGTCCCCTTCCGGGCAGTGGGCCGTCAGGCGTCGGTGGCGAGGGCATCGGAGGGGAGCAGTCTGACCGCGACCGTCAGCGCCGCCGCGAAGGCCGCCGCGATCCACAGGGCGTGCAGCCCGATGGCCTGATGGGCGAACGCGCCGATCACGGCGCCGGTCATCAGCCCGCCCCACAGGCCCAGATAGGGCAGCCAGCTCCAGCGCGGCCCGCCGAAGAAGGCCGCGGCGACACGCTGCCCGATCTTCACCAGCGCACCGGTCATGTAGGTCAGGGCCACGGTCGTCTCACCCCCGCGGCGGAACACCGAGTTCTCGGTGCCCATCGCGAGGGTCATAGCGATCACCGCCACCGCGGTCCAGCCCAGGAATTCGCTCACCGCGCCCACTGTGAGCAGGGCTGTCACGGTCACGAGCACCGCGGTCTTGCGCGTGCGCCGGTCGTGGTCGGTGAGCTCGGCGACGACACTGCCGAGGATCACACCGAGCACGAACACGGCGATGATCCCGCCGATCAGACCGACCGTGCCCCACGCGCTCTGCGACGCGCCGACGGCAAGGCGGGTGGAGTTGCCGCTCATGAACGACACGAACACTCCGCCGAGTGTGATGAAACCCAAAGCGTCGACGAAACCGGCCAGTGACGAGAGCGCGATCGCGACACCCTGGAGTTGCTTCCCGTATCCGACCACGCGATCGATCCTAGGAACCGCACGTCACGGTGTCGGGTGCCGGGCGGCGTGGACTTCGACACACTCGGGGTTGCGGATTGTGGTCTGTAACAGGGCCGAGTCTCGGGGGCGATGACCAGGGAGCACCGACCCCCGTTCTCAGGAGTTCTTCGTCGATGTCGTTCTCCCCTTTCCCGTCCCGGTTGCGCACGCTCGCCGTGGCGACGGTCGCAGGTCTCGCCCTCGTGGGGTGCGACGCCCCGGAGGAGGAGGCGGCACCCTCGCCACCTTCGCCGGTCGTGACGTCCGCCCCTACCGCGACCACCACGTCGACGACCGCCCCCACGACCACCACCGCCGATCCGACGACGGACGGTGGGGCCGCTCCCGCGGACCCGTCGGCGATGTCGGCGGCCCTCGCGCAGCTGGAGACCCTGCCGGTCAAGGGACGCGCTCCCAGGACCGGGTACAGCCGTGACCAGTTCGGGCCGGCCTGGACCGACGACGTGCGGGTGGAGTTCGGCGGCAACGGCTGCGACACCCGCAACGACATCCTGCGTCGCGACCTCGTCGACATCGTCTTCCGGCCCGGCACCCGCGACTGCACCGTCGAGTCCGGGATCCTGCACGACGCCTACACCGGCAAGACCATCGAGTTCACCCGCGGACCGGACACCTCGTCGGCGGTCCAGATCGACCACATCGTCGCGCTCTCGGACGCCTGGCAGAAGGGTGCCCAGCAGCTCGACGCCGGCACCCGCATCGACCTCGCGAACGACCCGCGCAACCTGCAGGCGGTCGACGGGCCCACCAACCAGCAGAAGAGCGACGGCGACGCCGCCACCTGGCTGCCCCCGAACCGGGCCTACCGCTGCACCTACGTCGCGCGGCAGATCGAGGTCAAGGCGATCTACGGGCTGTGGGTGACGCAGGCCGAGCACGATGCGATGGTGCGGGTCCTCACCGACTGCGGCGCCGCCACTCCCGCCGTGGCCGTCCCGACGACGACCGTGCGCTCCACCACCCTCACGGCCCCGTCCCCGGTGCCCGTGCCGCCAGCACCCGCCCCGGTACCCGCCGCGACGACGCAGCCGCCCGCGCCGGCTCCGGCTCCGGCTCCGGCTCCGGAAGGGGAGTACTACCCGAACTGCAAGGCCGCGAGGGCGGCGGGCGCCGCCCCGCTGTACGCCGGGCAACCGGGCTACCGCGCGAAGCTGGACGGGGACGGCGACGGCATCGCCTGCGAATAGTCCGGCACCCGCAGAAGGGGCCCGGAAATGCGGAAAGCCCCGTGGGACTGTGCGTCCCACGGGGCTTTCCGTGGCGGAGGATAGGGGATTTGAACCCCTGAGGGCGTTAACCCAACCCGCGTTCCAGGCGAGCGCCATAGGCCACTAGGCGAATCCTCCGTGGGGAAGCATACCGAATGATCGGGCGAAGTTGCCAAACGGTGAGGTCATGTCGCAAATCCGGGGCTGTTGTGAGGGGTGTCGCAGGGGTGTCGGTGGGCTGCCGGAGGGGTGGGTTCGCCGCGGGGACCCGCCTTCCTCTACACTTGCCGATGGATCCCGCGCGGCGTGCATCCTGTGAACTCCCCCAGGGCCGGAAGGCAGCAAGGGTCAACGGGCTCTGCCGGGTGCGCGGGGTCCTCTTAAATTCCGCCGATGCCCGTGTCGCCGTGCACGGTGAAAGGTCCCTCCGCATGCCTACGCAGACCCAGTTCGGGTTGATGAGCCATGAGGAACTCGTTGCAGAGCACGAGCGCCAGTCCGCCAACTACGAACGGTTGAAGTCGGAGAAGCTGACGCTGGACCTGACCCGCGGCAAGCCCTCGCCCGAGCAGCTCGACCTCTCCGCGGAGCTGCTGTCGCTGCCGGGTGAAGGCGACTACCGCGACGGCAACGGCACCGACACCCGCAACTACGGCGGCCTCACCGGCTTGCCCGAGCTGCGCGCCATCTTCGCCGAGCTGCTCAACATCCCGGTCGACAACCTGATCGCCGGCAACAACGCGAGCCTCGAGATCATGCACGACCTCGTCGTGTGGTCGCTGCTCCACGGCACCGTCGACTCGTCGCGTCCGTGGTCGCAGGAACCGGTCGTCAAGTTCCTGTGCCCCGCCCCCGGCTACGACCGGCACTTCGCGATCACCGAGCATCTCGGCATCGAGATGATCCCCGTGCCGCTGCGTGAGGACGGCCCCGACGTGCGGCTGATCGCCGATCTCGTCGCGAACGACCCGCAGATCAAGGGCATGTGGGCCGTGCCGACCTACTCGAACCCGACCGGCTCGGTCTACTCCGAGGAGGTCGCCCGCGCGCTGGTGTCGATGCCGACGGCCGCCCCCGACTTCCGCATCTTCTGGGACAACGCCTACGCGGTGCACCCGCTCACCGAGCACCTCGCGCCCGCGATCGACATCCTCGGTCTGGCCGCGCAGGCCGGTCACCCGAACCGCGTGTTCACGCTCGCGTCCACCTCGAAGATCACCTTCGCCGGTGCGGGTGTGAGCTTCTTCGGCAGCTCCACCGAGAACCTCGCCTGGTACCAGAAGCATCTCGGCATCAAGACCATCGGCCCGGACAAGGTCAACCAGCTGCGTCACCTGCGCTTCTTCCGCGACGCCGACGGGGTGCGGGCCCACATGGCCAAGCACCGCGAGATCCTCGCACCGAAGTTCGCGCTGGTCCGCCGCATCCTCGAGGAGCGCCTCGGCGCGTCGAAGATCGCCTCGTGGACCGAGCCCGAGGGCGGTTACTTCATCAGCCTCGACGTCGTCGAGGGCACCGCCGCCCGGGTCATCGCGCTGGCGAAGGAGGCGGGCATCGCCCTCACCGCCGCCGGCTCGGCCTTCCCCTACAAGAAGGACCCCGAGGACAAGAACATCCGTCTCGCGCCGAGCTTCCCTTCGCTCGGGGAGCTCGAGAAGGCGATGGACGGCGTGGCGACCTGCGTGCTGCTCGCCGCCGCGGAGAAGCTGCTCGCCGACAAGTAGCGCACCCGCCCCGCAGGGCCGGGATGTGAGTTTGTTCCCAGCCTGTGGACAAAGCTGTGCACAACACGTGGACGGACGGTGGACAACTTCCGTCATCCCTGGTCACGTCTCTCCACCTGCGCCGTACCGCACCGGATTGCTTTCCCCTGCAGAACTGACATACTGCCGGTTCAGGGTCGCCGCAGCCGGTGCGGCGGGTTCGGAAGTGGTGAGTGTGATGGCAGACCGCGCTCTCGCGAAGTCCGGAGTCGGCGTCTCGACCGTCGGTTTCGTCACGGGGTGTGTCGGTGTTCTGAAGGTGTTCCTCCTGGCGCTCGACGTCGACGCCGCGCCCGAACCCCCGCCGCGGGAGCCGGCCGTCGGGGGGACCGAGCCGTTCCTGCCCGCCCGCATCCGTGAGCACTCCGACTCGGGGCACGGTGTCCGTCCACCGAGCATGCTCGCGTTCCGGCACGTCGTCGACCGCACACGGCCGGAGCTCACCTTCGGGGTCCCCACCGGTGTGCTGCGCACGGACCCGTACTCCGCGCGGCCGTTCGTCGGACGTCCCGCCGCGTGCGTGTCGCTGTGGGACGTGCCCGGCCACGGTCTCGTGCTGGCACTCGAGGCACTCACGGACGACAGCGCACCGATGATCGACTGGCGCAGCGACCCGCTGCAGAACCGTGACGGCGCCGGCTTCGAGGCGGTGCTCGACGAGTTCCTCGCCCCCTTCGACCTGGCCGGACGGGCGAGCCTCGACGATCTCTTCCCCGGGCTCGGCCGGCAGCTGTACGTGCAGGCGACCTGGAAGCCCGTGCGCGAACTCGTCGTCCACCGGCACCGCGGGGTCGGTGATCGGGAGATCGTCGAGGGCCTGCTCGTGGAGGTGGTCTCGAACGGCGGGGAGCGGGTCCACTCGCTGGTGGACGGTCCCCGCACCGGCTCCGACGCCCGTGCCGCGGCCCGGTCCTGGGGTGTGCTGTGGGGCTGGGACCGGGTCCCGCTGGTGGACCGGCCCGTGCAACCCGGCGCGGCCATCGCGGTGCGCGAGGATTCGAGCGCGGTGCTGTTCGACCTCGAGGCGACTGCCCCGGGCACCGACGACGCCGGGCACGGCACCGGCGAGATGATCTACGGGCTCGTGCCGTGGGTGGCCGTGCGGGCACGCGCCTCCGCCGACTACTGGAAGACCCTCGAACATCTGCGCAGCCCCGAAGGTCTCACCGGTGACCGGCTCGCCGACGCACTCGAAGACATCGCCGCGATGCAGGCCCGCCGGATGGAACGGACGCTGCTGCGCAAGGAATCGATCCATGACGACCGGCTCCACTCGTGGACCCGGCCCACGCAGCTGCGGGCGCTCCTGGCGCGGCGCGTCGCCGACGAGATCGACACGCTCGACGCCGAACTCGCCACCGCCGTCGACGTCATCGAACACGCGATGCTGCGCAGTGCCGAACTGCGTGGGGCCCGCCACACCCGGCTGGCGCAGGGCTGGTCGGCGGCCGGTGCGGTCATCGCGGTGGTGGCGCTGTTCGCCGCGCTGGCAGCCGTGCCCGACACCTCCGAGCCCACCCTGTTCGAACACTGGGCGCACGCCCTCGCGCTGGCGGTGGCCCTCACCCTCGGCGTCGTCCTGGCGGTGGGGGTGTGGCGCAGGCCCTGACCCCGGGTCCACGCGTGGCGACCGACGCGGCACACAGGGCATGATCGTCCCCATGGCATCGACGTTGCACCTGGTCGGAGATCCGGACGCCGACGCACTGCTCGCGGGGAATCCGCTGGCGCTGCTCATCGGCATGCTGCTCGACCAGCAGGTTCCGATGGAGACCGCGTTCGCGGGGCCCAAGAAGCTCGCCGACCGGCTCGGCGGTCTCGACGTGCACCGCATCGCCGAGGCCGATCCCGACGAGTTCGTCGCGGTGTGCGCGCAGCAGCCGGCCGTCCACCGGTTCCCCAAGTCGATGGGGCAGCGCATCCAGGCGTTGTGCGCCGCGATCGTCGACGAGTACGACGGCGACACCGCCGCGTTGTGGACCTCCGGCGACCCCGACGGCAAGGAAGTGCTGCGGCGGCTGAGGAAGCTCCCCGGCTTCGGCGACCAGAAGGCGCGGATCTTCCTGGCGCTGCTCGGGAAACAGATCGGGGTACGGCCCGCAGGGTGGCGCGAGGCCGCCGGGGACTACGGCGTGGAGGGTTCGCGCCGTTCCGTCGCCGACGTCGTCGACGAGCAGACCCTGCGCGAGGTGCGCGAGTTCAAGAAGTCCGTGAAGGCGGCCGCCAAGACTGCGAAGAAGTGATGCGTCGCGCGTTCGTGATCGGTTGTGCGAGCACACTTCTCGGGATGTTTGCGGCGGGCACGGCGTCGGCCGGGGGAGGGGACGACCGGATCGTCCTGCGTCCCGGCGACGGCATCACCTTCTCGGCCGAGCCCGCCCCGGGTTGGTGCTCGGTCGCGGCCATCGGGCACGACGCCGGCGGGCGGCTCGTCGCCGTCACCGCCGGGCACTGTCGCCAGACGGGCTCGTCGCCGATCTGGAAGGTCGACGAACAGCATCGCGGACCGATCGGAACCGAATCCGAGGTCGCCGGCACCGGATCGATCGACCTGCTGGGGATGCCCACCGACGAGATCGCCGACTACGCGGTGCTCGTGCTCGACGAGACCCGGGTACGCGGCTCCAACACGTCGGCCCCCAACGACCGGAACGAGCGCGTCGTCCTCACCTCGATCGGCGGTCTCGACGGCGGCGCAGCGATCGTCGGGAGACAATGCGCCGCGGGCCGCAGCACGTCGGTGGCGTGCACGATCGCGGACGAGGTGCTCGTCGGCGAGGACCTGCTGGCGTCGTCGTTGCTCATGCGGCCCGGCGATTCGGGCGGCCCGCTGGTGCGCACCGACACCGGGGAGTGGATCGGCCTGTCGGTGGGGTACCGCTTCGACGACACGACCCTGCCGGACATCCCGCTGGAGGCTCCGCGGTGGGGCATCTACCAGCGCGCCGACCGGATCGTCGCCGAACTCGACGAACGCGGAGGGGTCGGCGCGGGCTTCCGTCTCGTGGTCGAACCCTGACCGACCCCTGCTTCGACCCGCTCGTCAGAGTTCGCGGAAACGCGGAATCAGGTGCTCCGCAACGTTCTTCGCCTCATCGATCAGCGGCCACCCGGCCAGGATGAGAGTGGTCAGGCCCGTCGCGTCACGCAGGGCGCTCACGTGCCCGGTGATCTCGTCGGGGGTGCCGACGTAGTAGACGGCCGACGAACCCGTCGCGAAGATGTCCAGCGGCGACCAGGCGGTGATACCCGCGTAGAGACCGTCGCCGAGATACAGGTCCTCCGGTTCCGGCAGCCTGCCGGCGTTGATCGTGTCGACCCAGCCCTGCCGCTGCGCGTCGCGGGCGGTGAAGGTCTTCAGGTCCTGCTTGCCGTGCGTGCGGCGGCGGACCGCCTTGTCGAGCACGTCCTGGATCTGCTCGATCCCGGCCTTCTCGAACAGGGCGCGGAAGCGGTCCATCGCCTCGCCCCGGGTCGGGCGGACGATCACACCGGAGAGAGCACCGAAGTCGGTGAACTCGCGTCCCTCGGCGGCTGCGGCGTCGCGGGCCACGGTGAACTTGTCCTTCACGAAGGAGGTCTCGCGCAGCATCACCAGATAGGCGTCGAGAACCTTGCCGGCGTTCTGCAGGCCGGCGGGGGAGTCGCCGGTGCCCCACAGCGGCACCGAGTGGTTCGCCGGGGCATCGATGCGCAGCGGGGTGTTCGGGAAGTTCGACTCGGTGCCCTCGGCGTAGATGCGACGGAAGTCCGCCCAGTACTGCTCACCGAGCTCGTAGCGCCGGTCGTGCTCGACGTTCATGTCGTACTTGGTGAGGATGTTCTCGCGGCCGTTGACCGAGTTGATCATCAGCCGGCCGCCGCTGAACGCGTCGAAGGTCAGGGCCTTCTCGGCGAGCAGCCGCGCCGGGGTCATGTTGGCGTAGATCGCGACGAGGAACTTCATCCGGGTGGTGTGCGCCGCCGCCCAGGTCGCCGAGACGAACGGGTCGTTCGGCCAGGTGGCGACGAGCGCGCCGTCGAAACCGCCCTCGTCGATGGCCTTCGCCAGCGCGATCTGACGCTGCCCGTCCACGGGGTAGAGCCCGCCGGGGCTCCAGGGGAAGTCACCGTCGGCCTGGGTGAGGTACCAGAAGGTCTTGATCGCCATTACTTCGTGTCCTTCGTGGGGAGTGCGAACGGCTCGACGCGGGCGCGCTCACGCAGCGTGTCCGCGTCCACCGTGTAGAGCGCGTCGAGATAGGCCACCGCGAACGAGCCCGGTCCCGAGGAGTTCGCCTCGGCGATCTCGGCGGCGACCGCGACGTGGGTGTGGGCTGCGGCGAGACCGATCAGCGGGGTGGAGGCGACGGCGAGATAGGCCGCGACCAGGCCGCCGAGCGAGCAGCCGGTGGAGGTCACGCGGGGCAGCATCGCGCTGCCGCCGGCGATGCGCAGACCGACGAGGACGCCCTCACGGTCGCGGCCGACGAGATGGTCGACGGGACCGGAGGCGGAGACCGCCTCGGCGCGGTCGAGCAGGGCGAGCGCGGCGGGAACGGCGGCGGCCGACTCGTCGGCGCTGTCCACGCCGCGGGTGTCACCGCCGAGTCCGGCGAGCGCGATGATCTCCGAGGCGTTGCCGCGGATCGCGGTGGGCCGGTACTGCAGCAGGTCGGCGGCGAGCGAGGTGCGCCAGGCGAGGCCACCGACGCCGACGGGGTCGAGCACCCAGGGGGTGCCGGCCTCGTGTGCTGCCTCGGCGGCGCGGGTGAAGGCGACGGCCGTCTCGTCGGAGGGGGTGCCGAGGTTGACGAGGACACCGCCCGCGATGCGCGCGAAATCGCCTGCCTCGTGGGGGTTGTCGATGTGGGCGTTGCTGGCGCCGGCGGCGAGCAGCACGTTGGTGAGGAAGTTCGCCGAGACGATGTTGGTCAGCGAGTGCACCAGGGGTGTCTTCGCGCGGAGCGCGTCGAGGGTGGTGGCGATCTCGTCGACGATGGGGGTGGTGGTCACGGAAGTTCCTGTCTGGAGAAGGGAATCGGGCCTGGTCGGGTCAGGAACGCGGACATCGCATCATGAGCCGCCCTCCCCTTCCGTGAGCGTGGTCATCGGCAGGGCGGGATCGGCCGTCCACTCCTCGAGGGAACCGTCGTAGACGGTGATCTCCTCGTGTCCTGCCCGCACCAGGGCGAGGGCGAGCAGACAGGCGGAGACCCCGCCGCCGCAGTACAGGATCAGGGGCTTCGACGCGCCGGCGAGGACCGCGTCGGCGCGCCCGGCGACCTGTTCGACCGGGCGCAGCAGTCCCTCGTCGAGAAGGCTCTTGGCCGGCAGGTTGCGGCTGCCGGTGATGTGGCCGCGGCGGGCGTAGCGGGTGGTCGCGGTGCCGGCGAACTGCTCGGCGTCGAGGGCGCAGACCAGGCTGCCGGGGGCGTCCCCGGTGACCACGGCGAGCACGTCCTCGCGGTCGCGCCACAGGCCGCGGTCGGTCGGTCCGGTGCGGACCGGGGCGGCCGGACGCGCGGGCGTGTCGCCGGTCTCGACGGGCAGACCCAGGGCGGTCCAGCGGGCGAAGCCACCGTCGAGCACGCGGGCCCGGACACCGATGTTGCGCAGCATCCACCACAGACGCGACGCCCAGGTGGTGCCGCCCTCGTCGTAGACGACGATCTCGGCGTCGGGGGTCACGCCGAGCTCGGCGAGGGCCGCGGCGAGGGCGTCGGGGGTGGGGCGGGTGAAGTGCAGGCGGGCGTTCGGTGCGCTGAAACCACCGAGCAGATCGGCGTGGAGGGAGCCGGGGATGTGGGCCTCGCGCCAGATGCCGTGACCGGATTCGGGCCGGTAGTCGCCGTCGAAGCGCGGCTTCGGGAAGGCCACGGTGGCATGCAGGACGGTGAAGGCGTCGAGATCGCGGGCCAGTTCCTCGGCGCCGATCAGTACCTGTTCGTCTGCGGCTGCCGGCTGGTGCACTTCCTCGTCCTCTCGTCGTTTCCGACAAGCGACGCTAAACGACGAAAAACGTATACGCAAGTATCCGAATGTGAACGATGGCATAATCGGCGCACGTATCCGCACACGCATCGGAGGATGTACATGACCGAGCAGGACGCTGCGGCGGACCTGGAGAGCTCGCTTCTCGTCGAGTCGCCGACCGGCCGCGACGACCAGACCTCCAAGCAGTATCTGCGGCTGCGCTCGGACATCCTGGCGGGCAAGTTCCCGCAGGGTACGGCCCTGCACGAGACCCAGCTCAGCGAGACCTACGGGGCGTCGCGCACCCCCATCCGCGAGGCCCTCAACTGGCTCGCGCACGACGGGCTGCTCGAGCGCGCGACGCGCGGCTTCCGGGTGCGGTCGGGAACCCCCGAGGACGTGATCGAGATCTACGCCGCACGCATCGCGCTCGAATCCGAGGCCGCCGGCGCCGCCGCGATCCGGCACACCGATCTGGACATGGCCCGCCTCGAGCGGCTGCACGACTCGTGTTGTTCCGCGGCCGACGACGAGTCCGTCCGGGTGGGGAACTTCCGGTTCCACGAGGCCCTGTGGCAGGCAGCCCACAACGCCACCATCACGGCGCTGCTGGTCCGCCTCACTACTCAGTTGCGTATCTACGACTCCGGGCCGCCGTCCAACTACGGTGAGCCGGACCTCCTCAACGAGGAGCACGCGCAGATCCTCGAGGCGCTCCGCGCGCGGGACGAGGCCGCGGCCCGCGAGCACATGCGGGCGCACCTCGAACGCAGCCGCGAGCAGCGCATCCATCTCTTCGCCCGCGGCTGAGCGGGATCGGCCGCGGGGTCAGTCCTCCGGGGTGGTGGGGGTCCCGTCGCCGGGAGTGACGGCGTCGCCCGCCAGGATCCGGTAGACGGACCGCCGGGCCTCGACCAGTACCGCGTGGGCCGCGGCCGCGTCGGCGTCGGTGCCGTTCACCGCCACCGCGCGCACCGCGTCCTGCAGTTCCCGCAGCGCTCCGCGCAGGTCGGGTCCCGCCGCGTCGCGGGTGTGGCCGGCGAAGGGATCGCCCACGCCGTTCTCCGGGTCGTCGAGGTAGGCGCGTCCGGCCTCGGTCAGCGACGCGAGCTTGCGGCCGCCCTCCTTCTCGACCGTGACGAGTCCCTCGTCCTCGAGCTGGGAGAGGGTGGGGTAGATCGCGCCCGGGCTCGGGCGCCAGGCGCCGCCGGTGC